>CAYWNB010000220.1:2650-5079 GCA_964459195.1 uncultured Desulfobacula sp.
GAAAAATCCGCCAATTGCATCAGTGACATCACGGGCAGGTGGGGGCTGTGACGCCGGTCAATTGCCGGACCGGCATAACCGGTATTGCGCATCACATGCCCTGATGGAACGATGGCAGGGGACTGGAGTGCTAGATAGTTAATCCACAATTGTGTTGTCTGCTGTGAATCGCGATGGGTCTGGACGCTGAGTATGGCAATAACAGCAAGTGCGATGAAGCTTACCAGGGCTATCACCACAAGGCCCTGTCCGGATGTGTCGAGTCGATCGCAGGATGGCTTCATTTATTCTGCCATTTTTCTGCCGGTCATTTCATACCATTTGGCATCATTCAGATCCTTGAGCAGAACCTGGGTCTTACCCCCATGCCGTTTTTTAAACACCTTGAGGTGACGTTCATCCAGAACAGGCACAAGCGCCGGTCCCATGGGGCCGATGACATCCGAACCATATACAAATATCGTGTCACGGGCATCCATCTGCCGGCCGGAAAAGTATTCCCGAACGATGGGTCGTTCGAGCAGTTCCCTTGCCATGCCCAGGTATATGTCAGGGTGCATCCATGAACGAATCAGACAACCGGTACTGCAAAAATAATAAGTAGCGGTATCTTTTAACTGGATCGCACCATTAAATTTCGAATACTGGATTACCCTCATTCCGCAAACCGGGCACCGGTCCGAGGGGCTTACCTGCATCTGCCTGTTTTCGTCTAAAGGCTTGAGGCCAATCCGGGGATGCGTCCCGTCAAACGCCTCGGACACCCCAAAAGACAGCAACAGCAGCGCTACAAATAAAACTGCCGCGGTTCCCATTGCTTCGTTTGTAAAGACCTTTAACAAATCCTTTCCTTTTTTACCAGATGTCCGGCCGTCCCGAATCCTGTTATCCCTGTTATCACCAAAAGGCAGGCGCTTCCGGCTTGACGCAATATCAAACAGTCTGTACTATACTCAGAAGTGATAATCAATGCAATTAATTCATGACGGATCAATGGAAGCCTTTTGATTATGGAAGCATCCTCCCTGTTGACCTTATTTTTTCTTGGCCTTTCCGGAACAGGCCATTGCCTCGGCATGTGTGGTCCGCTTGTCCTCGCTTTTCCCGGCAAAACAGGAAGACTCGATTCCCATCTATGTTACCATGCCGGCCGGATTATCACCTACATGCTCATAGGGGTCCTCATGGCAAGTCTGGGTCTGGCACTGGCAAAACTTATCTCTGTTGCAGGGCTGAACTACCTGGAAACCCTGGCCCGCATCCAAATAATTTTTTCTTTGCTGGCAGGAATTTTCCTGGCGCTCTTAGGCCTTGGGCAGCTGGGCATAATCGGTCAGTCTGAATGGCTTATCATATCCAATCCCCAGAGAATACCCGGTTATCGTTTTGTTGTGCGATCCGCCTTCCAGAGATCTGATCGCGGGTTGATGGTCATTACCGGGATGTTTATGGGCTTTATCCCCTGCGGCCTGTCTTTTGCCGCCTTTTCGAGCGCATTGGCTGCCAACCGACCGCTGGAAGGCGGAGCGTTTCTGCTTGCATTTGGCCTGGGCACACTGCCCGGCCTGCTGCTGCTGGGTACGGGCGCCTCGGTCATTGCCCGCCGATACCGGCGGCATTTCGATCTTTTCTCCGGCATGCTCATGATCGGCATGGCGGCATCGCTTATCATAGAGGGGGTGGCAGCCCTTTTTTAATCAGTCCTCTGTTCTGACGATTTTAAGTGGATACACCCACCCCGGCACAATTTTTCCAATGGTGACATCACCGTAATTGACGGCAGTACCGCCGTTTTCAATAACAAATCCTGACGCTTCATTCATTGAATTGAAGGGGAACGCCTCATACCCCATGGGGCCGAATACTTTTGAAGATCCGATCACATAAAATGCGGTCCGGCCACTGGTCCACATCCCCGAATTCCGATCCACCACCCAAATCAAGAACGGTTCCATTGGCGGGTCAACATATAGAAACGCGTTTCCCATAAAAGCGAATAAACACTGGGTCGAGCAGAAGTGAAACGTTTTCCCGGCCTTTATTTGTATCTGACATTTGCCATAGGGGTAGCGGGCCGGAACCATATTGCAGACCGGGCATCTGTCTGTTTCGGACGGTTCAACGATCTTGCCCTTTTTAATCTGCCGGACCTTGATCATCTTGTTTTCTTTTAAGACGCTGGATTTAGCCGCTGCAAGCGCGCCCTGGAAATCAAGGACTTCACCACCGCATCGTTGCGCAAATTCTAGGGCGTTTGTCCTTTTATCAAACACAATTTTGGAAACCGGACTCATGGTGCCTGCTGCAGCCGACCCTGAAACAACAAATGCACTGCCTGCAGGTATCATCTTCCCGGGTTCGTGATACACCGCGAGCATAATATCGGTTGGGTCCTGGCCTGTTTTTACACTCCAGTCGGCCAGACAATG
>CAYWNB010000221.1:0-1796 GCA_964459195.1 uncultured Desulfobacula sp.
GAATCGGGTATGGGTGCTCCGGCAGGGTCCCCTACCCCAATGGTAAAAATCTTTATCCCTTCGGTTGCCATCTTCCTGGCAATTTCTTCCACTTCTTGAGCCGTATTTTTCCCCATCGTATTTTCACCGTCGGTAATCAAAACAATGGCTTTATCCGTATCGGATCCTTTTTCAAACCCTGAATAGCAGGTTTCAATGGCGGCGGTCAAATTGGTACCGCCCACCGGCAAATAATCCGGGGTCAATACCCGCAAAAAGATATTAAAGGTGTCATGGTCCAGGGTCAGGGGACATTGGAGGATGGCCTGACCGGCAAAGGCCACAAGCCCTGCCCTGTCCGATTTCATCAATCGGATCAGATCGATGATCTCTCTTTTGGCCCGCTCCAGGCGGTTGGGCTTGATGTCTTGTGCCAGCATGCTCTTTGAGCAATCAAGGGCGATCATGATGTCCACCCCTCGCTGGTGGGTCTTTTCCCATCTGAAGCCTGCCCTAGGACCTGCCAGGGCAAAAACAGCCAGGATCAGTGCCACCAGAATCAGGAGGGATTTTATCCATCTGATGTTAGGCCCAAACCCCGGCAGGATATAAGGGTATACCCCTGG
This sequence comes from uncultured Desulfobacula sp., assembly GCA_964459195.1. Lineage (GTDB taxonomy): Bacteria > Desulfobacterota > Desulfobacteria > Desulfobacterales > Desulfobacteraceae > NBML01. The sequence goes on from CAYWNB010000221.1 coordinate 606, forward strand.
ATCTGCAAACAGACCCAGGATAATTTTGCGCTGCCGGATCCCATACCCCATGAGACCCGCAACGGGAAGAATTGCCCAGAGCAGATACAATATGTTGGGATCCATAAATTTCATTCTATTTATATCCAATTTTCATATAATTACGCCCTAGGGAATCCTCATAAACCGGGTATGGTTCAATACCAGATATGCTAAAAACATCATCAATCCTGCCGCCAGAAGAGTTGAATATAATTCTTTGTACTCCACCCATTTTTCAACTTCAACCTTTGTTCGTTCAAGTCCATCGATCATCTTATAAATTTTTTCAAGGGACGCTATATCCGTGGCCTGGAAAAAGCTGCCGGAGGTTTTTTCGGCAATGGTTTTCAAAGCATCCCAGTCCATATCCACCCGCTGGTAAACATATCGCTGCCCAAAAACACCATCCACCAGGAAGGGAACCTCTCCCGTCGTCCCCACCCCGATGGTATAAATTTTCACCTTCCGTTGGGCGGCAATTTCAACGGCATCCTGCCAGGAAAGCTGACCTGCGTTACTTTTACCGTCGGTGAGCAGAATAATGATATTAGAGGCACTCTCCACATCTTTAAGCCGTTTTAAGGAGATGCCAATGGCATCCCCAATGGCGGTTCTGGGCCCGGCCGCACCGATTTTTAAGCGATCCAGCATAAAGGCAATGGTATTATAATCCCGGGTCAGGGGCAGCTGGGTAAAGGCATTGGATCCAAACACCACCAGGCCGATACGATCCCCCTGGCGCTCCATGATAAAATCAGCCACAACCCCTTTCACCGCTTCCAAGCGGGTAATTATTTCATTGTCCCTTTTAAAATCAAGGGCGCGCATGGATCCGGACAAATCCAGGGCCAGGATAATATTCACCCCTTCGGTCATGACATTTATTTTTTCATCCCCGGACTGGGGCCGGGCCAAGGCCAGGATCATGCAGCTTACCGCCAGCACCTTTAACAAGGGCATAAAACGAGAAATCCTTGCCCCAAGGCTGGTCGGAACCGTTGAAAGAGATTCCAGGCTGGAAACATGGATGGTATTTGTCTTTTCCTTTTTCAGGGTGTAGATCAAAAATCCCCAAACGGGAATCAGCAGCAAAAAAAACCAGGGAGTGGCAAACCGGAACATCAGGAGCCCTCCTCTTCCAGCCTTTTGGACAGAACTGATTTGGATAAA
>CAYWNB010000221.1:1896-5070 GCA_964459195.1 uncultured Desulfobacula sp.
GGAACATCAGGAGCCCTCCTCTTCCAGCCTTTTGGACAGAACTGATTTGGATAAAGCCCGCTTGGCTTCAAGGTCCGCTTCCATCCCGGTGATCAATTGCCGGACAGAGGCCAGATCCTTTTTCACCTGATCCAACCCGGGCACCACCGGCCCATACCGAAAGGGGTCAGAAACGATTAAAAATTGGGAAACCGCCTGGGTGAGGGCCTTGTCCATTCCGGTAAACCGAATCTGCTTCACCAGCTCCTGGGTGGTCATTTCAAGGGCATTCATGGCGTATGAACTGCCGATATACCGTTTGATGAGACCGCCCAAATCAAAATAAAAAGCCTTGGGATCGATCACAGGCTTTTGGCAAAGAAGATCCAATTCCCTCAGTGCAAGGGTATAGGGCGGTATGACGGGGATCTGGGCTATTTCAGTCTTGCCGGATCTGGCTTTCCAGAACCTCCAAATCAAAAAAGCCACCAGGACCAACAGGGCCAGGCCCCCTGCAATGAGCAGGATCATTTTGATAAGGCCCGGGTCCAGGCCGACCATGACCGGTGCTTTTATGGGATTGATATCCTGCATTTATCGGAGCCGCCTCTCCCGGAGCCGAAAGTATTGGGTCAGGGTATCGGATATGGAATCGCTGGTTTTCAAATCGATTAAATCTGTCTTTGCCTTTGAAAATATCGCCTGGGTCTCCTGGTGGCCCCTGCGTTTTGCCCACAAAAAACCATCCCTTGTTCGAGGGCTCGAGGCGTCAAAGAGAAGCGTCTTCCCTGTTTCAAAATCGGAAAACCGTACAATTCCTTTCAACGGAAGGTGAAAGGCCCCCTCATCATAAATCCGGATACCAATGGGCTCATGCTTTTGGCGGGCAATTTTCAATGCGGTTTCATATCCTTTTCCTAAGAAATCAGACAAGATAAAAACGAAGGCGCGTTTTTTGGATATCCGGGAATAAAACTCCAGGGCAGAACCGATATCGGTTCCCTTCCCTTCGGGAACAAAGGTGAATATCTCCTTGACCACCCGCCAGACATGGGCAGACCCTTTTTTAGGCGGAATATATTTTTCCACCCGGTCCGAAAAAAAGATCACCCCCACCTTGTCATTGTTTTTAATGGCATTAAAGGCCAGCACCGAAGCCACTTCAGCCACTGTTTCCAGTTTCTGCCCTGAAAAGGTACCAAATTTTAAAGAAGAGCTCATGTCAACCAGCAGCATGAGAATGGATTCACGCTCTTCCCGGTAGCGTTTGATAAAGGGCTTACCCAGCCGGGCAGACACTTTCCAGTCGATGGACTTGACCTCATCTCCCGGGCAATACTCCCGAACCTCCTCAAACTCGATGCCAGATCCCCTAAAAACAGACCGATACTGACCGGCCATGAGATTGTTCACGGTTCTGCGGGATTTAATATGAACCCGTTTGATTTTCTTTATAATATCTGCGGGAATCATTTAGAATCAAGGCACCTCAACCGAATCAAAAAGGGTGGTGATAATCTGGTCGCAGGAGATATCTTCGGCCTCGGCCTCAAAGGAGAGCAAAATTCTGTGGCGAAGAACATCCGGCCCCATCACCTTGATGTCCTGGGGCGTAACATAGGCCCGGCCCGCTAAAAAAGCATTGACCCTTGCCGCTTTGGCCAGAAAGATACTGGCCCGGGGAGAGGCCCCGTATTCAATGTATTGGCCCATATCCATGCCATATTCCTCTGGATTTCGGGTGGCAAAAACCAGGTCCACGATATATTCTTTCAGCTTTTCATCCACATAGATCTGATCCATGAGCCCTGACATGACAGCCAGTTGTTCACAATTGATCACCGGCTGGATCTCTTGTTTCTGCTGGAAACTGTTCTTTTTCAGGATTTCAAGCTCCTGGGCCTTGTCCGGATAATCCACCAGCACCTTGAGCATAAACCTGTCCACCTGGGCTTCGGGCAGAGGATAGGTCCCTTCCTGCTCAATGGGATTCTGGGTGGCCAGCACCAGAAAAGGAGAGGGCAGCAAATAGGTCGTGTCTCCGATGGTCACCTGGCGTTCCTCCATGGCTTCCAACAGAGCGGACTGGACCTTGGACGGGGCCCGGTTAATTTCATCGGCCAGGATAATATGATTGAACAAGGGGCCTTTCCGGGTAATAAAATCAGCTGTTTTGGGTCGGTAAATCTCGGTGCCCGTGAGATCTGCCGGCAGCAAATCCGGGGTAAACTGGATCCGTTTAAAATCTGCCTGGACCGCAGCGGCAAGGGCCTTTACAGCACTGGTCTTGGCAAGGCCCGGCACCCCTTCAATCAACACATGCCCCCCGGTCAAAAGCCCTGTTAAAAGGCTGTCCACCAACTTTTCCTGACCCACAAGCTGTTTGGATATTTCATTCCTGATCCGGCTGATCAACAGATGGCTTTGCTCAATGACTTCTTTGATTTCTTCCATACTTCCCCATTCAATAACGTTAACTTGCCCATAAAATTTTAGCACTAACCGCACAACAATTTTAAATATAATAATAAGATTTTTAAAAGTGTCAAGAACGAGACAATGGCGGGAAATTTTTCACGATTTCCTATTTACCCAGAAGTTGATTTGAATACAGGGAAGAAGTAATTTTAACAATCTTTAGAATATGGTCCCGTGCAGAATCCCTGTCTTTTAACGGATGATTTCTAAAGGTCATTAAAATACCGGTAATGGACGCCACAAATGAATGGGAATAAATCCGCGCCATCTCCGTGGCCAGGCCATGTCGTTCCAAAAGCGTTGTAAACAGATCAAAAAAGATTTTGGTGACAGAATCAAACTGCCCCATGACCGGATGGGTCAGGTTGTCCTTGAGCATCAAGTAGGTCATCATCTGAAAGGTGGATTCATTTTCAATAAGATGTTTCACAAATGTGATGGCAAAATCTTCAATTCCAACGGGCTCATCATTTTCAAGCATCTTCTCAAACGCTTTACTGGCAGAGGAAATATCCTGAATAAAGGCTTCGTTAAACAATTCTTCCTGGCTGGGAAAATACCGATATATGGTGGCAGGAGAGATACCGGTTTCATCGGCCACCTCCCTCATCCCCACCTCATAAAAGGGTTTTTTCGCAAACAATGCCAGGGCAGATTCGATCACAATCTGTTTTCTTGCCTGTTTTTCCTTTTCTTTGAGTTCTGCAAATCTTGATT
>CAYWNB010000222.1:0-5064 GCA_964459195.1 uncultured Desulfobacula sp.
TATTCCTGTGTCCGTGTTTGCACAAGGGAAACTATTGGCTCTCTCAAGTTCCCGAGTTAGTCGCTGCCGGAGTTTGAATGAGATCGAGCTTTTATACCAAAGGACTCAGGAGTCTCTTGAATATATTTCTTTTGCTTAATAATTGTTTTTTCGGTATGTTTTAATATTGATTTAATTATAGCACCCACTCAGATTACTAAGTATTTAAATGAAATATCTATCTTAAAAAAAGTTCGCCGGTTTTTTTAGGAAGCCATTTTGAAAAGACATAGAAATTTTGTTTGTGGAGGTATTATTTGGTATCAGCACAAATACCATTATTAATCTACAAAGGAATGTTTTCAATTCCATCACCAGATTTGAGGAGATTTACATGATTTTTTTTGGGCCAAGACGAAATGCTTTGAAACTAGTCTTTGTTTTTTTATTTATCGTCACCTTTTTAATTCAGCCATCCTCAGGTGTAGCAAATAAATTGAAATACATTATTTTATTAGAAACGATGGATGTAAAAGAAGTAGTAGAACGCTCTAAGTGGTTTCAAGTTCAAATGAAGGAACTTGGATACGACGAGGGAATCAACATGGAGTTGGTTATTTTAAAAGCAAAAGGGAATTATCAACTTGCTGAATCTCTTCTGAAAAATGCCATAGAAAAAAGAAAACCGGACTTGATTTTGAGCAATGCTACACTGGCGTCACAAACAGCTGCAAAGCTTCTTGATGGCACAAATATTCCTCAACTATTCTTCACGGTCTCTGATCCGGTTGGGGCAGGACTTGTAAAAAGTATTGGGCTGTCTACAGGTAAAAATATTACTGGCAGAGTACATAGCATAGCAAGAGAGATAAAAGTTAAATTGGTTCTTCGATTAATTGAGGACCAAATTAAAACCAGACCAATTCGTTTTGGATATATCCATACCACTTATGCATCATCAATGGGTGATTTACATCATTTAAAAAAAATTGCTGAAAAAAATAAGGAAATCGTATTTATACCTTACGAAATCCCGTACAAAGACTTTCCAAAAAATATTGATTACATGTTAAAAGAATTGTCAAAAGGTTTGAAACAGCTTGACGGGAAGATTGATTTTTTATGGGAGCCTATAGGCCCTTTTGCTGAGAGCAGAGAATATAATAAATTAGTAATGGAAGAAACAACCGTTCCTGTTGTTTATGGTGCCAATAAATCAAGTTCACAAGTCGGTGCATTAATATATTTGGCTCCTGATGCAGAATCAGATGGGCGAGAAGTAGCACTATTGGCAGATCGTATCTTGAACGGTGAAGACCCTGGAGAGATACCCGTTATTCCACCCATCAAATTTAATTTAGGAATCAATCTGACGACTGCCCAGAAACTGAATATTATAGTTCCTCCAGACATTCTAAAATTAGCAAAAGGAAATATTTTTCATTAGTGAGGTAATATGAAACTTCAATTTAAATTATTAATAATTGTTATCCCATTTGTGCTTCTTTCTCTTTTAACACTTGGTCTATGGTCTTTTAATGAGGCTAAAAAAACTAATTACTTGAGCAATTATCGTTTTCTTAGCATTGTTCTTGAATCATACACGGCTGAAAGTCTTCACCAAAATTATCAACAACTGAAAGACGCCAAAATGGATAAAGTGGTATCTTATGTGGAAAGTTACAAACAAGATGCAATAAATAGAGCCAAAATTTTAACAAAAGCCAGGGGTGGAAACATTTTGATTGTTAATGACTCAGGTGAATTAATTTTTTGCACCCAGGGTTTTAATTCTGCCAATGTTGAATCATCGTGGAAGGAAATATCAAAAAGAATAGTGGATGAGGATTCGGCAAAAATTATAAAGGGCCATATTGATAAGAAACCTTATGACGATCTTTACGTTGCTCAATATTTTAAGCCATGGGACTGGGTGGTATTTTATAGCATTCCAAATGAAGACATCAATGCATTGGTGAATAAAATACGCCTGATTACTTTGGTAATTAGTTTTTTGTGTGCTTTGGTAAGCTCGTTTCTAATTTTTTTATTTTCCAATAAATATCTTTTAAAACCCATTGCCAAGCTTAAAAAAGTAGCCCAAAATATTACGACTCACAAACAATTTGGAACAATCCCAATAAATTCAAAAGATGAACTTGGACTGCTGGCAAGAAGTATGGAAACCATGTCAAAGTCCATTACCCTTTATAAAACAGAACGAAAACATGCCGAAAAGTTACTAATAGAAAAGCATGAAGAATTGCAAAAAAATCAACTTGAATTAAAACAACATCAGGAATCTTTAGAGCAACTGGTTGACGAGCGAACCGTTGAACTAAAGAAGAGCGAAAAACAGTTTAAAACAATTATAACAAAGTCCCCGTTGCCAATGGTTATTACCGATCAAAACCAAAACATCTCACTCTTTAATGACAAATTTACTGAATTATTTGGTTATACCGTGGAGGATGTTTCAACGGCTGAAAAATGGTGGGAAATAGCCTACCCTGATGAAAAATACAGAGCAAAAGTACAAAATTCATGGATGGTTGCAATTGAGAAAGCAAACGTCAATAAAACGGATATTGAGATGCAGGAATGGGAATTGACAATAAAAAACAGAACCAAAAGAAGTTGTGAATTTTATATGGTTCCGTTAGAGGACGTTTCCATAATTATTTTAAATGATATCACGGAACGTAAAAAAATTCAGGAAGATCTGAAACGTCAGGCTTTAGCTATGGATAATTCTTCGGATACAATTGTAATCACAGATACTTCTGGAATTATACACTATGTGAATCCTGCTTTTAAAAAAATCACGGGTTATGACAATAAAGAAGTTCTTGGGAAAGATCTCAGTATTTTAAAAAGTGGTGTCCATGATGCACAATTTTATGAAGAATTATGGGATACAATATCTGGAGGTGAAATATGGTCAGGACAATTTACTAATAAAAAAAAGGATGGCTCAGAATATATAGAGGAGGCTACAATATCCCCGGTATTCTCAAAAGAGGGTGAGATCATAAATTATGTTGCTGTAAAAAGGGATATAACTGATAGATTAGAACTTGAAATAAAGCTTCGTCAATCACAAAAAATGGAATCCATCGGCACGCTTGCTGGCGGGATTGCCCACGATTTTAATAACATCATGGCTATTATTGTTGGTAACACGGAGCTTGCTTTAGATGATGTCCCAAAATGGAATTCTGCTCATTCCAGCCTTGAAGAGATCAAGAAAGCCAGTCTCAGGGCAAAAAATATTGTCAAGCAGCTTTTAAGTTTCAGCCGTAAGACCGACCAGAAACTGCAACCCATTCAAATTGCCTCAGTCATTAAAGAGGCGCTGCAATTTTTACGATCAACGATTCCAACCACCATAAATATCCACCGGGATATTCAAACCACAGAAGAAATGATCCTTGCTGACCCAACCCAGATCAACCAGATCATAATGAACCTGTGCATCAATGCTTCACATGCCATGGAACAAACCGGCGGAGACCTGACTGTCACTGTGGAAAAGGTATTTTTGGACAATCAATTATTCAAAGACTATCCCGACTTGAAAAGCGGCGATCATGTCAAGATAATAGTAAGCGATACAGGCCCGGGCATAGACCTTGAAATCATTGATCAAATTTTCGATCCATATTTTACAACCAAGGAAGTAGGCAAAGGTTCCGGTATGGGCTTGGCAGTGGTGCACGGCATTGTTAAAAGCCATGGCGGAGCAATTGCCGTTGACAGCAGTTTGGGTAAAGGCACAAAATTTACCATGTTTTTCCCTTTGGCTACAGAAAAACCAATGGTTGATACAAAGACAATCCAGGAGATTCCCAGAGGAAATGAAACCATATTATTTGTGGATGATGAAATATCCATTGTAAAAATGGTACAAAGGATGTTTGAGCGCCTAGGATACAAAGTTGAAACCGCTACGACACCCCAGGATGCTCTGGAACAATTCAGCTCAAATCCTGCTCATTTCGATCTTGTCATAACGGACATGACCATGCCCCAGATGACGGGTGTTAAATTGTCTGAAAAGCTTATGGACATTAGAAAAGATATCCCCATCATCATCTGCACCGGTCACAGTACTCTTGTTGATGAAGAAAAGGCAAAGGAATTGGGTTTGGCAGCCTATGTTATGAAGCCGATCAACATGCTGGAAACTGCACAGACCATTCGAAAGGTATTGGATAGAAAGCAAAGTCCTGTTCAAGGATAATGGTTATTCTTTTTGGAGTAATGGTCATGAAGAATGAAGAAAAAACTTTTGAAATAAAAAAAACTTTTTCTATCCTAATTGTCTGCTGGTTGATAATTATCGGCGCCTTTATGATGTGGACAATTAACAATGAAAAAGGATCCGTTTACATATATGCCACAAATGAGGCTCGTGCTGGTTTTGAAAAGGATTTACTCTATAGATACTGGTCTACAATTCATGGTGGAACTTATGTCCCTGTTACCGAACATACACCTCCAAATCCATATCTGAACCATATAACAGAACGTGATATTTTAACGCCTTCTGGCAGAAAATTAACTTTGGTAAATCCGGCATATATGACAAGGCAGGTCCACGAACTTGGGGAAAAGCTATATGGAATGAAAGGCCATATTACAAGCTTGAATCCAATCCGCTCTGAAAATAAGCCTGATGATTGGGAGGTTGAATCACTTAAATCCTTTGAAAATGGGACAATCGAAAGCCTTGCAATTAAAATTTTTGAAGGTGCAGAGTACTTGAGATTGATGCGTCCACTTATCGTCGAAAAAAGTTGTCTAAAGTGCCATGCAAAGCAAGGGTATGTTGAAGGAAATATACGGGGAGGCATAAGCATATCCGTACCATTGAAATCTTATAAAGCCGTTTCCATAAAAAATATTAAAAATTTAGTAATAATTTTTGGTGTGATTGCGTTGTTAGGGATGGTGGGGTTATTTTGGGTCGGTCTTTTAATGAATCGCAAAGAGTTGGACAGGTGTATAGCAGAACAAGCATTAAAAGAGGCTACGGACATAAGCCGGGACAATATGATAAATCAGCATGTTACGACATCCCGT
>CAYWNB010000223.1:0-5062 GCA_964459195.1 uncultured Desulfobacula sp.
TTTTAGTCAAATATCATGCAAATATAAAAGATATGCGGACCCGTACATTAACTTGTTAACATCATTCTAAGGAGACTCCTATGGATTCTGCTAAAACGAGACTGAAATCCCTGGCCTTGAGCCTCGGTGCCGATCTGGTTGGTATTACCACCAGAGACCTCCTTGCTGACGGGCCTCCCTCCGCCAATCCGCGCTACCTTCTGCCATCTGCAAACTCAGTTATTTCTTTTGCGCTGTCCCTGGATACGGAAATCGTAAAGGACTTCATCAGCAAAAAGAAGTGGCGACCTCACTGCGACAACCGAAAACTCATCGCTCAGACGCTTTATACGATCGGTGATACGCTTGTCGAACATCTACGATCGGAAGGATACGAAGCCGTCAACGTAGACCTCAACAACAACTATCGACCTGAGAAAGCCGCCGCCGATGTAACAGAGATGACCAAATTTCATCCAGATTTTTCTCACCGCTATGCAGCCCTTGCTGCCGGGATCGGACGCTTGGGCTGGAGTGGTAATTTGCTAACTAAGGAATACGGCGCGCTGGTTGAGTTAGGGAGCGTTTTAACCTCCGCTATTTTGACGCCTGACACCCCCATACCGGATGAAGAACATCCCTGCGATAGATGCAAAATGTGCAGTTTGGTCTGCCCTGTAGAAATGATTCACCCCAAGGCATCCACCCAAGTTACAGTTGCTGGCATTACTGAAACCATATCCCAAAAGCGACCCAACACCTGTTGCTGGATCGGCTGCACCGGATATGAGGGATTAGCTGCTTCCCAGACTTGGTCCAACTGGAGTCCCTACCGCCTCAGCCGCTCGCTACCCGAAAACAAGCGGGAACTTGATTCGCTGTGCATCAGCCTGCAGAAGACGGACCCCCAGATGCAGACCGGTAATAACAGCTTTAACGACTATCGGCAGGCGGTCTTCGATCCTGACTGGTTCTACTACACCGTATGTGGTTTCTGTCGCAGCGTCTGTTCGTCCTGTCGGGAAGAGCGGATAGCAAACCGCAAGTTGATTGTCAATTCGGGCACCGCCGCTTTAAAGTTGGACGGCTCCCATGATGTTGCCTCCGGTAAAGCCGTCGAGGTGAGAACTCCTTTCGGTCTGAACGTAGTTGTACCGGGCAAGGAAATATCGGAAGGACGGCTAAAAACTCGAAAATGGCCGGGCCAATTCCCACTGGACCGGGAGGTAATCCAATACCTATGCCAACATCTTAATTCAGCGGACGCAAATGGCAGCGCCATTGATTGACTCGTTGTCAAGACTGTTAGGAGACTTTGGTTGTTACAAATACCATATCTACCTTTAGCAATTTTGGAATAGTAAAACGGTGCTTAATGTGTCTATAATCACTTAGAATGAGCCCGTGTTCTGGGGAGTTCACTGGTATTTTAAAGACTCTGTCCAGACAAAATATAGGCGCCCCTATATATGGTATGTCGGGTTTTTCAGTTTTGAGTTTTCAGTTCAACTTTATAACCCTTTGGTCATGTTACCGGTCATATTACTGCATTAAAGTACATTCTGACAGATTCTTTCTGAATCAATTATATTTTTACTAAATTGGATTTGTCGAAAGATCTTTACATCCATTGGAAATATTGGTACGAATTATTCGTTGAGTTTAAAAGAACTTGTCAGATACCATTCAAATCTACAAGATATACTGACCTTCACAATTTCTTGTTCGCTTGTTAGGAGAAGTCTATGAACTCAAAATTTGACCAAAATATAATCGCCGCCAGTGATTTAAAAAACCTTTTGGCCGAAAAACCCGGAACAGTTTTGATAGATTTGCTACCCCCGGAGCATTTTGCCAGCCGACATATTCCTGGCGCCCAAAATGCCTGTGTGTTCCAGGTCTCATTTTTGGACGATCTGGCAATTGCCGCTCCAAACAAACAGGTTCCAATTGTAGTTTATGGCGCCAGCCAACGCAGCCAAGATGCAACAATGGCCCTTGAAAAGCTGGATCGGGCTGGCTATGCGAATGCCTCCTTTCTTGCAGGGGGACTCGAAGCATTGTGCGGAGCCGGGTATGATCTTGAGGGCAAGGCGACTGACCAGAAAGATGATCCACAAACGACAGTGACGTTACCTGACGGGCAGTACACGGTTGACGCTGACGCAAGCCAGGTGGAATGGGCTGGTCGCAATCCCAATACCCGCCATATCGGCACGGTGGATATCGCAAAAGGTGTGGTCGACATCGAAGATAGAACAATCACCGGTAAGGTTGAAATCGATATGAACACTATCCACAATATCAACCTTAAGGGCGATGAGCTACAGCCTTTGTTAGAAGCGCATCTTCGCTCGGACGATTTTTTCTTCACCAAAATGTTTCCCAAAGCGGTTTTTACCGTTAAGGAAGCCAAAAGCATTGAACCGGCCTGGTTGACTGCCCCCAATTACCATGTCAATGGTGAATTAAACTTGCGAGGTGTTTCAGCCGAGCTCGAATTTGATGCCACCGTGGCACCTCTGGAGGATAGCGTTTTTGTCTTAGAGGCCCATTTTGATATCGATCGGACGCGTTGGCATGTGATCTATGGGTCCACCCGGTTTTTCGAGCATCTGGGGATGCATAAGGTTTTTGATTTGCTCAGTTTTCAAATCCGCATGGTTTTTGTTCCGCAACATTCATTGTGCTGAATCTTCTGCTAAACCGAGTCAGGTTATTGTTTACGCGGTTATCTACAAAGCCCAATTTGGCTTCAGTTCGAAGTTGAATAACACTTTTAGACCTCAACAATAGGAGGACCAAATGAAAATAATCATCATGGGCGCATCTGGTCGAATAGGCAAAGAAGTAGACAAAACATTGTCTGAAAATCACGATATTATTCGTGTGGGTATACGTAGTGGTGACGTACAATGCGACTACACTTCCCCCGAATCAGTACGTAATATGTTCCAAAAGATTGGTGAATTTGATTCTCTTATTTCAGTCATTGGAGGGGATAGTATTTTCAAAACCTTTGCAGAGTTAGATGATGAAGACTACAGGTATGGTTTCGAACGTAAATTTCTTGGTCAAATAAGGTTTCTTGATTTAGGGGAAAACTTTGTCCAAGATAACGGTTCTTTTGTATTCACAAGTGGCTTTTTATGCCAATATCCAAATTCCTATAGTATAGCCACAGGCCCATTGAATGCAGCTGTTGATACCTTTGTCCAGAATACCGCACCTCTGCTACCTCGGGGTATAAGAGTTAATGTGGTAAGTCCTGCACCTATTGTTGAACCAGGGCAAGAGGGTAAAGGGGTGGTTACCGCAGCGGAAACTGCAAAGCTATATGTCAAAGCTGTTGAAGACAATATTACTGGCAAAGTTTTAAGAGCGTGGGGTGGTTTACCCATTGTCTCTGAATAACATTTACCAACAACTGGCCTAACCAGGCTAATGCAACCAACGCAAAAAATCGCACGGCTGATTAACGACGTTGTAAAAAGCTACTCATGACTTGTATGGAAACTATATGCTGCCCATTGTGCAGTTCATCAGCAAAGGCTTACCATCAAGACAAAAGCCGAACGTATTTTCAGTGCCCAAACTGCCTATTGGTGTTTGTTCACCCTGAGGCATTTCTATCTGCCCAAGAAGAAAAGTCCATATATGATCTTCATCAGAACTCACCGTATGATATAGGATATCGCAAGTTCCTGTCTCGGATGCTTATCCCCATGATTAAACGATTGGCCATGGGCAGTTGCGGATTAGACTTTGGGTGCGGTCCTGGACCAACGCTTTCTCTTATGTTTGAGGAACTTGGGCACCCCATGACAATCTACGACCCGTTGTATGCCGCAGATGAATCTGTTTTGGAGATCGAATACGATTTTATCACTGCAACAGAAGTTGTAGAACACTTACAAAGTCCAAAACATTGCTTGAATAGAATGTGGCGATGTATAAAACCAGGTGGGCATCTGGGGATTATGACAAAAATAGTTATAGATCAGGAAATGTTTGCCAATTGGCATTACAAAAATGACGATACACACATATGTTTTTATTCAAAGGAAACCTTTGTCTGGCTGGCTATGCATTGGCAGACGGAACCTGTTTTCGAGGGAAAAGATGTAATCATTTTCCAGAAACAGAAATTCTAATAACCCAAAGCTATGAAAGCGCAGAACAAACGAATGCAGACTAATTAGATTTTACAACCGAAAAATGACCCTCTTTTATAACCCAATTTTGACCCACCTTGATTAAAAAAAATATCTTTCAAACGACCACCTGCGTATTCTGGTGAATCCGTCCACCTGTTCCCAAGCATTTCGTCCTTTTAAGATAAAAAACATAATCTTCTTATTGTATAAGGGGCGGTGTGTGACGCACGGCCCCTTTCTAACATGCTTTTGTCCATAATGCGTTAAATCCCAGGGTTTGGGGCAGAGCCCCATTATAATCGGGTAAAAAGTCCTTTGTTTAATAAAAACCGGTTCGGCTATGCAAATCAAAACTTTTTCCCGTTAAAAATTGAAGCCAGGATGATGCAAGTATTCAGTGATTCATAAAATTGTGTTTTAATTGTTTTTTTGCTTTTCAATTCGTTCTTTTAAGTCCGTAGGTGAAAGAAACACAAAAGTTCTGCCATCTTTCAATTTCCTTAAAAATGAAAGTTCATCAGACATTTGAAGCAAGTCTTTGCGTGCAGTGTCATACGCAATAGCATAATTCTTCTGGTATTGATTAATATTGTAGATAAAATTGGGATTAGTTAAAGCATGATGAAGTAATGATAATTGTCTTAAATTCAGTTCTTTTTTGAGTGTTGCACCATGAAGAATGTTTTGCGCAGCTTGAATTCTTTGTGTTCGTTCGCTTAAATATTCATGAAGCTCCGTAATCGCCTTTTTTATAACGTCCAATTGATGTAAAATAAAATATGTAAGATCATTTCCATCTGTCTCAGTATATAAAAAAGCCTTGCCATATTTTGCTTGAGCACGTTTTATTACTTGAGAGATCGAAATGAATTCAGCCAGCCAATATCCTTCATGAATCATTGACCAGTAAAATAACGCCCTTGCTG
>CAYWNB010000224.1:0-5008 GCA_964459195.1 uncultured Desulfobacula sp.
AGTTTTCCGAGAAAGGCCGGGGCTGTCGGCTTTGATTTGATGAAAAAATATCCCAAAATGGGGGACAAGCAGGAGCGCGATGAGGACCAATATCTTTTTCTGGAATCCCTCCTTTCTGCCCGGGACCGTCTGATCATAACCTATACGGGCATGAGCATAAAGGACAATTCTCCCATTCCTAGTTCAGGTGTGGTGGAAGCTTTAAAGGATGTGATCACCCAAAGTTTTCAATTCCCAAAAGGCGTTGTTTTTTGTTTTGAGCATCCCCTTCAGCCCTTCAGCCCGGAATATTTTAGTCCTGGCGGGGCATTCTTCTCCTTTTCCCAGGACCAGTGTAAAATTGCCATGTCCCAGGCGGTCAGGGAAAAGAGGGGGAACATCCCTGCGCCAACACCCTTTTTATCCCGGGAATTTTGTCTTGATCTGGAACAAGAAAGTAGCGCAACCCTGACCGAGTTGGTCCGGTTCTTCAGAAAACCAATTGAGACTTTTGTTACCCGGGGGTTGAATCTTTCCTTTCCCAACATTGAGGAACCGTCCCCTGATCGGGAGGCTTTCCAGCTGTCCGGGCTGTCCCGGTACGGTCTGGGCAGTTATTATATGGACAAGACCCCCACAACAGATCTTTATCCCCTGGTCCGGGCCGGAGGATTGCTGCCCTTTGGTCAAAAGGGGAGGGCTGAATGGGAGAGGGTCAAGGCCCTGGCCGACCCGGTGCTGGCCCTTGTCAACACCCTGGATCCAGGAGAGGCCATGCCGTCTCTGGGAGTGGATACCCGGGTGGGGGAGTTTCACATTACAGGCAGCATCCATGATCTCTATGGATCGGGCAGGTTTGTGGCGGGGTTTGGGCGCCTGACACCGGCCCGCCTGCTCACTCAATGGATTTATCATCTATTCTTAACTTCCCAGGCAAGCCCAGGCACCCCCTGTTGCACAAGACTTATCGGCCAGGACCCCAAGGGGAAACTGCCAGCCGTGGTTTATTCCTTTGGTCCGGTGGCCCAATGTCAATTCCATATTGAAAACCTGATCTCCCTGTACCGCCAGGGCCAGAATCAGGTGCCAGCTTTTTTTTGTGAGACCTGTTTTTATCTGGCCCAGAGCCTTGCCCAAAAAAAATATGAAAAGACCCAGGAAAACCTGGAACTTGCCTTGGCCCAATCCCGACGGTATTGGTTTGACCCTTTTTACGGGGGGGGAGAGCGCATGAACCGGTATGTGGAACTTATGTTCGGTCACAAGGATCCCTTTGAGAATGTAGACAATTTAACAGCATCGGATATCTTAGACAATGCCCTTTTGGTCTATCAACCCCTTTTGGAGAATTTAACCTGCCCATGATGACGCCCCTGGATCCCTTTAACCTGGATCTCGAAAAAATAACCCTGATTGAAGCCAGTGCCGGTACCGGGAAAACCTATACCATCACCACTCTTGTGGCAAGGCTTATTGCCCAGGGGTTTCCCATTGAGTCTATCCTGGTGGTAACCTTTACCGAGGCTGCTGCCGCCGAACTCAAGCTTCGGGTCAGGGACCGGCTGTCCCAATGCCTCGCAGAACCATGGCCCCAGGATCCCGGAGAGGCGGGTGAAATCCCTGCAGATGAACTCGCCCGATTCTTCAATGACCAGCCGGATCCCTCCCTTGTTCGCCAGCGTCTGGCCCATGGGATTACCTGTTTTGACCAGGCCTGCATCATGACCATTCATTCTTTCTGCTTTCAGACCTTAAAGGAAAATGCCTTTGAGAGCGGTGCCTATTTTGATATGGAACTGCTCACGGACTCTTCCTCGTTTTTTGACCAGGTGTGTATGGATTTTTTCATGACCCGGATCAATGATCTGGACTCCCTGGTGTTGAAGTTTCTGGCCCAAAGGGGCGTGACCCCGGAGGCGTTTAAATCCGGGTTCCGCCAGGTGGTCACAAGACCCGGCCTTGATATTATCCCCCAAAAAGCCGCGTTCAGCGATGTCAGCGATGCCTACCGGGAACTTACCCAGAAAATACATGAACTTCTTAAAACCAATACTCAGACCATCATTGGTTTGATCCAGGCCCACAAAGGGGTGGACAAGCGCAGTTATACCAAGAAAAATCTTCCCAACTGGCTGGCCCTTTCCCGGGAAACCTTAGCGGTTCAGGGCAGGGATGCCCTCTTTGCCATGGCGGAAAAAGGGGATCCCCTCTTTAAGTTTACCCGGACACGGCTGGCGGACAAGACAAAGGAGGGCCAGACGCCTCCGTCCCATGAATTCTTTGATCTGTGCGAAGGACTGCTGGAATTGTCCCATGTCATGGAAATCAACCTTGTCAGTCTGAAGTTGGAATTTTTTGCCTATTTTCGTCAAGAACTTGAACAAATGAAGCAACGCGAGGGGGCTTGTTTTTTTGATGACCTGATTAATGATCTGGCCGCAGCCCTTGAAGGAGAAGGCTGTGAACAGCTTCGGACAGCGGTGACAAAAAAATACAGGGCCTGCCTCATTGACGAGTTCCAGGATACAGATCCTGCCCAGTATCAGATTTTTTCCCGGCTTTTTGCTGGCCCCGGTCTGGATCACGCCCAACGACAGATACCCTTTTTTATGATCGGTGATCCAAAACAGGCCGTCTATGCCTTCAGAGGAGGAGATATTTTTGCCTATCTGTCGGCCAGCAAAGAGAGCGACCAGATGTTTACCCTGGAAAAAAATTATAGATCCGCTCCTTTGATGGTCGCTGCCGTGAACGACCTTTTTTCCCTGGAAGAGAATCCTTTTTTGTTTGAACAAATTGAGTTCACCCGGGTCATAACGCCTCAAACCGCTGTCAACCGGCTGGTGGAGAAGGGTTCACCAGTACCGCCCCTTCAGTTTTCCTTTGTCAAAAGAGAGGCGTTTCCCCTTGACCGTCGGGGGTACATTAAAAAAGAGGAGGCACTAAAGGGTGTTCCCCGGATGCTGGCAACCGATATCCTTTCTATTCTAAATTCCGATAAACGGCTGTTGGAGGGATCAGGTGGACAAACCTTCCCCCGGGAGATCGGTCCCGGTGACATGGCGGTGCTGGTTCGGACCAACAGCCAGGCCGAAGCTGTGTACCAGGCATTGTCAGCCATGAATATCCCCTCCTATCTGTCTAAAACGGGTTCTGTGTTTGACGCCAGAGAGGCCATTGAACTTTATGATATTTTGACGGCGGTCCATGAGCCCGACCATATAGATCGCCTTAAGGCTGCGCTTTCCTCCTCTGTTTTCGGGTTTACAGGGGAGATGCTGGCCGATTTGGAAAGGGATGACGGACAATTGTGGAAACACCAGGACCAATTTCGGAGATTTAGGGAGATTTGGGAACAAAAGGGTTTTGTTTCCATGATCACGGCGCTGTTCCATTCCGATGACGGGGTGTTAAGGACCTCATCGGAGTTGAGTGAGCGGGGATTGACCAATTTTTATCATTTAATAGAACTGGTTTCCCAGGCTGCCCAGCAGCACTATTTGTCCATGTTTTACCTTCTCAAATGGGTCAGGGAACAGCTCTTTGTCTCCACCCGGAACGAGCAGTCGGATGAGCTTCGGCTTGAAAGTGACAAAAAGGCCGTGGCCATTGTCACCATCCACAAAAGCAAGGGGCTTGAGTATCCCATTGTTTTTCTGCCCTATCTCTGGGCCGGTGGGGTCAAACCCCGGGATCCCATCCTTTTCCATGACCCGGATAAAAACTTTCAGCTGCGCCTGGACCTTAGGCCTGGGGGGATGGACCGTGAATTGGCCGGTGAATTGTGCTGGGATGCGGATCCGGGTCATGACCCGGATCGATCCAGGGAATGCATGGCTTTTGAACAGAAGGCTGAAGAAAAACGCCTGCTCTATGTGGCCCTGACAAGGGCTTCGGCCATGTGTAAAATTTTCTGGGCCGGGATTTCCTCTGTGGAGGGGGCTGCCCTTGGCGGTCTGCTCCACCCCGGGGGGTGCAAAACAGATGATTTGATGGTTGCGGATCTAGAAAATCTTTGCCGGCAAGGGGAAAACCGGGTGGCAATCCAGCATCTTACCTTGGTCCATGACCCTTGCGGGCCTTATATTTCCAAGGATTTGCCCCGATCAGAGTTGGTTGCCAGGCCCCGGAAGCGACAGGTCCTGCCTGCCTGGCGCATATCCAGTTTTTCCGCCCTCACCAGGACCGAGTATGAACCAAATAGATATGAACCCAATAGATATGAACCCAATAGATTTGAACCCAATAGATTTGAGACAAAGGTGGAGAAACCGGTCCAAGGGGAGAGCGGGGCAAACCTGGAAATCCGGTTAAAGGCGTTTCCCAAGGGCGCCGGGTCTGGAGATTTTTTTCATGCGATTTTTGAGGACCTTGATTTTAGGGATGCCGGTTCGGTTGAAGGGGTGGTGGACAAGAATCTGGCGAAATTTGGATTTAAGGACACAGCGCTTCGCGATGTTGTCCTGGCTGCTGTGAGAGACATCCTTGCTACAACGCTTGATCCAGGTGTTGGTAAAGGAGGTGGTACAAAGGAGGGGCATCCATTTTGTCTTGAGGATATCTCCCTGGGTCAGCGGTTTACGGAATTGGAATTTTTCTTTGATGTGAACAATCTGGACCTGACGGCCATTGGTGCCCTTTTTGCCGGGCAGTCCAACGGGAATACTTATGCAAAGCATTTGTTCACGCTTGGGACCAAGCCTTTTAAGGGATTTGTCAAAGGGTTCATAGATCTTGTTATCCAACACCGGGGCAGATGGTATATCCTTGATTATAAGTCCAATTTTCTGGGGACTGCCCATGGGGACTATGGCAGATGTGCCATGGAAAAAGCCATGGAAAGCCATCACTATATCCTGCAATACCATTTATACCTGGTCGCCCTTCATCGTTACCTTGGTCTCCGGTTAAAAGACTATTCCTATGACAGGGATTTTGGAGGGGTTTTTTATTTGTTCATCCGGGGCATGCATCCGAAGGGGGATCACGGCGTTTTTTTCGACCGTCCGTCAAAGGATTTTTTGGATAG
>CAYWNB010000225.1:0-4993 GCA_964459195.1 uncultured Desulfobacula sp.
TATATCTTCATGGGATATGATCACCCTGGGTGGGCCGTTTTCTGCAATTAACACCGCACGCATGTAAAACCATTTGGGGCCTTCAGGTGAGTGACACGGATAATCATATACGAATTGATCTATCCTGCCGTCAATAACCTTCCGGATACCTGAAGCAACAGTTTTTGCATCTTTAACATCATCACCAACTGCAGCCTCACAGGTGTTAAGGTAATTCATCTGTATGAAATCTATATTTTCAGGCAGACCGTTGGATATTGAAAAGCTTTTCCAGGCAGCGTTTGTCTCCAGAATAAATCCATATTGATCAATTATAGCAATATGAGCTGATAGAGAATTAAACGTTTTACGAAGCAACTCGTCTGAAAATACAAATCGACCTTCACAATTTGAATCCATTATGATAACCACCTAACATAAGATTAAAATTTATTTTTACTTTAACCTGAATTTTCTTTTTCTGTAAATACCAATTCGTTTTGTAAAATTAAATAATTTCCAAGTTTACAAAATTGCAGGTTAAACTACCACAAAGGGAAAACATGAAAAAACTAATATTAAGCATTTTATCATTACTTCTGATCGGATGTATGGGGCACCCGAAAAGTATCAAACCCATCATGGATTTTGAACTCAATAATTATCTGGGCAAGTGGTACGAGATTGCAAGATTGGATCATTCTTTCGAGCGGGGTCTTGAAAAAGTTACAGCAGAGTATTCTTTACTTGAAGGTGGTGGGGTTAAGGTAACAAATCGTGGGTTCTCAAGTGAAAAGAACAAGTGGAATGAAGCAGTTGGGAAGGCTTTTTTTGTAAGGGAATCAGACGAGGGGTATTTTAAGGTCTCATTTTTCGGTCCATTTTACAGTTCGTATGTGATTTTTGAATTGGAAAGAGAAAATTATCAATACGCTTTTGTTTCTGGGTATAAGGAATCATATCTTTGGTTTTTATCAAGAACACCGACTGTTAGTGACAAATTGAAAGCAGAATTTAAGAAAAAATGTAAAAAACTCGGATTTGCGGCCCAGGATCTAATCTGGGTGAATCAGGAATAATAAGAGTAGAATCATTGAGTACAGCGCTCAATACTTATGGACCATTCTCAAATTAAACTAAATAAATTCTCGATGGCGATAATGTAAAGGATGGGGTACGATCCCGTTCTGGAATTAATTTAACAGGAGAAAATAGATGGAAATAGCTTTAAAACCGGACTGTCTGACAAGAAGTCGGGTACATATTTTGGTATTTTTGCTTGGTATCGCCCTTATCGCTGTCCTGCCGGACAAAGCCTTTAGCCAGGGACCGGGAAATAATTTCACACCGGGTTTCAGCGGTTATGTTCAGCCTATGATTGCGGTTGGGTATTCAAAATCCATCTCTGATGTCAGTGATGATACAAAAAAGATAGACTCTCTGGACCAGGATGCCAACTCTGAGACCGATTTTTCCCCCATCCTTCTTTGGAAAATGGTCTATACCCTTGATAATGGCGCTACGCAATTTTATGCGGGTACCCCTAAAGAAAACATTGTGGAGGGGACATTTTTACTGGAAACCGGTATTCGGCAAAAACTGTCCGGCGGAACCATTCTGACAGTCGCCTGGGTTCCCAAACTACCCATTTTGGACAATGAAGCCTGGAAAGATCCTTTTCTATTGGGCTCTGACCGACAGGAAACTGACCAGGACTCCCAGGCTTTCAAAGTGGAGGCTGAGTCCATTTTCGGCAGCCCCGTTAACTTGAGATATGGATTTGGCCGACAGGAGATTGATGATGATCAATCCGGGGTCTATCTTTTTCAGCAACCCGGTTCAACCCTCACAACTGCTGATCTGCAGTTGTTAAAACGGGATACAGATTTTCACCTGGTGGAAGCCCAGTATGCATTTTCATTTGGCCAGGGTATGATGATTCGACCCGGGATAAGCTATGTGAGAGGGGATGCAGAGGGAGATGCCAACAGTTTTAATCGATTTCAGGGCAAAATTTCTTTTGCATACCCCTGGGAACGGTGGCGGTTTTTCGGCAATTTTTCTTTGGCTTTGGCAGAATATGACGAGGCCAATCCCATATTCGAAAAGACCCGGGAGGATGTGATATACGGTACCACCCTGGGGGTTGGCTATGCAGCCCCTTTTGGCTGGAAAGATTTCACTGCCAGTGTATTTACATCTTTTAAAAAGAACGATACCAATATCAAGTTTTATGATTCAACATCCATGATACTTGCCGTCGGGCTTGCCTGGCTGTTTTAGTAGAATCCTGAAGGCCTATTTGGCCTTTAATGCAACGCAGTAGATAGCCCAAAAGGCAAGCTATTTCGTTCAAGTTATAAAATTTTTGGCCCTTAAGTGAACATGGGACTGCATGAACTGGTTAACTTTTTATAGAAAGTTAGCAAAATTTTAAGCTGCTGAAAGGCGATCCCTATGTCTATAATCGCTCAGGATGGGCCTTGTTTTTAGGCGTCACTGGCATTTTAAAGACTCTGTCCAAACAGAATTTAGGGTAACCCATATAAGGTATCTGGCTTTTGTCAGACTTTAAAATTTCGATTCAATTTTATAAGCTATTTGTGGTGTTACCGGGCATTTTTCCACAGTGTTTTTTATAAAATATACATCACATTTTAGGGGATTTTAAAAAATTCCTTCCCAGGATCTGAACAAAATCAGGTTGGTCTCCAATTACACCGTAATGAGAGCATGATTTTGCATTTTCAATATAGTTTAATATCTTTGTGCAAGTATGGATTGATTTGGTTATGTAAAATCTGTTATTTAAGATCTTATGCCCGTGACCAATTGGGTGTGTATTACAAGACTTTTATACGTTCTTGACAAAAAAATTCTTCATATCAATTGATGAAGATTTATAAAGGGAAACTTTGGATACGATAATTCTTTCTTCTGCCTTTGTTCTGGGATATCTGGTGTACCGCCTGGGGCTACCCCCCATGGTGGGGTTTCTACTTGCCGGACTGGCGCTTTCGGCGGCTGGCTTCACATCGACACCGCTGCTCAAGATGGGTGCCGATTTAGGAGTCACGCTTCTGCTCTTCACCATCGGGTTAAAATTGAAGATCAAAAACCTTCTCAAACCGGAGGTGTGGGGAGCAGGACTCCTGCAAATGGGCCTGTCGGTGACAGTGTTCGGTTTTGCCCTGTTTTGCTTAGGATTTTCAGGGCTACGGTTTTTTGCCAATGTGGATATCAACACGGCGCTGCTGGTGGGCTTTGCCTTGAGCTTTTCCAGCACGGTGTTTGCAGTCAAAATATTGGAAGAGAGCGGGAGGATGAACTCTCTCAACGGGCGCACGGCCATCGGGGTGCTGATCATTCAGGATATCGTGGCTGTTATCTATCTGACCTTATCAACCGGCAAAATGCCATCGATCTGGGCGCTGCTCCTGATCGGGTTGCTGCCCATTGTTAGGAAAGTGTTTCTCCAGGTTTTGTCTCGTGTGGGCCATGGCGAGCTGATGGTTCTGCTGGGGCTATTCATAGCCCTCATTGTCGGAGCGTACAGTTTTGAGATGGTGCGCCTGAAGTCGGACCTCGGGGCGTTGATCCTCGGCATGATGATGGCTTCCCACCCCAGGACTCAGGAGTTGGCCGATGCACTGATGAGCGTGAAAGACGTCCTGCTGGTTTGCTTTTTTCTTGATATCGGCCTAACAGGATTGCCAAATGCCTCAGGGCTTGCAGCCGTCGGGATACTGGTCGTGCTGTTGCCGTTGAAGATGGTGTTGTATTTTCTTGTGTTTTCACGCTTTACACTCAAAGCGCGTACATCATTTGTCACTACGATGAACCTATCCAATTACAGCGAGTTCGGATTGATAGTCTGCGCTCTGGCCGCAGCTCAGGGGCACATCGACAGACAATGGGTGGTGATCATCGGTATCGGCCTGGCCATATCCTTTATCATAGCATCGCCATTGAACAAGTTTGCAGGTACACTGTTCGTAAGAATAAAACGCCCATTGAAACGATTGGAAACCCGCCGGAGACATCCCGAGGAAAGACCCTTTAAGCGGCAGAGCTGTGATATCATAATCATGGGAATGGGGCGGGTGGGCGTCGGGGCCTACGACTGGTTTCAAGAGCACTGTGCTCAACGAGTGCTGGGATTCGATTTCGATATTGAAACAGTTGCCCGTCTCCAGGCGGCTGGACACAATATTGTCCGTGCCGATGTGACCGACCCTGATTTCTGGAGACGGATGCCAGCTTTCCAGGGCACCACGGTGAAGCTGGTCATACTGGCGGTGGCTAACCTCGAAGCCAAACTGTTTACAATCCAGATGCTTAAAAAAAAAGGGTTTCAGGGAAAGGTGGGTGCCGTGGCGCGCTATGACGACGAGCTCGAAGTTCTGTACGACTCCGGTGTACACACTGCTTTTAACATCTTCGGAGAAGCAGGGGCCGGTCTGGCCACGCATGTGTCCGAGTCTCTGGAAGCGTTCTGCACGATTGATGGCCAGCCATAATGCCTCCGGCGATACTCAGTGGGTCATTCTGGATATATAAGCCAGAAACAGCAAACAAAAATCATTTTGGGCTGTTTCAAAATAAGACAGGTACACTTTTTTTTTAAGAAGCTTGAATTTCTTGAGGTTGACATCCATGCTGATAAGATTATTTTGCATGTCTTTTGATAACGCTGCAACCTGGTTATTGATGCTGATAATCTGCTGGGAGGTTTCCTTTAATCTTTGAATATCGATGAACACTACCAGCAAGGTTCCGTAAAAAATAAAAATCAGAACGAAAAACAGCATCAGCAACTTGCTTGTTATGCCAAATTTGATTTTCATTCTGCCAAATTTTATCCTTAGTATTATGTCCCACGGTAAATTGTCAGAATCTTTTGCTCATCCTGCGAACCTGCCTGTTGTTTCAATCTGATCGAGGTTTTACCATACTCGCCCATGACAAGTCAAACCAGGCAGATCCCGGTCTGCTGTTACGCTGTTTCGACAAG
>CAYWNB010000226.1:0-4992 GCA_964459195.1 uncultured Desulfobacula sp.
ATACTTTTCTTGACTAAAAGCATCTTCCTATCTGTTAAAGCATCTTCCTATCTGTCATTAAATGGTCTCTTAACAAGGATAAAATGATTTATCTGCTGCTTTTTTCGTGGCTACATTAAAATTTCTATCCTTTAGTGTTTTTTCAATTAATGCTTTATTGTTCGGTATATGTATTGTTGGGACTTTACTCATTGAATCTCTAAAGATTGGTATTTTGTCCCAAAGGTCTTTGATTTGTTTTTTGAATGTTTTTGATTCACAATTAATTATATCACTTTTTTCTGTATACTCTGGATAAATTACAATAATAGGCAAACCATTTGTGTTAATACCAAAATCAATCTCTTCTTTGAGTGCCTGTGAATTTTTGGTGTTGGAGCTAAGAAATAAAATTATATTTTTAGATTTATTTAACCTGTCTCTTAACCTTGGTTTCAAGGTAGTTTCCCAATTACTACCATCTCTAACATTGTAATTCTTTGAATGAGAATCTACGAAAGGAAATGAAGAATCCTTTCCCTTCCACGCTCTTAATAGATTATAATAAACAAAATCCTTAGCGGTATGTGCTCCCAAATTTGTCTCTTTAAAGGGTTCTTTCACATAAAATGCACTGTAATTACCTGTTCTGTTAGCCATAGTTGTTTCCTTTTAAAACCTTGACATTATGTCAAATAAGTTGATTTCATTTTTTACACTTTCATGTAAAATAATATTTATTTTGGTGTTATAAGCATTGTCTAAGTTAGACAATTTCAATGAGTTGATAATCTGTTCTAAATAATCTTGTAGTTTTAAATCATTGCCAATTCTAGATATTCCAGAGCCAAGCAGTGGAATACTAATATTGCGTTGAGCATAAATTCGATTTATTTCTTTCCACAAATTATCTAAACAAAGTAAATATTCTCCCTTTGAAAGATAAGCTCTGTTTTCTTCATCAAAGTGGGTAAAGGCTGTTAATAAATAATTATTTTCAACTTCAATCGTCGTACCTAATTCATATTTATTTTTTTTTCCTAAATCTCTTCTTGGATCTGATTTAAATTCTTTTCCGTTTAATTTAGCTGTTATTTGGTTGTCAAGATTTTGGACTGTTTGATTTGGGTAATTATTTTTAATGAATAGGCCATTCAAAGTATTTTCCGCGATAACAATATTATCAACTAAAGTATCGAAATACTCATTGAAGGGAATTAATTTTAAATCTTCTGAACTAAACAAGTCGCCATAAAAAATATCAACTTTTAGCCCATTAATGTTCAAGGAAGCAGATTCTAAACGATTGGCCTTAAATAACATGATAATAAAAATTATCATTAATAATATTAGAAATGCTATGCCTGCCTTTAACTTGTAATCACTGTTGATTGTAAAAAAGATTGTTATAAAACTTGTCAAAATTCCGATAGTTCCCAAAACTGACAAGTAGTTTTTCCATAAGTTTTTATTAGATATTGAAACTTTCATATAGTCCTTCAATATGGTTGTAGATTGATAATTATTTCACATATCCGTATTTTACATTTCTGTTGATATAACTGTTCAATCCGTGTGTTGAGTTCCACACTAAATTGACTTGATGAAGACTCAAATTTTCAAAATAAATTGATTGAACTCATAAATTTCCCAATTTATTTTGACCATTTATTCGTTGTCAATTCTTTGAAATAATGATGCAAAAAAAGGAAAAGATAACCAATACTATTTTGTACAATTATAACTTCTGATGCTTTGATCAATATTATGTAAACTTAATTTGCTCTAAAAGTTTTATTTTATCTGACAATTGAATAATATTTGATATTTCTCCTTTATATTATTCAAGTTGCCTGCTTATGCCTTAAAAAACCCACTGGTGAGAGCGAAGCGACCACCAAGTTTGTTCAAAATAAAGCGGGATTACTAAAGTTTATTTAAAATAATTAGAGAATTTAAGCCCATATAAAGAGGTGATCAACAATTATTTCACATATCCGTATTTTACATTTCTGTTGATATAACTGTTCAATCCGTGGCCTGAAATAGCTAATGATTTCATTTGTTCTATATGGTTTGAACCTGCACTTTGATAATTGTAGCGATAAGTAGCACCAGTTGTGAATACCACTGTGATTGAATCAGATCCGATTTCATATGATGCAACACCGGAGTCACCACCAAGATTCCTATAAGATTCCATTTATATTCCTCCTAAGTTATATATTGAGATTGAATAAATCACATAACGACCTACATCAGTTGCCCGCCGTGGATTTGCCGATTAATTTGGCAGAAGCGACAGACTTGAATCTGCACAAAAAATCGGATACGAGTTACGGGTCAACTGAATGTGATGGTTAGCTCATTTTATTGATTTATAAAGTCCAAAACATTGTTGCCCCGACCTGAATTGTCTTCTATATCATAAGTTAGAACTCTTAATTCCGGAATAAAATACCCTTTCACTGTCCTCGGACTATGAGGATAAATATCTTGACCCTGTACAAACCAATCAGGCAATATACTTGAAATAAAATGTTCTTTGCGTATAGCAAATCCTTGGGCTATCGCACCTTTATACGTGTCTTGAAGGAAGTGAATTATATTGCCTGTCCGAGAATCAATAAATACCAATAAATATTTAATATTTGAAATGGTATTTGCAGTGGTATTTCTGATAGAGTACGTAAGGCTACCTGCATACATTGAGGGTTGATCTAAAATAATTCCTGTCCTGCCGCTCCTTTTTCCAGCCACAGTAGATTTTTCAATTGGTTCCCAGGCTTTTCCTTTTGCTTTTAGTGTAAGGATATAATTAGCCGGGATGGCAAAATTGATATTTTGAGAGTTTTTTAATGTTGCTGTTGTAATCCCTACCACATTACCGTTAAAAGAAAAAAGAGGTCCTCCGCTGCTGCCAGGGGAGATTGGGGCTGTTATTTGTAATACAGAAATGCCATTTTCACCTCTTATGCCACTAATAATTCCAGTAGAAATTGATCCTTCCATACCTCTAGGATTCCCAATGGCAATTATTTTATCCCCAATTTCTATCTCTTTCTCCGAGCCAATAACCAACGGAGTGCCTGAAGTTTCAGTTTCAAGAATGGCCAGATCAAGTGATTCTGAATATGAAGAGATATTTTTAACGTTAAATACCGAAGAAGAATTTATTCCTTTGCATACGATTTTTGAGGCACCTTCGACAACGTGATAGTTTGTAGCTATATGATTTTTGTCAAAAAAGAAGCCACTGCCTAAAGATAGTGGAACTTGATATTTGTCATATGTGATAATTAACACAACCGACGGTTTGGCTTTTTCATAAATTTCCTTAATACTATTAGCCTCAGATATTGCTGGTAATAGTAGCAAAAAAAACAGGATCATAAATTTTCTAATATTCATTCCTATACCCCTTTTGATAATCATGAAATTATCCTTCCATAAACTTTTTCATATATTCAACAGCTTTCAAGAAGGCTGCAAATAAAATAATGGCAGAAAAAATTATTGATACCGATGCGACCAGCTTATTGTCGAAAAAGTAATTCATTGTTCTCTGTTTGAAATTAGTACCTTTGACTTGTTCAAGTTTTTGAATCTCCGTATTAAGGCAAACGAGCAACTCTTTATTTAGTAAATCGATTTTTTTAGAAAGTGTAAAGTTTACTAACAACTTTTTGTTCATTAGCCCTTTTCTTATATTGTGTGTTCGTTGATTAAAAATTACATCCAATTCTTGAGTTCTTCCAGATAAGGCTT
This sequence comes from uncultured Desulfobacula sp., assembly GCA_964459195.1. GTDB lineage: Bacteria > Desulfobacterota > Desulfobacteria > Desulfobacterales > Desulfobacteraceae > NBML01. Next base: position 3,748 of record CAYWNB010000226.1, read on the forward strand.
CAAGCAATATTCTTTCAATTGCTGAATTGTTATTTTTTCGATGTGCTCGAAAACAGTCGGTAAAAGTTTCGATAATTGTCTTTAAGCTTTCCTCTAATTCTGTTTCTATAAGTTTAAAAATTTGTCCAATAGAAATACTAGAATTGAGCAACCCCCTTGAATTTAACTTCTCAAAGCACAATGTGATTTTTTCGGCAAGACGAGAATTTCTATCTTGTAATCTTAATTGCAATAATTTTGTAAAATCATCATTAAATTGTTTCATAATTGCAAATAATCTCAAGAGCTAACGTTTTTATAAGCGGCGCGGCTTTGGGCGTCCGCTTTATTATTTTGTTGGGCATTGATTTTACCTTAATCAAAGGGCTTATAGTAATCTTGGAATTGTGTTGGATGTGAACAACTATTCCATGCTTCTATAATTAAAGTAAGGTACGTATATAAACCAAGCAAGCATTCACTTGGATCATTGTTATGTAATGTATAATAACCTTTTGTTGGTGCTTTAAACCAACCATTATCCTTAATAATATGGTAACCTCTATCAATTACTGTAATGACTTCCGGCCAGTACTCGTCTTTTTCAACTTGAACAATATTTGAATATTCATTAAGTTTTTTCAACAATGTTTCGAGTTTTGGGCCTTTGTAAGCGACGAGAAAGCATGGAGTAGTTTTCAATTTAACAGGTGTTGGTTTATTTCCAAAGAATTCCACTGTACTTTCTATGAAATGAAATCTATTTAATGCTTTTATTTTTTTAAAAGTATCTAATGCTGATTTGAGATGCGATGCTGATTTCATTGAAGACGTTGTCAAAGTCGACTTAATTTCAATGGCACCTAAACAAAAATCAACCATGGTTAGTTGCAGATCACCTAGAAAAATCATTCTTGGTGAAAATGCAGATTGTAGGACCAAGTCTACTTGACCAGACCTATTGTCATCTCGGTCAAATATTTCACCTGTTTTAAAATCTACTACAGATGGTAAATTCTCTTTGAGAAAATATTTGATAATGCCTTCCCTACACAATCCTTTCACATCAGGATGATTGGCTAAGTTTAAATGTTCAGAATAGCTGACTAATCGATTTCTAACATAGTCTAAATGCTGAATAATTAATCGACTATTTCCCATGAAGTCCCCCCAATAATTTGTTAATGCTGTATATGTTTGCTACTTTGCCCAACCTTGAGTTCACCTGCATTTTGGAGCGACAGCGGAAAAATGTCAGGTGCAACG
>CAYWNB010000227.1:0-4976 GCA_964459195.1 uncultured Desulfobacula sp.
TCTCATTTCTCATGGAATGGGCAAACAGGGTTCTCAAAAAGAGAGGTCCTGCAATGGCCGTGACAGCGGACAAGACAAATATGATGGCATGCAGGACACCTGGTATGGCAAACTGACCCGGGTGAATAAGATTCAATTGCCTTGCCAGGCCGAAAATTAAAAAAAGGCACCCCGCCGGTATAATCATCATCCAATATTGTTTATTGAGTAGCGTTTGCATATTGACTCGGAGGGTGTATTGGGAGAAAACTTTTTCCCAATACACCCCAGTTTATTCCTATGATTCGGATTTAATACTCATGATTTTTATAAATCCCTCTATGGCAATCCAGATTGCCAGGAGCAATGTAATTGCATTTACCACCTGGAGCAGCATATTATGGCTGGCACCAAACGTGGTCTGATTGAGCACAAGCGCCCATATGGTCATTACTATCATTAATATTGCCGGAATACCAGCAACCAACCATTTCATTCCGCCCTTGGTTTTAAGATATACGGCAATGATGATCAATGCAAGGCCGGCAAGGGTTTGATTGACCGCACCGAATAGAGGCCAAAGTTTTAGCGCACCCTTTCCACCGGCACCGGTTGCAAATGCAAGGGCCAGTGCCGTTGCAACGGCAATGAATGTGGCTACATATTTGCCGGTTAGAAAATTCATTTTTAATCCGCTGAAAAGTTCAGATACAATATACCGCTGAATACGGGTTGCCGTGTCCAGGGTGGTGCCGGCAAAAGAAGCCACGAAAACCCCCATAATTGCTACAGCAGCGCTGTTGGGTATTCCAGTGGACGTAATCATATTGGCAGAACCGTTTACAAAAGCAGCGATTTTGGACCCCAGGCCGGCAGCAGCCGCCCAGGAAGAATAATGGGTGGTCCAGGCAGCAACGCCCATGAGTGTCTCACCTGATTTGGTCACATATCCCATACCAATTCCAGCAGAAACGGCAATGATGACCAATGTTGCCAAAGCGCCTTCCATGAGCATGGAACCATATCCGACAAACAAAGAATCGTCTTCGCCTCTGACCTGCTTGGAAGAGGTCCCCGAAGACACCAGGGAGTGAAACCCTGAAATAGCACCGCAGGCAATGGTAATAAACAAAAAGGGCCACATGGGCGGTGCGTCGGCAGGATTCATCTGAACAGCCGGTGCCACAATATGAAGATTTCCACCAAAAGCAGAGAAAATAACCCCCAAAATTAACAATGTCATGGCAACCAGCAACTGGTGGGAGTTGATAAAATCCCTGGGCTGAAGCAAGGTGGTTACCGGGAGTGTGGAGGCGATAAATGCATAGATCAAAAGAATAATGGTCCAGACACCTGTTGCCGGAATTCCTGCAATGGCCGGCATTGTAATGGGAATATAGACACCGATGAAAACCGTGGCATACATGACCACCACTGCAATAATGGACCAAATCATAACACTCTTGCCCTGTTTGTAAATGGCATGGCCAAGGTAAACCGCAATGGCAACCTCACACCAGACCGGGAATACTGATGCCGGATACATGGCAAAAACAACGGCAATGACCAGCCCGAAAATAGCGATTACAATCCAGAGTTCTAAAAACACAATGAGAAAAAAGAAAAACCGGGTGCGGCTGTTCACATATTTTGAGGTATACTCGGCAATGGATTTGCCCTGGTTTCTCATGGAAATGATCAAGGCGCCAAAATCATGAACTGCGCCCATGAAAATACTGCCGAAAAATACCCAGATCAGTGCAGGAGCCCATCCCCAGATAATAGCGACGGCAGGTCCCACAATGGGTCCGGTTCCTGCAATGGAGGTAAAATGATGACCAAAAATGACTTCTTTTTTGGTCGGCACATAATCCACACCATCTTCCATTTCTACGGCCGGAACCGTTCTGTCCTGGGATAATTTAAAAATTTTCTGCCCGATAAATTTGCCATACAGGTTATACATCAAAATATAACCGATAAACGCGACTACCATGATAATCAATGCACTCATTTAATTGCCCCTTATATGATAAAAAATTAAAAGTAATAAAATGAAAACCAATTGTTATCTTTTATCAAGAAAATTTTTTGTACAACAAGACTATTGGAGTGGAGGGGTGTTTTGTGGGTCTGAAATGTATTTGTGGCGGATTGAAATGAACCAAACCTAGGTTTTAAATGAAATCTTGGGGATTTTGAAAGCGATAAACGTCCCTTTTCCCGGATCACTTTTTATGGTGAGCTTGTGCTGGGGGCCATAAATTTGTTCCAGCCTCAGATTTGTATTGATCAGCCCGACCCCTTCTTTTTGAGATTCCATATCCTTTATGAGAAAGACCGCGTTTATCTGCTCTGGCAGCATACCGGCGCCATCATCTGCAATGGACACTTCAAGCATGTTGTTCTTTTTAAAAATTTTGATTTCAACCTTGCCGCCATCTTCATTGCTTAAGATTCCATGCTTTATGGAATTTTCAACCAGGGGCTGGATAATCAGGGGGGGGATAGGCCAGGATTCACACCCTTTTTCCACATCAATGGTGACATTAATGCGGTCTCCAAATCGCGCTGTTTCAATGGCCAGATAAGATCTGATCTGTTTGAGTTCATCTGCGAGATTAACAAAGCCACGGCTGGAATCCAAATTTTTCCTCATGTAGGAGGACAGGTCAAGTATCAGGTCCCTGGCTTTTTGAGGGTTTGTCCTGCAAAAGGAGGCAATGGTGTTCAAAGAATTAAACAGAAAATGAGGATTTATCTGGGCCTGGAGATGCCTTATTTTGGTACGGGTCAAAAGGCTTTCCTTTGTTTGGATATCTTCTAATTCGAACTGGTTAGAAAACAACTCTGTCAGGCCCTGGGCGATTTTTAATTTTATCTTGTCCAGGGCAATGTCCTTTGACCCGTATAATTTTAAGGTGCCGATAATATGTTTCTTTTTTTTAAGGGGAACAATAATGGCCGAGTTGAAAGGACAGGTTGAAACATTGCAGCCAATGTGTTTTTGACTGGTGTGGAAAATTGAACTGCCACTTAAAAGCACATTACGGGTGGCCACGGTACGTATTTTCTCCCCAGCAAGGTGATGATCATTCCCGGCGCCAACATGAGCAAGAACAATATGATTGTCTGTAATGGTCACTGCTGCCACTGATAGTCGGCTATAAATGATTTCTGCGGTTTTTTTAGCAGATGCCATATTCAGTCCGGCCCGAAAATGGCCAACCGTTTGTGTTGCAATTGTCAGGACATTCTGGGCCTGAATGGATTCCATTTCTTCTCTTCGCTCGAACAAGACCTTTATCAAATGGATAAACAGGGCCGCACCAATGGGGTTTATAAACATCATGGGTACTGCAATGATTTTTACCAGTGCCAGCGCATCGGAATAGGGGTGGCTCATGGCAAGCACCATGCCCATATGAATGCCTTCCCCGATAAAACAAATGACGGCAGCAATCTCCCAGTCCCGGTTAAATCGCCCAAATTTCAGGGATAAAAAGCCTGAAAAGACGCCTTCAAGGAGGGTTGCCAGGGCACAGGGGAGTGTGCTAAACCCCCAGGGATCAATAATAACGCGGTGCAGTCCTGCAATCAGGCCTGCTCCTGAACCCACGAGGGGGCCGCCATAGAGCCCTGCGGTAATGATGGACATGGCGCGAAGATTGGCAAAGGAATCAAAAAAATGGTTACCACTATAGGTTCCCAGAATGCCAAAAAATCCGAAAAAACACATCAGGATAATTTTGTTCAGGTAGGATTTGTTTTTTGTATTAAACCCTTGAACCGGATAAATCGCCAGAAGAATGAAGGCGGCCGTAACAATAAAACCCGCATGTTTGACCAGATTTAATATCAATAGGGTGTCCAGCAATGTCTATATTCCCAGGAGATGTCTGAACATTTTTACCCTGTCCCGGGTTACGACAAGCTCTGTTTGCTCGCTGTCTCGCATGACGAGGCTGTATTTTCCATGAAACCAGGGACTGAACTCTTTGATATGATCCAAATTCAGGACGGTATTGCGGTGGCTTCTGAAAAAAGAACCAGAATCCAGATGCTGTTCAAGGTTATCCAGAGTATTGATCCCGTAAAGTGTATAATTTTTTATTTGTGTATGAATAAAAATTTTCTTGTCGTGGTAACGGCAAAAAACAATATCACCAGAATCTAAAAGAAGGATTCTTCCCTTGTGCTCAACGGAAATTCGTTTTGCTTTCTTTATCCCCGCTGTTTTTTCAATTAAATGTGTGAGTTCTTTTTGAATTAGATTTTTTTTTGTCTGGTAAAGTATTTTTTTTACCCGGTTTAAACTTTTTTCCAGACGGCTCTGGGAAAAAGGCTTCATGATGTAATCAACGGCATTCTTTTCAAATGCATCCACTGCATACTGGTCGTATGCAGTAATAAAAACAATAAGCGGTGGATTTGCCATGTCCCGAATTTGCGTGACAACATCAAACCCGCTTTTACCAGGCATTTGGATATCAAGAAAAATAAAATCAGGGGTGTTTAATTTTATGGATTTGACGGCCCCGGATGCAGAACTTTCCTGCCCGATTATTTCAATTTCGCTATATTTTGAAAGCAGGTAAGCAAGCTCTTCTCTTGCCGGCTGTTCATCATCGATAAGAATACAGTTTATTTTCATAGAAAAGAAACCTTTGTCAGGCGGTTGTTACAAACAAATTGTCCCATGCTTTTATATGAAACTTTTGCCAAGACATTGCAATTATAAGAGTTTCATTTTTTGTTTTGGCCGGGAGCAAATACCATGCTTCGGCCATGCTGGTTATTAAAAATTGTATCAGTATGATAGAAAGACGCTTTTTGTCAAGAGAATCCAATGAAAGTCAGCAATTTCTTCGGTTATCGATATTTATTTAATCATACCCGGAAAAATTTAAATTCATGAACCCTTTGTTTGCTGGAGAAATGGCCACCATAGAGCGGCCTAAAAAGGGCCTTAGATGAAGGGTTTGGACGATAAGGAC
>CAYWNB010000228.1:0-1389 GCA_964459195.1 uncultured Desulfobacula sp.
CGGATTTGGCATGGGCTATCCCGGTGTAGACGATGTGGCCTGTGCCGGCATTGTCACCGGCATCGGAAAAGTCCACGGGAACTGGACCATGATCATGGCCAATGATGCAAGGGTCAAGGCGGGCACCTATTTTCCCATCACGTTGAAAAAACATATGCGGGCCCAGGCCATTGCAGAGAAATGCGGTCTTAACTGCATCTATATTGCCGATTCCGGCGGAGTGTTTCTGCCCATGCAGGCAGAAGTGTTCCCCGATGACCAGCACTTTGGTTCCATCTTTTACAATATGGCCCAAATGTCGGCAAAAGGATTGCGCCAGGTAACACTTAGCACCGGCGGCAATACCGCCGGTGGGGCCTATATTGTCTTTATGGCCTGTGAATCCATTATGATCGACCAGCAGTCCTTTTCCTTTTTAGGGGGACCTCCTTTGGTAAAAATGGCCACGGGCGAAGAGATCTCAGCCGAAGCCCTGGGAGGCGCCAAAGTTCACACCCAGGTGTCCGGCGGGGCAGACCATCTCTGCACCGACCAGACCCAGGCCATCGGTCGGGTCAGGGAACTGCTCTCCTTGAGCCGTCCCCAGGCGCTCAACCTGCACCGGTATCCGGTTCAAGAACCCCTCGCCAAAGAATCCCTCTATGAGGTTCTGCCCACCTCTCCCCACAAGGGACTCAACGGGTATAAGGTCATCCAGTCCATTGCCGACGGATCTGAGTTCATAGAGACCAAGAAAAACTTTGCCCCGGGACGGGGGTCCAATATCCTCACAGGAAAAATCCGGATCAAGGGACTTCCCGTGGGGGTTATCTGCTCCAACGGCGCCGGCATCATCTTCCATGAAGCCGCCAAAAAGGTGGCCGAATGGGTGGTCAGATGCTCCTATGAAAAAATCCCTCTGCTCTTTATCCAGAGTTCCCCGGGTTACATGATCGGGTCCGAGTCTGAACATGCCGGCATTGGAAAATTTGGCGCCGACATGGTAAGGGCGGTCTCCTGTGCCCAGGTGCCGAAGATTCAGTTGGTCATCGGACCCGACAATGGAGCGGCCAATTACGGCATGTGCGGCCGGGCCTATAAACCCCATTTTCTTTTTTCCACCATGCGGGCCAGAACAGGGGTCATGAGCGGCAAAAGCGCCGGGGGCGTTCTGCTCCACATTGAACAGGCCAAGCGCAATGCCAAAGGCACCCCCATGACAACAGATGAAATCGCAGCCTTCCAGCAGCGAATGATTGATAAATATGACGGGGAGGCCCATCCCTTTTTCTGCGCCTCCAGACTTTTTAACGACAGGGTCCTTAAATTTTCAGAAATCAGGGACTGGCTCGGCATGGCCTTTGAGGTCAGTCTCATTAAACCCATTGGCGATGCCACCTTTGGAAATTT
>CAYWNB010000228.1:1489-4950 GCA_964459195.1 uncultured Desulfobacula sp.
ATGCCCCAGTTTGCCGATGCAGAAGACTTGCTGGCCCATTTAAGATCGGATAATTTTGTATCCCGGGCTGCCAAAAAAGGCATTGACATGAAGGATGTGGTCCTCACGGCCATCACCATCAGGGAATCCGCCGTGGACCGTGCCATTGAACTTAAAAGCAGAGGCGTCGGCCCGGACAGACTTTTGATGATGGTCTCCACAGAAGAGCAGCACCATTTTGCCAATTCCGGCACAAGTCTGCCCAATTATTGGGCGGAAGCAGCCAGGTGCATTGACAAATGCAGGGCAGTGGGGCTTAAAATGTGCGGCACCGTCTCGACCATCTGGGGCAGCCCCATTGGCGGCGCCACGGACATGCAAGACGCCGTGGAATTTTCTAAACACTGGCTTTCCATAGGGGCTAGTGACATTGAACATGCCGACCATGACGGGTCAGCATCTGCCGCCGACGTGTACCGGTATTTTTCCATGATTTTAGATGAGATCCCGGATACAAGCCTTCATATCGCCCATTTCCATGAAACCAAACGGGTGGCGTCTGCTTCTGTCTTGGCCGCACTCCAGGCCGGCATCTGCCATTTTGAAGCCACCCTTGGGGGACTTGGGGGCCAGCCAGCCAACTTTTTGGATGACCGGCCCATCAAGGGAACCGGAGATTACTATTATGATGACCCCCGGTATGTGGGCCTGGTATGTCTGGAAGATACCCTTGTACAAATGGATGAAATGGGTATAGAACATGGATATGATATTGACCGGATTCTATGGCTTGGCAAACAATTGGAGAGGACCGTGGGGCACAGGCTTCGCAGTGAAGCCATCATGAACGGCCGCACCCTGAAGGAAGGACATATGGAGTATGCCAGGCCAGGGCTCGCCAACTTAAAAGAACGCTTGGGTGAAGCACCGGATCAAAACTTTCCTAAAATTTAGATCTGAACAGCGGATCTATCAAATTTAGACCGAACCATTAGATGGAACCAAAGGAGATGCCATGGAAAAAAAAGAAAACATCCCCCATATCAATGTAGACTATTTTGAGGACCTGACCGGAAATATTGACGCTGGTAAAATAGGGGAAGTGGAAGAGGTGGGAGCCCGTATCCAGCAGCTGAGAAAAGAAAAGGGGATCTCCCTTGAAGACCTGTCCAGCCTCACCGGCTTTGATATCTCCCTTTTGGAAGATATTGAAACCGGTAAAGAACAACCCCAGCTGGGCACGGTGATGAAGCTTTCCAAGGCCCTGGATTCTGCTGTGGGACGTCTTGTTTCCGGCATTGGCACCAAGCTCTATTCCATCACCCGGAAAAATGACAGAAAACAGGTGGTAAGAACTGCTTCCAAAACCAGCAAAAAAAATGTTTACTCGTATATGAGCCTGGCCCCGGAAGTACAGGGGCGACACATGGAAGCCCTCATCGTCCAATTAGAAAGAAACGAAGAAAAAGAGGTTTCCGTACACAACGGAGAAGAATTTGTCTTTGTTTTGGAAGGGATTGCCAACCTGACCATTGCCAATGAATCCTATGATCTTGAACCCGGAGACAGCGCCTATTATCTTTCCACCACATCCCATTATATCACGGCAAAAACCGAGCGCGCTACCATCCTTGCCGTCCTATATGAATAAGGAGGTAAACAGCAATGAAAATTCCACTGTGGCAGCCATCTGAACCGAGGATAAAAAACACCAATATGTACCGGTTTATGACACTGGTGAACGACCGCTTCAACAAAGAGTTTACAGAGTACACAGGACTTTGGGAATGGTCGGTTGAAAACCTGGAGGACTTCTGGTCAACGGCCTGGGAATTCTTAGATATTAAGGCCTCGGTTCCCTATACCAAAGCCATTGAAAACCCGGATAAAATGCCCGGGGCCAAGTTCTTTACCAACAGCAAACTCAACTTTGCAGAGAATCTCCTGCAATTCAGGAATGACAAGCCGGCCCTTGTTTTCCGGGGAGAAGATTCTGTCCGGCGAACCCTGACCTATAACCAACTCTACGACGAAGTGGCAAAAACAGCGGCGTCCCTGCGAGACATGGGTATCGTAAAGGGCGATCGGGTGGTGGGATTTGTCCCCAATATGCCCGAAAGCATCATTGCCATGCTGGCAGCCGCAAGCCTCGGCGCCATCTGGTCCTCCTGTTCGCCTGATTTTGGAATTAAAGGGGTATTGGACCGATTCGGCCAAACCCGGCCCAGGGTGTTGTTCACGGCTGACGGCTATTTTTTCAAGGGGAAACCCCTGGACAGTATCCAGCGCATCGCAGGCATTGTAGAGGAACTGCCCTCCATTGAAAAAATAGTGGTCATTCCCTATACAACAACAAAACCCGATATTTCCGCTTTGCCCAATGCCGTTCATTTTGCCGATTTCAAGGATCCGAATGCCACGCAGATTGAATTTACCCAGCTCGATTTTGATGATCCCTTGTATATCATGTACTCCTCGGGCACCACGGGCCTTCCCAAATGCATGGTACAAAGCGGCGGCGGGGTCCTGCTCCACCAGAAAAAAGAACTGGTCCTCCATACGGATTTAACAGAAGCGGACACCATTTTTTATTTTACCACCTGCGGATGGATGATGTGGAACTGGCTCACCTGTTCTTTGAGTGTGGGCGCCACCCTTGTCCTGTTTGACGGCAACCCCTTTCACCCTGGGGCTGACGCCCTGTGGAAAATGGCGGAAGAAGAAAAAGTCACGGTCTTCGGCACCAGTGCCGGTTATATTGAAGCCCTGAAAAATGCCGGGGTCCGCCCCGGGGAGCAATTTGATCTCGCCCCCCTAAAAGCGGTCCTTTCCACCGGCTCTCCCCTGTCAGATGAAAACTTTGAATTTGTTTATGCCCATGTGAAGGAAGATCTGCTCCTGGCTTCCATTTCCGGCGGATCCGACCTCAACGGATGTTTTGCCCTGGGCAATCCCATGGGAGCAGTTTACACAGGAGAACTCCAATGCCGAGGCCTTGGCATGAAGGTGTATGCCTATGATGATGAGGGAAAAGCGGTGGTGGATCAACAGGCAGAACTTGTCTGCTGCGCCCCCTTCCCCTCCATGCCCATATATTTTTGGGGGGATGAGGACGGCAGCAAATACCATTCTGCCTATTATGACCAATATCCCGGTATCTGGGCCCACGGAGATTTTATCCAAGTCACCTCCCGGGGCGGGGTCATCATGTTCGGAAGATCAGACACCACCTTGAACCCCGGGGGTGTCAGAATTGGTACAGCGGAAATCTATAGACGCCTGGATGCCATGGAAGAACTGGAAGACTCGGTGGTGGTGGGCCAGTCCTGGAAAAATGATGTAAGGGTGATCCTCTTTGTCAAAATAGCCCAGGGGTTTGAACTCACAGAAGAACTGGAAAAGAAAATCAGGAATGACATCAGGGCCAATGCCTCCCCCCGCCACGTACCGGCCAAGATCATTGAGACCCCGGACGTGCCCTA
>CAYWNB010000229.1:0-4928 GCA_964459195.1 uncultured Desulfobacula sp.
ACCTTAACTGAATAGATTATAGATAAAACTTTACGAAACGTAAAATCCGTGTTCCCCATTTTCAGGCTCAAAGAGTAAGCCATTAACCCCATCATCAATCAACGGGATATTCCCATTTACTTTTGAAACTAATAAAGGTCTGCCATAGTACATTGCCTCAATAATAGCATTGCTTTCCCCCTCAAAATGGGAACAATTCAAAATCACATCAGACTCAAGAAAAAATTGATTTCATATTTCCAGCTATCGACAGCATAAATGATATCTCCGAATACTCGTTGCTTTTTACCGGTAGATTCAAACAGGGATACCGTTTTTTTCATTAAATGTTTGGCCATGGATTCAAGACGTGAGTTCTTTGTAATATCCATGGTAGAATCTTCCAACCTGATTCCCATGAACAGGATTATCGGTTGCATCAAAATCCAAAATGATCTCTCTGGGCGATTTTTTTTGAATACTTGTCAAAGAAAAAATTCATTTTTTTACCTTTTTTTAATGCACGCCAAGCGTGCAACCTAACCGGGCATTATTGATCTGTATTGCCTTAAGCCTGGCATACCAATCAATTTTATTTGTATACCAGGCTTTTTTTTGTTATCGTTCAAATCATTGAAAATTAATTGTTCCAAAAAAAATCAGCCTGCGTTGTTATGTAAATTGAAATGCTTTTTTCAATAATTATTTTTTACACAATTATTTATACCGCCATACTTTTTAGGAGGAAACAACTATGTCACTTATTGTGGCTAAAGAACTTGAAAAGACATATGTTGCAGGAGACATATCAGTGCATGCCATTCGTGGTGTTGATTTTGCCATTGAATCGGGGTCTTTTGTTTCTTTTATCGGCCCTTCCGGCAGCGGCAAGTCAACTCTGCTCAATATGATCGGCTGTCTTGATCCACCAACCAAGGGAACCCTTATGGTTGCCGGGGAAGAAATTACAGGGCTTAACTCCAGGGAGGCCGCCTGTTTTCGTGGTGAACATATTGGTTTTGTTTTCCAGGATTTTAACCTTATTCCGGTCCTCACTGTTTTTGAAAATGTGGAGTATCCCCTTCAGATGGTCCAGAACTGGCCCAAGGAAAAACGCAGGGATAGGGTTCGGGAAATGCTTGAAGCAGTGGGTATGGCCGATCAAAGCCAGAAATATCCAAACCAGATTTCCGGTGGCCAGAAACAGCGGGTTGCTGTCGCAAGGGCTTTGGTTACCAACGCAAAGCTGGTGCTGGCTGATGAGCCCACTGCCAACCTGGATCGGGAAACAGCAGGCAGGATCATCGCCCTGATGAAGAAGATGCGGGATGAGTTTTCCACCACCTTTGTATTTTCCACCCATGATCCACGCATTGTTGAGAATGTCGAGATAACCTTTACCCTTGAGGATGGTAAACTCATGAGAAATGAGATGAAAGCTGGAGGTGGTCATGCTTAATATATTCAAACTTGCTTGGCGTAACCTGTTGCGTTATAAACGCCGGACTCTGCTGACTTCCATGCTCATCACCCTGGGTGTGGTTGCAGTGCTTCTTTTTGTTTCTGTTTCTGGTTCTTTTAAGGCCATGATGGTCGGCCAGATAACCGATTCCATGCTCGGACATCTCCAGGTTCACAAAAAAGGCTATCTGTCCTCGGTGGACAGTTTGCCCCTTAACCGTAATCTTACAGAGAAACAGATCAAAAAGGTCAAGCAGCTGTTGGATGGTAATGAAGCTTTGGAGGCCTATTCCATGCGTATAAAACTGGGCGCCATGTTCAGCAATTTTAAAGAAACCACTAATATCCGGCTGAACGCTGTCAATCCTGACGAGGAGATGGCCACAGCACCGCTGTTGACCAAACGTATCCTGGAAGGCGAAAAGCAAGGCCTCATCAAAGAAGGCGAAATTTTAATTCCCGAACTTATTGCCAAGGGCATGAAGGTCAAGACCGGGGATTCCATTGTTCTGGTGGCAAACAATAAGGATGGTTCAGTAAATGGCCAGACCTTTATGGTCCGGGGTATTCTTGAAGGCATTTCAGGGCCAGGGGGCAGGGACGGCGTAATCCACATTAAAGATGCCAGGTCCCTGCTGCGAATTCAGGGGGCAGAAGTCAGCGAGATTGCAATCCGTCTCAAGAATATTGAATCTATGCCAAAAGTTTTTGCCAGTCTCAAGCAGGAGTTGGAATCCATCAGAAACAAAATGGATAAGCCAGTGTTTGAAGTTCATACCTGGGAGAAGATCTCTCCATTCTTCAACATTGCCAAGATGATCAACCTCATGACCCTTTTTATCAAAATCATGCTTGTGGCCATTGTTCTGGTCAGTATCATGAATGTGATGGTAATGGCTGTGTTTGAGCGAATTAATGAAATCGGCACAATCGCGGCCATTGGAACTTCTCCGTCTAAGATCATGGGCCTGTTTGTGGTGGAGGGTTTCTTAATGGGAATCCTGGGTACAGCTATTGGTACAGTGATCAGCCTGGTCAGCATCTATGTTATGAATGCCACTAAGATCAGCTTTGATTTTGGACGTCAGACAGGATTGCTTCTTTCCCCCACCATTGGCAGCAGTGATGTTATCAGTATTGTCGTGATTGTGATCGGCATAGCAGTTCTTGCCAGTCTGCAACCTGCCTGGAAGGCAGCCAGAATGGATCCAATAACCGCCCTCAGACATGTATAGGAGAAATGATAATGAAAAAAATGTTCATTTTTTTGATAGTTTTTTTGATCAGCGGCTTTTCAGGTATATGTTCTGCTCAGGCTGCTGAACTTGATGGTACGGCAATTCTCAGCCAGGTGGATAAAAACCTTCAGCCACAGTCCTATGAGATGTATAGAAAACTCATAAATATTGAGCCGGACGGCACTAAAAAGGAGTTTGTCCTTTACTCGGTGAAAAAGGGCCAGGACAAAATGGTGGCTCTGTTTCTTTCACCGGCCAGTGAAAAGGGACGTTCTACCCTGCGCCTGGGAGACAATATGTGGCTCTACATCCCTAATGTGGGCAAGCCTATCCGAATCACCAGCCTACAGTCTGTTGTGGGCGGTGTATTTAACAACTCTGATATTTTGCGACTTGATTATGGCTCTGAATATGATGCTTTGAGCATTATCCAGGAAGGTGATGCCTATCTTCTAGAACTTAAGGCCAAGACCAATGCCATTGCCTATGACAGCCTGAAGATGTGGGTGGACGTAAAGTCCGTAGTCCCCACCACCATTGAGTGCTATGCTGCCAGCGGCATGCTTATCAAGACCCTGTATTATAAAAAAAATAAGGATTTTGGCGATGGCCTGGTTCGCCCCTCGGTGCTTGAGACCGACAGTCCGCTTTACAAGGGGTATAAGTCAGTAATGATCTACGCTAAAATCCAGAAAAAAAAGTTGGCCGACGAGGTTTTTTCATTGAATTATCTGGCCCGAGTTGATGAGCTGCGCTAAATTTTTCCTCCATATTTTTCCGGCAGGCTTTCAAGGCAAAGGGTAAATCTATTGTATTGGCGACTAATTTTTGGCATCCTGTTTTGTATTATGATTGAGGCAAGTTTATCCGTTGCCCAGGAGGAGTTCAGCTTTAATCTTGAGGAGTTTGAGAAGAAGAGTCTTTCGTGGGGTGGTTATGCAGAGATCAAGCTTGCGCATGCCAAGGTAAATAAAAACTCTGCCTTTGCCCTTTTGGACTCCCACGGGAATCCCCGCGTGAGCCTTGACCGCTTTACTGCCACTCTTCAATTGGATGGCAATTACAACAAGGAGATTGTTAGCCTTAACTGGGTTGTTCAAGCTTATGGCAGCCGGGATCAGGAGCAATGGGCTGATGAAGCCAGTATATTTGAGGCCTATGCCAGCATAAAACCAACGCCTCTGGCCAGTATTGATCTGGGCAAAAAGGTATTTAAATGGGGTAAGGGCTATGCCTGGAACCCAGTGGGTTTTATAAACAGACCCAAGGATCCCAATAACCCGGAGGAATCCCTGGAGGGCTATATCGGCGCCAGCCTTGATCTGATCAAGAGCTTTTCCGGCCCCCTGCAGACCTTGGCCCTGACCACGGTTGTCCTGCCGGTGCAGGACAATATCAATGAATATTTTGGCGCGCCTGACAATGTCAACCTGGCTACCAAGCTTTATCTGCTTTACCAGGATGTGGATATTGATTTTCTCCTATTCACCGGCAACAGCCGGACAACCAGATATGGTTTTGATTTTTCAACCAATCTTGCCACCAATTTTGAGATCCACGGGGAGCTGGCACATACCCCCAGGCAGTCCCGGAAAACCTTGAACGCAGACGGCAGTGTGGAAATCCAGGAGGTTGCCGACACAAGCTATCTCCTTGGATTACGTTACCTCACGGAAAACGATATTACCTTTATAATTGAGTATTTTCATAATGATGACGGGTATTCTGAGGAAGAGCAGGACAGTTTTTTCCATTTGGTGGATGATGCCGACGACCTTTTTGAAACAACAGGCGATAACAGTCTTTACACCAAGTCAGCTTCGCTCAGTGAGGGAGGATTTGGCAGATCCCAGAGCGGCCGCAACTATCTCTACACCAAGATCACCCTGAAAGAACCCTTTGACTTGCTTTATCTTACTCCAGGCATCACCACTATTATTAACCTGGACGATAATAGTTTTTCCCTAACTCCTGAGGCAGTGTACACTGGATTTACCAATTGGGAACTGCGTCTGCGTTTTTCTATGCTTGCTGGCAGCAATTTTACCGACTACGGTGAAAAGCAGAATGAAAATAAGCTGGAGTTGCGGGTCCGTTATTTTTTTTAGATCTGATTTATAAACAGGGTGATTAATGTCTTCCATTGTCGCTGATAACGGCATATTAATATCCTTCCTATTTTACCTCCCTTCTCGTAATTGTTAGAGGAATTCCCAAAAGGTTTTATTCCATTTAATTTATACGTGATTT
>CAYWNB010000230.1:0-2519 GCA_964459195.1 uncultured Desulfobacula sp.
TGACTATGTCGGACTTTAACCGACAAGAAATTAACAGCTTTGCCTGGCGCACTCACTTTGTTTCTCCCAAGTATTTTATTATCTTCTCTGTAACAGCATATTAACCATACCATGGGAATGATGTTTACGCTAAAAAAAATTGCCCGTTATCTTTCATCCGTCGGTCAGGATGAATTCCTTAACGCATTCAAGAGAATTGTTCAGGTGGCCCATCATGAAGAAATCATTTATGAACCGGGGTGGGATGCCCAAACCAATTAATCCATTAGTTTTTTTTCAAATTGTTTGAGCAACAGGGAATTGCCCACAACAGATAATGAGGAGAACCACATGGCGATGCTGGCGAACTCGGGTGTCAGGATTAGTCCATAGCCGGAATAGAAAATTCCGGCTGCCATTGGGATCATGAGCAAATTGTAGAAAAAGGCCCAGAAAAAATTCATTTTAATGGTTTTCAATGTCTTTTTGCCCAGGCGTATGGCCCGTTCCACATCAAGGAGGCTGTTTTTGACCAGGATCACCTCACCTGTTTCCTTGGCCACATCGGTTCCCGATCCGATGGCAATACCAATATCTGCCTGGGCAAGGGCCGGGGCGTCATTGATGCCATCCCCCACCATGGCCACCTTTAATCCTTTGGCTTGCCATTTTTTAACCGTATTAATTTTGTCTTGGGGTAACACTTCGGCTTCCACCTGGTCAATCCCCACCTCATTGGCAACATTAAGGGCTGCCATCTGGTTGTCGCCTGAGATCAGGGCGGTTTTTATCCCTGCTTTGTGAAGCCTTTCGATGGCCTTTTTGGAATCTGGCTTGATGACATCGGCCAGGGCAATAATACCGATCACCTGGTTATTTCGGGCAATATAAATGGTTGTTTTGCCTTCCCGGGAAAAACTTTTCCCCCTTGACTCAATTTCAGCGGGGAGCAGGTCTCCCTTCATTAGTTTAAGGTTCCCAGCCTTCAAGGATTCACCATTTATAAGACACTGAACGCCCAATCCTGAAATTTCCCTGGCCCGGGTGGTTTTGTCCGGGGCAATATTTTGATCCCGGGCCATTTTTATAACCGGTATCGCCAGAGGGTGAGAGGAATTTCGCTCCGCACTTACCGCAAATTTTAAAAGATCGGACCGGCTGATGCCCTTTGCCGGGTAAAGGTCGGTCACCTCTGGTTTGCCTTTGGTGATGGTGCCGGTTTTATCGAATAAAACAATGTCTAGCTTTGCGATATTTTCCAGTACAGAGCCTTTTTTGAATAAAATACCCCGGTTCAATCCCACCCCGCTACCCACCATAATCGCAGTGGGAGTGGCAAGGCCCAGGGCGCAGGGGCAGGCAATGACCAGCACGGCAATCATTCGTTCAAAAGAGAAGAGAAAAGGGTCGGTGCCGATAATGGCTTCCAGGCCGGCCAGGAAATACCAATAACAGAATGTGGAAAATGCAATGGTTACGACCACCGGAACAAATATATTGGAGGCCACGTCCGCCAACCTCTGGATGGGCGCCTTGTCCGCCTGGGCATCTTCCACCATTCTGATAATGCCAGCCAGAACCGTATCATTGCCGGTTTGTGTGGTTTTTATGGTAATGGTTCCGGACTGGTTGATGGTGGCACCGGTAACCGCCTGACCCGATAATTTTCGGACGGGGAAAGATTCTCCGGTGAGCATGGATTCATCCACCTGAGTTTCTCCTTCCAGGATTTGTCCGTCAACAGGGATTTTTTCCCCGGCAAGCACCCTGACCACATCGTTTTTTTCTACCATGGCGGAAGGAACCATATTTTCCCGGCCGTTTTTGATCACCCTGGCCGTGTCTGCATTGAGTGCCAGCAGCTCTTTTAATGCCTGGCCAGTCCTGCCCTTGGCCTTGGCTTCAAGCATTTTCCCGATCATGATAAAGGTGATGAGCATGGCGGAGCTGTCAAAAAAAACAGGTTTTGCAGGGTCAACGAACAACAGGGAAAAGACACTGTAAAAATAGGCTGCTGAAATTCCCAGGGAAATCAAAACATCCATGTTGGCGGTCCTGTTTTTCAATGAATAATAGGCTCCCTCATAAAAGGCCCTTCCCGAGACAAACTGAACCAGGGACGCCAGCACAAACATTATATAATTTGTGACGGCCATGTCAAAGCGTCCAAAATGCATGATCCCCATCATGGGAAGGGTAAGGCTAAAGGCGAATAGAAACCTGAACTTTTCTGTATTGCCCGGGGCCGAAGCATCCTCTTTTTCCAGGAAGCCCCGGTAGCCCGCCTGTTTAACAATATCCAGGATGCCATTCTCATCCCAAATTTTTGGATCATAGGTGATAAACCCCTTTTCCAGGGGCAGGTTGATGGAGGTAGCCTGAATTCCCCTGGTCCGTTTAAATACTTTTTCCAGGGCAAGAGAACAGTTGGCGCAATGCATACCTTCAATATTAAAAGAAATGTCACAAAGACCGGCGTCATCGTGTTTTACCCGGGGCGGCTCCGTGGGCGGCTCCGTGGATGGCTCCGTGGATGGCTC
>CAYWNB010000230.1:2619-4886 GCA_964459195.1 uncultured Desulfobacula sp.
GGCTCCGTGGATGGCTCCGTGGATGGCTCATCCTCCGGGAGTGCTTCAGCTTTTTGGGGCTCCAGGAAATAGCCTTCCGCC
Source organism: uncultured Desulfobacula sp. (assembly GCA_964459195.1). Lineage (GTDB taxonomy): Bacteria > Desulfobacterota > Desulfobacteria > Desulfobacterales > Desulfobacteraceae > NBML01. The sequence continues at coordinate 2,701 of CAYWNB010000230.1, forward strand.
AGGATGGCTGTTCGTAGATCCTCCAAATCACTTTGCTGGGTATCCAGGGTAAAGCTCACACGTTCATTTTCGAATGAGGCACTGACTTCATCTATGCCCGGATGTTTCCCCATTGCGGTTGTCACGGCTTTTTCACAATGATTGCACATCATGCCGTAAACCTTTATTTCGTGGTGTTTTCTCATTTCAGACCCGTATCATTTAACTTGTTTCTTTTGCCGTGAAACCAAAGGCCGTGATCGCTTTTATAGCGGTTTCCATATCCATATTCGCCGCAGCCTTGAAAACAGCTTCCTTATTTTCCAGATCCACATGGACATCGGACACAGTTTCAATGGCCTCAAGATATTTTTTTACCCGACCCACACAATGCTGGCACGACATGCCTTGGATGCTTAGTTTTTTTCCCATGATCTGTTTTCCTTTATTTCCGGCTGTATTTATACACCGTTTCAATGAGTTCATTAATTTTTTGCTGTCCTTCGCCCTTTTGGATGGCCGAAGTTACGCAAGATTCCACATGACGTTTCATGATGATTTTGCTAACCCCGTCAAGGGCCTTTACCGCTGCGGTAATCTGGTTGATGATATCAATGCAGTATTTCTCATTTTCAACCATTTTTCCGATTCCCCTGATCTGGCCTTCAATTTTTTTCAGGCGGGTGGATGCATCCTTTTTAACTTCCTGGTTGATCATATTTTCCCCATATCATTGGTTGTTATACTATACCCGGGTAGGGTATAAAAAATGGGGTCGAATACCGGGTTTGTCAATATCAAAGATAATAATATTAGGCTTTCAGCAAGGGCCACCCTCCCCCAGGAAGATCCGGATAATTTCCATTCAAATTATCTATTTTTTTTGATCCGATTCTCTTATGGGGAAGCTTTTTGGCTAATACGGATGGGAGTGCCGAAAATACGGAGGATCTCAGCCCCCATCGACTTCACCGGTGAAAGTTCGTGGTTTGCCATAAAAATGGTCAGGCCCGTGTTAAAATTCAATTGTTTCAATTCCAGGGCGATGCGCTGCTGCCAGGAATGATCCAGAAAGGTAAAGGGCTCGTCCAAAAAGAAGAGCTTAGGTCTGGTGATAAGGCTTGCGGCAAGACCCAGTCGCTTTTGCATGCCCCCGCTCATTTCATGTGGTTTTTTATGGGCCGCTTCTGTTAGCCCCATTTTATCCAGCCAAGTGTATATTGTTGATTCATTTTTGTCACTTTGTCCGGACACAATAAATCGTAAATTATCCAGGGCAGATTTCCACGGCAGCAAAACGGGATTTTGAAAGGCAACCCCAATCTGCTCAGAAGAGCGCTTCACATCTCCTGTATCCGGGGAGATAAGGCCTGCAGCAATATTTAATACAGTGGATTTCCCGATACCAGAAGGCCCAGATAGGCAAAGCATCCCCCCTTTTTTAATGCAGATATCCACGGATGCTAAAATGAGTTTTGTGTCAAAAAATAAAAAAAAGAGATTTTCTACTCAGCTACTGAAAAGAAGACCTATGCGGGGCAATTACCTGCTGAGGTTACAGGGGAATTTGGTCCAGGATTGCGGTCATTGGTATGCACGCTTAAATATGTGGCGAATATGTCGCAGCCAAAGATTCTGGAACTTTTTGAAAATTGCGGAATATTCATATCACAATCAACAATTTCTCGAATTTTGACAAATGATGCGTCTGGATTTAATAAAGAGAAAGAAGCTATTTTCCGTGCTGCTCTTGGAACTACGCCATTTCACCAAATTGACGATACCACGGTAAGGGTCAATGGTAAAAACCAATACTCACAAATTTTTTGTAATCCTTACTATACCGCTTTTTTTACTGTTCCCTATAAAAATCGTTTGACGATCCTTGACATATTGCTCTGTGGCAAAGAAAGGAAATACATCTTTGATGCTCATGCTTTTAGCTTACTTTCAAATTTTAATATTTCCAAGAAAATCATCAATCAAATTTTTGATTTGGCTTATGATAAAGAATTCTCAGAGTTCGAGATGCAGAAGTTGTTGAACTTATTTTTTCCTAAGGCAAAAAAGGGGAAAAACACCAAAACGAGGATTCGAGAAGCGGCGGCAATCGCCTACTATCATCGCCAAGCAGAAATTCCAATTGTAAACATTCTTTTGAGTGATGATGCTCCTCAATTTAAAAAACTTACTTTGGAACATGCACT
>CAYWNB010000231.1:0-4865 GCA_964459195.1 uncultured Desulfobacula sp.
GAATTGGGTTGCCTAAAGCGGGATTGGTCAAAAGATGCCAGGGGATATATCGATTTTTAATGCTGGATACCGGCGTGGATTCCAATCCTTTTTGCTTTTGCCAAAAGCACCCTTCGCTGGAAGAACCTCCCAGATTCTAAAACACATGGAGTATCAACAGAGACCATAGGACAGTCCATGTTTTGAATATTACCGACAATTCTCTTAAGGAGATGGGATGAAAGATAATAGTGACAAAATCATTGCCGATAAAATTTTACAGACCACCAGCCTTAGCAATAAAAAAGTGCTTGAAATAGGGTGCGGAGACGGTCGCATAACCGCTTTTTTGGTTAACAAACCGCATAAACTAATAGCCATAGAACCCGATTTAAAAAGAATCAGAAAAGCCAAAGATAAAATACAGCGGGGGGTGACTTTCCAATTAGCTTCTGGTGAAAATCTCGCCTTTTCAAACGCTTCTTTCGACCTTGTTATTTTTACGCTATCCCTTCATCATCAAAACAGTGAAGCTGCAATTTCTGAGGCTGTTAGAGTACTGAAGGAGGAAGGCGAGATATTGATTATTGAACCGACCACAAAAGGAGAGGTCCAGCGAGCATTTTCATTGGTAAATAGTGAAAATTTGGAATTAATGAATACGCAAAAGACGATCAAAAAGAGTGGTTTAAAAATTCATGATTCCGAAATTTTTAATGCGACCTGGTCTTTTGATAACAAAGAGGATTTATGTAAATCAATCTTCAATTTTTATAACGAACCTTTCGATAATCGAATCGCTGCTAAAATAATCAGTCTAATAGGAACCAAAGTAGATGATGAGCCCATAGAACTATTGGATGAATTAGTGATACAATTCATAAAAAAGCGCCCAGATTGCCCGAAGCCACTGGACCTCGCAAGGGTATCCAGGGCAATGGGGCAAAACAGGTCCACCTGCTGATCCTTGGGGATTCCGCTGCTGCCGGGGTTGGTGTGGATGACCAGGCCAGGGCATTGTCCGGGCAGATTCTTGTCTGTTTTGGAAAAGAATTCAGGGTTGAATGGGAATTGATTGCAAAAACCGGTGCCACCACCGCTGATACCGTGACGCATATGGAATCCCTGCCTTCGGCAGTTTTTGATGTTGCGGTCACCTCCCTGGGGGTCAATGATGTAAAAACGGGGGTGACAAAGGACCAATGGCTGGACCGGCAAAAAAAGCTGGTGTGTCTTTTGCGGGAAAAATTCAAGGTTAAAAAATTGCTCATTTCTGCAGTTCCCCCTATGGAAATGTTCCCGGCGCTGCCCTGGCCCCTGGGATTTTACCTGGGATTGTGTTCAAGCCAGATGAATCGGTCCATGGGGGACTGGCTCAAGACCCAGACCGATTGTGAATTCCTGAAATTTAATTTACCTTTTGATAAAAACCTTATGGCCGAGGACGGCTTTCATCCGGGTCCCAAACTTCATACCCTCTGCGGGAAATATTTGAACGGATCAACCAGCACATTAGATCACGAGTGTTCGATACCAGGGAACCTGCTGAAATTGCCATCACAGCAGCACAGGGAAAGAGGCCAAAAATATCAGTGCAAAAGGAAACACCCATTTCCGAAATCAAAGGATAGTATCCGGCAAGACCTCTTTTTTACCCCTGTCCCACCAGGTGATATGGCCGTTACAAGAGATATTGCCGGAACTCAGGGCCTTATTCCCCCCATCACAGTAATCTTTTCTCTAATAAAGAACATTCTGGCAAACCCTTTCTTAATCAATTATATTTCCACCAAAAGTTGATCCATCGAAATGCCTTTACAGGCTTCAGAAATATTGATAGAGAATAATCAGATATGCCCCATATATTAAAGATATGCGGCAAATTATCAATAGTTATAGTTATATACGGGCAACCGCTTAATTATTTGTTGGGCTGACACTTCGCGAGGAAGGGAAAAATGAAAGAAAAAATATTGTTAATTCCGCAAACGTCGGCTGGAAATGGAAAATTATAGGTTCCTTTGGAGAGGCGATATTTTAAAATCTGGATTGCGGGCATCGCCCGCTTTGGGATCTGATTCTATTCTTGAACCCATATTTACCACTGGGATATTTTAAATTTATAACCTCTTGATCTTAAAAGATAAAATTTTAAAATCTTAGACGTAAATAATATTAAAAAAATTAAAATCTCTAGGATATCAGCATATTAACAATTTCAAGTGGTAAACTTGGGCTTGAAGGAGAAAAGAGCAGGGTGGATAATTCTAATAAACATCAAGCCCGCACGGTTTTTGCAATACCGGTGGACCTGTTTGAAAAATTCAAGGCAGCTTTGTCTTGGGAAGGCGCCAGCATTCCAAAAGTGTTGAGCCAATTTATGTTCAATTATACAAAATACCTGGATAAAAGCTTTATTAAAAATAAAAGCCTTCTCAAAGGGAAAAAAGTTCAAGTTCCAATACTCATTTCAGATACAGTATCTGAAAAATTCACGGAAAAGGCCAAACAGGATAAACTCAAGCCACCCATAATTATAGCCCAGTTCATGAAAAATTATGTTGATTTTACCAATATGAATGAGAAGAACCATCGAACATGATGAACCCTTTGACACAAGAAGCGGTATCCAAGGCCATTACATTTCTGGATAAAGAGAAGCGAAAAGTTTTGGAACTAAAATATGGCATTGGGGGAAAACCTAAATATTCAGATACAAAGACAGGCAAATTGATCAACAAGTCCTCCAGGCAAGTCGATGCGATTGAAAAGACTGCCGTCAGGAACCTCCGAAGACAGGATATAGCAAAACCTTTGTTCAAAGCGTTAACTTTGGAAGATGATTTTATCTGGAAGACCATTTCCAATGCAGTATCCCGGTCCGGGCGGACGGTATTAAAAACTGAATCTTACGAATCGCTGTTTGATCCACTACCCGGTGAGATCATCCTGCTCCTCAGGTGCGTATATAATAGGGTTGCTTCCTGGTTGCCCGACAACGCCATGGAAGCACCCGCAGCCTGGTTCAGAAGCAAGAATGATGATGATGATGATGATGATGAAGTACTCCGAAAAATAAAAGGTTTGTCCGAAGTAATCGAGAAAACGAAACCGCCCGTTTTTGTCGGATATTTTATGGAAAATCTTGACTTGGACCTGGATTATTTAGAATTTATCCTTGCTCTGCATGATGGAAATTTCAAAATTTACGGTGAATTTATCGCCGAGCAACCTTTGTCTTCGGATATGTTGAGGTCCATTCGTATTCACATGATGTTTTCGTATAAATTCAAAACTGAAACACTGCCGCTGAACTGTATCATCGAAGAATACAATTCAATCTACGAAGATGACCATTTGGTAACAGAAACCGCCATGTCTTCCCTGGTTGACAGGCCTCACATCTTCAAAGATTCAAGGGATGAGAACTGGTCCGCAAATGAAAATTCATTAAAAAGCAAAATGGTGATGCGAGGAAACACTAATGACATTTCCCATGAATTATCTCAAGAAAAAGCGGATTACTTTTTCGAGCGTCCATGGACCGAGGTGACGGCTGCCGATATCATAAAGGACCTCCTCCTGGAAATAAAGATCGGTCATTGTATTGATATAATAAGGCTTTTTGTCGAGAGAACCAACCGAAGATATGTGGAAGTCAATGTCAGCCCAGTGCTTCACACAAGCAAGGAGTTCCTCCGGCTTGCGCCGTCCGTTTTCGGATGGGCCTCAAGTTTTCGGAACATGGATCCGGTTTCCGCGGAATCGAATGCGCTGCTTAACCGAAGGGACTGCCGGAATTATGTTCTGGGTCGATACGCTGGAGAATCCATGAGCACCTATCCGCTATGGACCCCGGCCATGGAGCGGAAATGGTGTCTTTGGGCGATGAATTGCAGCTTCCCCAAATTGTACCAGTCACTGGTATACATAGCAAACCCTGATCTCTGGCCGGTATCCGATGCTGAAAAAGAAGAATGGAAAGAAAAAAAACAGTGGGACGGGTTCTATCATTTTGAATCTCCAATTACACTTCAGGACTGGGAAAAACTCCCCTCGCTCCAGGATTTGTTTGTTATTGCAAACCAGGTGAAAGCTCACGGGTGCATCAACTGGATGCGGATCAACCGATTTCTCAACCAGAGGAGACATTTTCAAAGGGCAACGCCTATCCTGATGGGATTGATTTCCCTGAATGTGATATTACCTGCCGGGCACTGGCAGCAAATGCACACTATCAGTCCTGAGATCAATGAATTTTTACCCAGGCTCGTGGATGAAATAAAAGGCAAGGGCTTCCTGCACTGGGATGACGAAGCTGGACTCTATTTTCGGAATTATATAAGAAATCAGCAGATCGACAAGGATCTGGGATGGGTTTCAAAGGAAGATCATAAAATATTGGCGGACCTTTCAAAACCAGGGCTGATCCGGCGTAATATTTCCGATTACAAAGCCATAAAAACAGACAAAAGCGAGCATCTCCAAAAGAACACCGGTGAAATTCCGAAAGTTAAAGCTCCCGAGCAGCTTAGTCTTTTTTAGAAGGAAAATTCGAATATAAAAGTTTAATTTTTTCAGGTTAAAATTTTTTTGAATAGACCAGACTACTGGCTATAGAGTTGTGTGCCCGGGATCAAATAATTCCCCCGGACTATCCCTGTATATCTCGCTTTTTTATAAACTTCTCAGAATACCGCATATGGTGTCGACAAAATTTCTAACCTCAAATTTGAAATATTCATTTTTTTTTTTAGTAATAAGGGAGATGTTGTATTTCGCTCAGGTACGTAAATCAAAAACATATGACTTTAATTTATGGTTTTCAAAATCTTTTACAAATAATAAAAATTGGTTTTTTCTCGTAGCCTCGTTATATTGTTTTT
>CAYWNB010000232.1:0-4857 GCA_964459195.1 uncultured Desulfobacula sp.
CATGAATTGATGAGAGCATGGGAAATCAACCATCGTCTCTACACAGTTCAGGCCCATACCCGTCACATCCAGTTCCGTGAAGAATCAAGATACCCCGGTTTTTACTACAGAGGTGACTTCATGGGTCAGGATGACGAAAATTGGTTCTGCTTTGTTAACTCTACATACGACAAAGTGACCAATGAATGGACCATGAAAAAAGTACCTTACATCAAAATCATTGCTGACTAATTTAAGCAATTGAATTTTGAGGGTATAGTTTGATACACAACCTCCAGGTGCTGGTTTTCCAGTGCCTGGAGGTTTTTTCAAATTACAGGCCTTATCCGGCCTTCTTCCTGTCTCCTCTTTTGTAAAGACATACGCGATTATTGCGTTAACCCAAGGCGTCTGTACTTACAAAATAGGAAAGAGGGTGCCGGAAAAAATTTGCAGGGCTGTCAGGCCTTGGAATTTTGGCATATAACACTAATGAGAAAACCAATAGAAACAACTCAATTGCACGGAGGGACAGCATGACAACAGATAATTCAGCCCCGGTAAGTGGAAGCATCATGGTGGTTGGCGGTGGAATCAGTGGCCTTACAACTGCCCTGGAAGCTGCCGAAGTGGGGTATGAGGTCTTCCTTGTGGAAAAGGAAGCATCCCTTGGCGGAAGAGTATCCCAGCTCAAACACTACTTCCCCAAACTTTGTCCGCCCACATGCGGACTTGAGATCAACTATAGACGACTCAAGGACAACAAAAACATAACCGTACTCACCATGTCTGAAGTGGCCAGCGTGGATGGTAAACCCGGTGATTACACGGTAGCAATCAAGACGGCCCCCAGATATGTCAATGAAAACTGCACCGCCTGCGGCGAATGCGCCAAAGTATGTGAAACTGAAATTTCCAATGATTTCAACTTTGGCATGGACCGCAGAAAAGCAGCATATCTCCCCCATAACATGGCATTCCCCCAAAGATATGTCATGGATCCTGCCATGGGCACCGATGACCGGGACAGGGTCAAGGAAGCCTGTAAATATGATGCCGTTGACTTTGACATGGAAGAAAAAACCATTGATCTTAAAGTCGGTGCCATTGTCTGGAGCACAGGATGGCAGCCCTACGACGCCACCAAGATCGATAACCTGGGGTTTGGCCGGTATCAAAACATTGTGACCAACATGATGCTGGAAAGAATGGCCTCATTAAATGGTCCCACCGAAGGAAAGATTCTTCGACCCTCCGATGACAAGGCACCTGCAACCATCGCATTTGCCCAATGCGCAGGGTCCAGAGACGAGAATCATCTGCCCTATTGTTCTTATATCTGCTGCATGGCATCCTTAAAACATGCCACCTACCTGAGAGCACAGTACCCGGATGCCAAAATTTATATCTATTATATTGATCTTCGAACACCGGGTCTGAAATATGAAAAATTCTATGCCAACCTCAAGAAAGATGAGAACATTTTCTTTGTCAAAGGGAAAGTAGCGGAAGTCAGTGAAGAGGCGGAAACATGCAACATAAATCTTGTGGCTGAAGATACCATCACAGGCGAAAAAGTCCGTCAGTCCGTTGACTTGTTGGTGCTGGCCACCGGAATGCAGCCCACCAGCGCCATTGACAAACCCAATGCAGATCTTCAATACAACGAAGACGGCTTTATTGTGAATGACTTTTCAAAAGGCGGCATGTTTGCAGCAGGGTGTGCCAACAAACCTGCCGATGTCGTAACATCTAACCAGAATGCCACTGGCATGGCACTTAAAGCCATTCAGACCCTTGTAAGGAGGTAACTCACCATGGATAAAAAATACGGCGTATATATATGCACAGGCTGTGGAATAGGCGATACTCTCGACATGGAGGCGCTGGTCGATGTCCCCGATGAAGAGGGTGTAAATTGTACCACCCATCCCTTCCTGTGCTCCAAAGAAGGAGTTGCCCTCATTCAAAAAGATGTGGATGACGGCAAGGTAAATGCGATGGTCATCGGCGCCTGCTCCAGGCGGGTAAACTTTGACGTGTTCAAATTTGATAATTGCATTGTAGAAAGAGCAAACCTTCGAGAAGGGGTTGTTTGGCCCCATTCAAGGGAAAAATACCCCGCCCTTACCGAAGATCAGAAGGATGATGAAGAACATTTTGACCCCATCCAGATGAAGGCGGAAGACTATATCAAGATGGGTATGATCAGTGTTGAAAAAGTCACCCTGCCCGAACCCTATAAATTAGAATCTTTTTCCAAGAAGATCCTGGTTCTGGGGGGGGGTGTTACCGGCATGGCAGCGGCACTTGATGCAGCTAAAACCGGGTATGAGGTAACTATTGTTGAAAAAACGGATGCCCTGGGCGGATATGCAGGCAAACTTCGCAGCCAGATGCCCGTTGCAGAGCCCTTTGAAGCGCTCCAGACTCCGGTGGTGGAAGCCATGATCCAGGAGGTTGAAGGATTTTCTAACATCACGGTCAAAACCAATACGGTAGTCGCCCGTATCGCAGGCCAACCCGGTGAGTTCACGGTGACCTTTAAAACCCCCGGCGAAAAGATTCCCTTTGACGTTCCTTTTCCCCTGCCCGAAGAGATGTTGGTGGATGAGGCCGGCAAGGAATTGGATGTAGAAGCTGCCCATGCCAAATATCTCGAATACAATGAAGGAAGAGAAGATATCCTTCAATTGGATCCCAATGGCGAACTTTATGGTGCCGTGGTTCTGGCAGCCGGATGGCGCCCTGCCGTTCTGGAAGGTGAAGAATATGCCCACCTGGGCGTGGACCTTGCCGATGTGGTTTCCAATGATGAATTTGAAATGATTGCTGCCAAGGGAAAGATTGTCCGACCCTCCGACGGCAAAGAAGCCAAAAATGTGGTCTTTATCCAGAGTCCTGGCAAGGATGAAGATGATGCGGATTTTGAATATTGCGGTTCCGTTACCAGCATGGTGGCCCTCAAACAGGCCAAGTATGTCCGAAATGATTATTCAGACGGTAAAGCCTATATAATCTATCAGCACATGAGAACCCCCGGACTCCAGGAATATTTCTACAAAAGCATGCAGCAAGATGACGGTGTTTTCATGACCAAGGGGGCTGTCACAGAAGTTGCCCAACAGGGTGACAGCATTGCCGTCACCGCCATCAATACCCTTTTGGGAGACAATCTTGCCATCAAAGCGGACATGGTTGTTGTTGCCGGCGGTATGGTGCCTGCTACTAAGGATGATCCCATCATCAACCTGGCCTACAGACAGGGACCCGGCTTTCGGGACAATGATCTTTTCGGTCAGTATGCAGACTCCAATTACATCTGCTTCCCCTATGAGACCCAGAGAACCGGTGTTTATGCAGCTGGCACCATCAGACGGGCCATGACCATTGAAGAGTCCATTGAAGATGCAACGGGCGCTGCGCTTAAGGCCATCCAATGTATTGAAAGTTCCAACCGCGGCATGGCCGTTCATCCAAGGTCTGGTGACATGACCTACCCCGATTTCTTTTTCCAGAGATGTACCCAGTGCAAAAGATGTACGGTTGAGTGCCCCTTTGGCGCTCTGGATGATGATGAGAAAGGAACTCCCAACATCAATCCCACCCGGTGTCGAAGATGTGGAACCTGCATGGGTGCCTGTCCTGAGAGAATTATTACCTTTGCCGATTATACCATTGACAGTATTGGCTCCCAGGTAAAGGCCATCGGCGTTCCATCTGAAGATGATTATGATGAGCCGCCCTTTAGATTTTTGGCCCTTATCTGCGAAAATGATGCCTTCCCTGCCCTTGATATGGTGGGAATGAACCGAATGGATTATTCACCCAATGTCCGGTTTATTCCGGTCAGGTGTCTTGGTTCTGTCAATACCATCTGGATTAAAGATGCCCTGGCCCAGGGCCTTGACGGTGCCATTCTCATCGGTTGTAAACATGGGGATGATTACCAGTGTCATTTTATGAAAGGCTCAGAACTAGCCGAAGTCCGGGTAAAAAAGATTGGGGAAGCCCTTGCCAGCCTGGCCCTTGAAGAAGAGCGAGTGGCCTTTGAAGAGATTGCCATTGATGAATATGACAAACTTCCAGGGATTATTAATGCCTTTGTCGAAAAAGTTGAAGAAATGGGCCCCAACCCTTTCAAAGGATTCTAAGGGTAAATTTGCAAAATTATATGGAGGTATATTAGTATGACTGAAAAATATCTTGCACAACCAGATCTTGGGTTTATTGCCCAAGTAAAGGGTCTTGGCGGAGAGACACTCAAAAAGTGTTACCAATGCGCCACCTGTTCCGTTGCCTGCCCCATTGCACCGGAAGACAGCCCTTTTCCCAGGAAAGAAATGATCGCGGCATCCTGGGGCCTCAAAGATAAACTGATCGGCAACGGTGATATCTGGCTTTGCCATAATTGCGGCGATTGTACAGATCTTTGCCCCAGGGGCGCGGCCCCCGGAGACGTGCTTGCGGCTATCCGCTCTGCTGCCATTATCGAATATGCCACGCCCAAAGCGCTAGCCAGGGCAGTGAATGACCCGAAAAAACTGCCCTTCCTGATAGGCATCCCGGCCATTTGGGTTGCCCTTCTGGCCTTCATCACCATGAATTATGGTGATACCATGACCAAAATTTTCAATGTCCTCTTTGGGGATGCCCTTGCGGGTCGTCTTCACTGGTCACATGCCCACGAGGGTGCCCATGTCATCTCCCATTCAAACTTCTTTTCCACCTGGTTTGTGGATATGACAATGATCCCGACAGCCACCTTTGCTGTCATCGTCTTCCTGCTGGCACTAAAACGGTTTATTGTAGATATTCATAAGAATGCCGTATCGGAAGGAAAAACCGACAAGACCACCCTGAACTATAAAGAACTCT
>CAYWNB010000233.1:0-4838 GCA_964459195.1 uncultured Desulfobacula sp.
AGGGGTGTCCCCTGTCCTGCCAATGGTGCCACAACCCGGAAAGCCAGGCCATGGGGAAGGTTTCAGAGGTAAAAAACATTGGAGAGCTTGTGGAATCCCTGGTCCGGGAAATTGAACGAGACCGGATCTTTTACGATGAATCCGGCGGGGGTGTCACCTTTTCCGGGGGCGAGCCCCTGGCCCACCCAAAACTGCTCCTTCCATTACTTTCGGCCTGCAGAAAACAAGAGATCCACACCTGCCTGGATACTTCTGGGTTTGCGCCTTTCAATATCCTCAAAGCTGCAGCAACCGTGGCGGATCTGGTGCTTTTTGATATCAAGATCATGGAGGACCAGGACCATCAGACTTTTACGGGAAAGCCCGTGGGACAAATCCTGGAAAACCTTAAAAAGCTTTCCCATCTTGGGGTAGGCCTGAAACTGAGGTTCCCCTTGATTCCCACCCGAACAGATACCCGGGACAATATCCGTCAAATCATTGAATTTTTAACAGGGCAGACCCACTACCGGGATATTCATATTCTGCCCTTTCACACCAGTGGCGACGGCAAGTATGAACGGTTGAAAATGAAAAACAAATTAAAACATATAAGTCCGCCAACAGATGAACGTGTGGAAGAAGTGCGGCAAATGTTTGAGGTCAAGGGGTTTAATACGACCATCGGAGGATGAAATGAATTCAAGGGTAGAGCAACTGAGAAAAAAAAGTATTGAACGGCCAGTCACCATTTCCCATGAACGAGCAGAGCTGGTGACCCGGTTCTATAAAACAAAGGTAAACCCAGGTCATTCCGTCCCGGTTCAACGGGCCCTGTGCCTTGAGCATCTCCTCGCCCACAAGCGCATTTTCATTGATGAAAATGAGCTGATTGTAGGAGAACGGGGGCCGGAACCCAAGGCGGTGCCCACCTATCCGGAAGTCTGCCTTCATTCTCTTGGGGACCTTGAAATTCTGGATACCCGGCCCCGTGTGGCCTATGGGGTTTCAAACGAAACAAAGCAGGTGTATGAGCAGACCATTATTCCCTTTTGGAAGGGAAAGACCATTCGGGAAAAGATATTTGCCGCCATGGAATCTCCCTGGAAGAATTCCTTTGAAGCCGGTGTTTTTACGGAATTTCAGGAGCAGCGGTCGCCGGGCCATACCGCAGGGGGGGATTTGATCTATACCAATGGGTTCGGTGACCTGAAAGCCCGGATTCATTCGGCCATTGGCGATCTGGATTTTTTTTCAGATACAACGGCCCTTGATCAGCAGGAGGTGTTGACGGCCCTTGATATTGCAGCAGATGCCTTGATCGCCTTTGCCAACCGCCATGCCTGTATTCTAGAGGAATTGTCCCAAAAAGAAACCGATCCAAAAAGACGCCGGGAGTTGGTTGACCTGTCAGCCATTTGCCGGCGGGTGCCGGAACATCAGCCCCAAACCTTCCACGAGGCCCTCCAGTATTATTGGTTTGTCCATGTGGGGGTGATCACGGAACTCAACCCCTGGGACGCATATAACCCGGGGCGTCTGGACCAGAACCTTTATCCCTTTTACAAAGCAGATATTGAACAGGGTCGTCTGACCCGGGAAGCGGCCAGGGAGCTCCTCTCCTGTTTCTGGATAAAATTTAACAATCACCCGGCACCGCCCAAGGTGGGGGTGACGGCAAAGGAGAGCAATACCTATGTGGACTTTTGCCTCATCAATCTGGGGGGGGTGACCCCGGGCAACAAGGACGGGGTAAATGAACTGACCTATTTGATCCTGGATGTCATTGAAGAGATGCGCCTGCTCCAGCCAAGCTCCATGGTCCAGGTCTCCCGGAAAAATCCGGACCGGTTTGTGAAACGGGCATTGAAGATCATTGCCACCGGTTTTGGCCAGCCCTCGGTTTTTAACACCGATGCCATTGTCCAGGAAATGCTCCTCCAGGGAAAATCAATGGAAGATGCCAGAAAATCTGGGGCTTCCGGGTGTGTGGAAGCTGGTGCCTTTGGCAGGGAAGCCTATATTCTGACCGGGTATTTTAACCTGCCTAAAATTCTGGAAATTACCCTGAACAACGGCCGGGACCCAAGGACCCAAAAGCAGATCGGTCTTCACTCCGGTGACCCTGTGACCTTTGAGACGTATGACCAGTTATTTTGCGCTTTTTCTCGACAACTGGCACATTTTGCCAAGATCAAAATCCGTGGTTCCAATGTCATTGAGCAGATAAACGGCCGATATATGCCGGTTCCCCTGTTGTCCCTTGTGACCGAGGACTGTATTCAAACGGGACGAGACTATAACCAGGGCGGGGCACGGTATAATACCTCCTATATCCAGGGGGTGGGCATGGGAACGATCACCGATTGTCTGTCCGCTGTTAAAACCACAGTTTATGATCAAAAGTGCTTTTCCATGGAAACCCTTTTGTCTTCTTTGGAGAATAATTTTGTGGAAAATGATATAGTCAGGGACGCGCTTCTTAAGGCACCCAAGTACGGTAACGATGATGACTATGCCGACCAGGTCCTTACCGAGGTTTTTGACGCATACCACGGGGCTGTCACAGGAAAACCCAATGCCAGGGGAGGGGTTTATCGCATCAACCTTTTACCCACCACCTGCCATGTGTATTTCGGGGAAATCACCGGGGCCCTGCCCGATGGGCGCAAAGCCTTTATTCCTTTTTCCGAAGGAATCTCTCCTGTCCAGGGAGCAGACAATTGCGGCCCCACGGCTGTGTTGAAATCCGCTGCAAAAATTGACCATTTAAAAACCGGTGGCACCCTGCTCAATCAGAAGTTTTTACCCGATTTTTTAAAAAGCGAGAAGGGCATCACCTCTCTGGTACAATTGATCCGTTCCTATTTCAAGATGGACGGTCACCATATCCAATTTAATGTGGTGGACAAAGAGACATTGCAAAAGGCCCAACAGCACCCGGAAAATTACCGGGATCTTATTGTGCGGGTGGCAGGGTATTCAGATTATTTTGTGGATCTCACCCCGGCCCTTCAGGAGGAGATTATTCTTAGAACAGCCCATGAATCCAGCCCATGAACCTTTTTAGGCCGCTCTGTCCCTCCACCCTGCCGATGCCTGGGAACTTTTGTTCATAAGAGGCACTCGTACAAAAAGCCACCGATATGATCGGTGTCTGTTTTATAAGTTTATCAATGTAATAAGATTACCCACTGGTATCAAATGATAATTTGTCCCGCCCACAATATGTGGTATGGGACTGTGATTCAGAAAAACTGAGGTCGGTTAATATTATTCCGTTCCTTTAAATTCTGCATTGGGGGAGAAAAATCATAGACATAATAATCCGCATCATTTCAGGATGATTGCCGGTTCCTGTTAGTCTCCAATAAAGAATACTTTGGCATAACCCTTCTGATTCAATTATATTTTCACCAAAGTTGATCAGTTGAAATACCTTTACAGGTATAAAAATTGTTGATACTGAATTCTTGAATAAAATTTTTTGTTAATCTGGTCGCATATCAATTATCTTTAAAAGATATGCGGACAATTGCTCAATTACTTTATATCATCAAGCCACATAAGGAAAATGAATGAGCGAAGGATACATATATGCCCCTTCCCCGGCTAATATAAAAAAAACAGAAAACCCGTCTAAAAAAAAATATAATGCAGACATAAAGTATACGGTTTGTGCTCAATTAGACCTGATGGGGTTTTCATCTCATTTAGAGATAGGGGCTGATTTGAGAACAAATATTGGTAAAAGTGCAATTGATAGACTTAATAATCTTGATAGGGCACTTGCATATATCGATGAAGAAAAAAAACAGCTATCCCAATTTTATCCGGATGAAGAAATTTATTCTCATAGGATCAATGATTCATTATTGATAATGATGGATATAAATAATTTTTTATTCCCTTCAATCGGCAAAATAGAATTTTCGGGGCATTCAATCAATGACCTAAAAATTTTATTTGAAGAAAACTTTCCCCAAGAGATGTCGGAAGAAGAATTTCTTAAAGAATATAAAGCAAAGGCGAACATAGGCATTGAGAGTCTTTCAAAATATTTGGGAGTTGTATCTCGTGCTCATTCTTTTATTAGTAAGGTTGAAAATGAAGCATGTTTTCCTGGTGTAAAAACAATTGTATCTACTGGATATCGTAGGGTATACAATAACAATAAAGGAGAAGACGACTATTTGTCAGCAAATTTTGCATTTTCTAACTCTTATCTGGCAGACAGGTATTTGCATGGATCTAAACTGTTTATTGACTCAAATTTATTGAAAATTTTATCATTAAACAAACTCTCACATAATTTATTGAAAAGAGCATCGATAAAAGCGGATTGTAGTTACCATCCAGTGTGCGAGGTTGACTATAAAGAACTTCGATTAAAGGGAACAACATGGGATTCAGTAGAGCCCATCAATGTAAAACTCTTTAGGAAAGACTACTACTTTTTTCCATTAGATCCTAATGATTTATCCTATTTGCAGATGATACATAACTTAGCTAAAGATTTCGAAAAGCTAAAAAAAGATAAAAAAATAAAAAAGAATTTTTTTACTACAGCGATACAAAATTTAATCAAATTTTCTGAAAAATCAAAGCCGTTTAAAGGGAAAGGAGGGTTGATTTTTCAAGCATCTGACATTAGCAAAAAAATTACGGATGAATATGATTTACTGTTACGTGGAACGTTGAGCGACTAATCTTCCGATTCAACTATATTCTCAAAAATTCTCAGAAAATTTGAATTGTTGAAAAATCTTTACACCTTTTTAAAATATTGTTAGAAATATTTGCTCGGTTTTAAAAAAGTGGGTGGATATCGTTCAAATTTACAAGATATGCGGACACGT
>CAYWNB010000234.1:0-3614 GCA_964459195.1 uncultured Desulfobacula sp.
TCATCGCATCATTTTTCATCGCATCAATGCCAACCCGTTATTACTTTATTTTAAGCATTTTCCTTGGTAAACGTATATGAAACCATCCGTTTTTTCAACAGAAATCAAAACACCATCTCTTTCGGGATTCAAAAGAATATAATTCTTATATTTCATATAATATTTATATAATATTCTTGACATCATACTATAAACTGAATATAATACACATTTAGTCCCTTATCAATAAATATCAAAGGCGTAAAAAACATGGATGCTATAGATCTCCAGATTCTTCAAATCCTTCAAAAAAAAGCCAGGATTCCCAATGTGGAAGTTGCCAGAACCATCGGGATGGCCCCCTCTGCCGTACTTGAACGGATCAAAAAGCTGGAAGCCCGGGGGGTAATAGAAGGATATGAGGTCCGCCTCAACCCGGAAATGTTCAATTGTGCCATGATCGCCTTTATCCACATGGGGGTAAAAGACCCTTCCCAAATCATAGAAACCGGGAATGCTGTCGCCGACATTGAACAGGTCCAGGAAGTTCATTACCTGGCCGGAGAAGATTGCCTCATGGCAAAAATCAAAGTTTCCGGCAACAAGGAGCTTGAAAGCATTTTAAGAACCCAGATTGCCGGGATCTCGTCCATACGAGACACCAAAACATTTATCGCCCTTTCCACTTACAAAGAGACAGCAAAGATCAAACTACCGGATGCAAAATAATCCCCCGCAACGAGAGAAGGAAACCAAGCCAAATGCCAATGTCATCTCATTTTAAAAATAGATTATCCCCCCTCCTGCCCCAAATCGTCCAGACCTTTGGAACCCCTTTCCATATTTATGATGAAACCGGGATACACCAAACCTGTGAAGAGGTCAATCTGGCCTTTAAAAAAATTGATGGTTTCAAGGAATACTTTGCCGTAAAGGCACTGCCCAACCCAGCGATCATGGCTCTGTTAAAGGCGAAGGGCTTTGGTTTTGACTGCAGCTCCATACCGGAAATCACCCTGTCCCGGAACCTAGGCAGCCAAAAAAACGACATCATGTTCACCTCCAACAACACAAGTGTACACCAATTTCAGGCAGCCTTGGAAAAAGACGGATGTATTCTCAACCTGGATGATATCTCTTTAATTTCAAAATTACCCGCAATACCCGAACTCATCTGCTTTAGATACAACCCGGGCAATAAAAGAACCGGCAATAAAATCATCGGTAACCCCATGGAAGCCAAATACGGGGTCACCCATGATCAGATCCTTGGTGCCTATAAACGCTCCATGGACCTGGGGATCAAACGTTTCGGAATCCATACCATGCTGGCTTCCAATGAACTGGACTATACCTATATGGTAAAAACTGCAGACATGCTCCTTGCCATCATAAAAGAGATCCATGGGCGCTTGGGCATCCAATTTGATTTCATCAATATTGGGGGAGGTCTTGGTATTCCCTACACTCCTGACACACCCAAATTTGACTTGGCTGCCATGGCCGCAGGGGTTACTTGTTCCTTTGAGGCCTTTAAAAAACAAAACGGCTGGGCCCCCAAACTCTATATGGAAAGCGGACGGTTTATCACAGGTCCCCACGGAGCGCTGGTCACCTCGGTCATCAACCACAAAGAGACCTATCGAAATTATGTGGGGGTGGATGCTTCCATGGCAGCCCTCATGCGGCCTGGCATGTATGAAGCCTATCACCATATTCATATCCATGGAAAAGAGGATGCCCCCGACCTGAAACGAGTGGATGTGGTGGGAGCTCTGTGCGAAAACAATGATAAGTTTGCCATCCAGAGGGACCTTCCGGTCACACAGGAGGGAGATATTCTGGTCATCCATGATACCGGTGCCCATGGGCATGCCATGGGATTCAATTACAATGGTCATTTACGGCCCAAGGAACTACTGCTGAAAAAAGACAAAAGCGTAGAGCTGATACGGCGAGCGGAAACCGTGGAGGACTATTTTGCCACCCTGAACTTTGAACCTAAAACCATGGGGCCAGCCTAGGACTTACAAAAAGGACAAAAAATTTGAAATACGCCTTAAGAAGGCGCCTCAAATTTTTTGTCCACAAAGGTTCTGGCCTTTTCCAAGTCTTCCCCCCGGCACCCCGCCTTGAGCTGTGCATAGTGAAGGGCCCCTGCCCTGTCGTGGACACCAAGGGCACACCACATCATTCCCGACAAGGCGCCAATACCCTCCGGATTTAATTCCAGGGCAGACGCAAAGGCCTTTTTTGCCAATACGGTTTCCCCATTTTTATACAGGCCCCATCCTCGAAGATCCTGGGCTAGATATGAGGCCGTGGAAGCCTCAACCGATCTGTCAAACCATGAAAGGTCAATTAAATCAGTGTCTGCACTCGTTTCTTTGTTATCACGGCCCTGGATATAATTTAGGTAAAGGGTTTCCAACCCACGTCCGAGGAAAGCAAGTCCCCTGCCAGAAATCTGCTCGGGCCACAATGCCTTTTCAATGCCAACAAAGGGAATTCCACAAGTTTCAAGCCAGTCAAAAAATTCGTTTCGCCCCGCAAGGAGCCCGTCAGACAATCCAAGGGAGAGACAAATTTTTGACGCTGACTCTTCTTTTGTGTCATGGAGCACCAGGTCAAGAAAAATTTTATCCCCTTTCCGGCAATAAGTCCCTTCAAGCCAGAACCGGACCTTTTCCCGGCTGCCCAGCGCCCGGATATCAGGAAACAAGTTATTCCCCCGGCAATACGCCGTCAAAAGCATAGGTTCCGGAAATATTTTTTTCACCCGCCATCCAAACCAGCACTCCATAAGGCCGGCATGGACACCCAACAAATTGCCAAAGAAAAAATGGAGGCCAAGACCGATCCCGTCAAAGGGTTGGCCATCACGTGCTTGAAACGGCATCACAATAAGTTTTGGCCGCTGAATATCAAGGGCATTCTTTTTATCCAGAGTCATTGTGTTTTTCTCCATCTTTTGTGGGTGATTCTCTTAAACTATAATTATTTAAACCTTTCCTTGGCATTATACCAGGGAAAGGTTTCGATTTAACCCCTGATGAAAAGAGATCTCCTGTTTTCCCTGTACATTCCTAAAAAAATATTTAATACTTGGTCCACTTTAGGCCCATTTTAAAAACTGCATACGGTTCATCAGGAGAACGATTCATGAATTTAAGGGAAACCTGTCCGGATAAACTTCTCACCCCTGAAGAAAGCGTCAAAAAAATCCACAACGGCAGCAGGGTCTTTATCGGAACCGGTTGTGGAGAGCCCCAGCGCCTGATCAAAGCCATGGTCGAAGACCTGTCCGTCCAGGACATCATTATTTATCAGATGCTCTCTTCCACCTTGTCCAATTATGTCAACGATAAAAATTTTCTCTCCCGGTTTTCCATCAAGCTGTTTTTTATCTCTGTTCTCATGCGCCAATCTGCCTTTGAAGGGAAAATTGATTATATTCCGGTCTACTTGTCCCAGATTCCCCAAATATTTGAAAATCATGAAATCGGCCTGGACGTGGCCCTGATCCAGGTCTGCCCACCGGATAAGCACGGTTATTGCTCCCTGGGGATTTCCGTGGACATCACCCTTTCCGGCATGAAAAATGCCGAGGTTGTCATTGCCCAGGTCAATCCCCA
>CAYWNB010000234.1:3714-4820 GCA_964459195.1 uncultured Desulfobacula sp.
GACGGCCTATTGCCCTTGTTTCGAAACAAAGTGATTACCAATCGGAAAAAAAACTATCTACCGGACCGGGTGGTGGCAACCCTTTGCATGGGTTCCAAAGCCTTGTATGACTATGTGGACAACAACCCCATGTTCTATTTTAAATCCTCGGATTTTGTCAATGACCCCAATGTGATTGCCAAAAACGACAATTTCATTTCCATCAGTTCTGCCCTGGAAGTGGATCTCACGGGCCAGATCTGTTCCGACTCAAAGGGATACCTTTTTTACAGCGGGATTGGAGATCAGGTGGATTTTATCCGGGGTTCTTCCATGTCAAAGGGAGGATTTTCCATTATCATCATCCCCTCAACAGCCCAGAACGGAGCCGTCTCCCGTATTGTTCCCCATTTGAGTGAAGGCGCCGGTGTGGCCACCACAAGGGGGGATATCGACATCATCGTCACCGAGTACGGCATTGCTGAAATGGGGCGGAAAAGCATTTTCCAGCGGGTCATGGAGCTGGCCCAGATTGCCCACCCCAAGTTTCGCAAAGAACTGATCCGCCAGGCCAAAAGGAGACATTATATCTTCCCGGACCAGCTGCCCCCCACCAGCCAGGATCTTCTGTTTCTAGATTCCTATCATTATTCCATGAAGCTTGCCAATGGCAAGCAGGTTGAATTCAGACCGCTGTTACCCTCGGATGAATTCGAATCCCGCCATTTTTT
Organism: uncultured Desulfobacula sp.; assembly: GCA_964459195.1. Taxonomy (GTDB): domain Bacteria; phylum Desulfobacterota; class Desulfobacteria; order Desulfobacterales; family Desulfobacteraceae; genus NBML01. The sequence continues at coordinate 4,425 of CAYWNB010000234.1, forward strand.
CTATTCCCTCCAGGAAGATTCCATCTATTATCGATTTTTCAACAAACGGAAGGTCTTCTCCAGAAAAATGCTCCAGCAACAATGGGCCGAGGTGGATTATCGACGAAACATGACCCTGATAGGCCTGATGCAACTTGGCAAGCGCAAACAGATTGTGGCCATTGGCTCCTATGCCGAGATCGGAAGCGATGCAGCAGAAGTGGCCTTTCTGGTCAAGGAAGAACTCCATGGCATGGGGATAGCAAGCTTTCTTCTGGAATCCTTGGAAACCATTGCACGAGAGAACCACTACAAACAATTCACTGCCACGGTTCTTGCGGGAAACCGAAAAATGCTCAAGGTGTTCCAAAAAAGATATCCCGATGCAAAATTTATCAGAGGCGGCAGTAGCGAGGT
>CAYWNB010000235.1:0-4809 GCA_964459195.1 uncultured Desulfobacula sp.
CTAATTTACCTTGACAAGGAAACAAGATATTTATATAGAATAACGCAAATTATGACTTAAGGGACGTTATTGCGGATGAGCAAGGAATGCTATCGGCAAAGCAAATAAGTCCAGGCCAAAGCCTGGACAAACTGGTTAAAGTAACATCAACATTTTAACATTGATGGAGTTTTCATGAGCAAAATAGAAAACAAAGATGAAAATGGTTCCATGGATGGTGCAGGGGAAGGCACTGGTGGTGACCCAAAAGATGACAAGGGCCTGGGGCTTGGCGTCATCTTTTTTATGGTGGCATTTCTGGTCTGTTTTTTGTCCGGCTGGCTGCTTTTTCCCAAGTTGCTTTATTCTAAAAGAGAGCAACCTTTTAACTTTGATCACGTGCTTCATACCGAAGAAGTTGGTGATTGCGAAACCTGTCACTTTTTGAGAGAAGACGGCACATTTTCCGGGATGCCCAGTCTTGAGTCCTGTATGGAATGCCATACAGACGAGCCCATGGGTGAAACAGAAGATGAAGCTATTTTTGCACAAGAGTATGTGGCAAAGGAGAAAGAGGTCCCCTGGTTTGTTTATTCAAAGCAGCCCGATTGTGTCTTTTTCTCCCATGCAGCCCATATTACGGGTGACAAACCCATGGATTGTAAATCGTGTCATGGTCCCATTGGTGAATCTACCACTTCAAAACCCTACGAAGAAAATAGAATCACAGGTTATAGTCGTGATATCTGGGGACAAAATATCTGGGGAATTAAAAAACATTCCTGGGATCGGATGAAGATGGATGACTGCGCAGCGTGTCACAAAGAGGAAACAGGCCACCAGGGCTATTGTTTACAGTGTCACAAATAAGCGGCCTACAATACAAGAATTTCAAACTTTATAGAGGACTAACTTATGAAAGTTGATAGAAGAAGCTTCTTGGGATTGGGCCTTGGCGCAGTTGCGGGTGTTGTGGTTTCCCCGGTTGGGTTGAAACTGACAGATGATTCTTCCATCTGGACCCAGAACTGGCCTTGGACTCCTGTTCCAGTTGACGGCGAAATATCCTATGATAATTCGGTGTGCAACCTGTGCCCAGGAAACTGCGGTATCAGTGTTCGAAAAATAGCTGGCCGGCCTGTTAAAATAGAAGGTCTGGCGGGATATCCCATAAATGACGGTGGCGCATGCCTTCACGGCATCGCAGGTCTTCAATATTTGTATGACCCGGCCCGGATAAAAACTCCCCTGAGAAAAAACGGTGATACATTTGAAAAAATTTCCTGGGCGGAGGCCATCTCCCTTACGGCAAAAGAACTATCCGGCATAAGAAAAAGCAAGGTACCCCAAAAACTTGCCTGTATTACAGACAAAGGCAAAGGGTCAGTACCAAAACTGTTTGAACGGTTTTTAACGGCCTTTGGCTCTCCCAATCTTTATACCATGCCAAGTCTGGAATCCAACCTGGAAATGACCGCCCAAACCCTGCACGGCGCCGGTAATACCATTGGGTTTGATCTTGAAAATTCAGATTTTGTTTTAAGTTTTGGTGCCGGTCTGATTGAAGGATGGGGAGCGCCGGTGAGTTGTTTTAAAGCCAACGCCTCCAGAAAAGAACGACATGCCAAACTTTACCAGGTAGAACCCCGGCTGTCCAATACCGCCGCCAATGCAGATAAATGGATACCCATTAACCCAGGAACAGAAAGCGATCTGGCCCTTGGTATCTGTGCTGTGATCATTAAAAATAATTTATTTGATGCCAGTAATTTCAAAGGCGGTTTCAATAAATTTGCCATCATGGTTCAACGAGAATATGCCTTGGCCAAGGTTGCACAAGTTTGCGGCATTAAACCTGATGATATCGAAAAAATTGCCCTCCTGTTTGCCAAGGCCAAAATGCCAGTGGCCATTCCCGGAAAGGGCAGGGGTAAAAATGGACAAAGCCTCAAGGAATTTGTCGCTGTTCATACCCTGAACTGTCTTGTGGGCAACTTGAACAAAAAAGGCGGCGCTTTTATCATGCCCCAAAATGACTATCTGTCATTTCCTGAAGCAATCCTGGACGATGCGGCTGAAACCGGTGCCGGACAAGAGAAACTGGCCAGTTCCATCAATGACCTTGTGGCAAAACTTGCTGCAGCGGAAAACCCCATTGTTGATGCGCTTTTTGTATACAATGCCAATCCCTGTTATTCTTTTTCCGATCCAAAACGGGTAAAAGAGGCATTTAAGCGGATACCCTTTGTGGTCAGTTTTTCCTCCTTTCTGGATGAAACCGCCATGGAAGCCGATGTAATCTTTCCGATGAATACCTTTTTGGAAGGAATTGAAGATGTCCCTTCTCAAGCTGGTCTTGCAAAGAATGTCATTGGCTTGGCCCGGCCTGTCATCAAGCCTGTTTTTGATACCAAAGATCCCGGCGATGCCCTGATTCTTCTGGCCCAGGCCCTTGGCGGAACCGTTGCCGAGAATTTTGAATGGGCGAGTTTTGCTGATTGCCTTGAAGAGGTTACACTAGATATTTGGGATGCCTTGTCCGAAGAAGGGCATGTCCTGGTATCAGAAGGGGCTCCGTATGGAACTCCCCTTGTTGATTTTACCTTTCTGTCCACCAATCCCGCCACCATCCAGGCCCAGGGTGATTTTGAGCTGACACTGATTCCCATCGACAATATGCGGTTGACAGGAACAGTTCCTGCAGTCTCCCCCTTTGCCCTTAAAACAGTTTCAGACAAGGTCTTGACCGGTACTGATATTGTGGTGGAAATTAACCCTGTGACAGCCAAGGGCCTTAAGGATTGTGGTGATGCATTGCTTACCACGCCTGTGGGGGCCGTAAAGGTCAAGGTTAATTTTAATGAGGGGATCATGCCGGGTGTCATCGGGATGGTAAGAGGTCTTGGTCACACCTTTGACAATAAATTTGTCTCAAACAAGGGTGTGAATGTGAATGATTTAATAGGCCCGGTAATTGAGTCTGGTTCAGGACTGGATGCGGCCTTTGGTATCAAAGCCAAAATTTCCAAGGCATAAATTACATGGAAAAAAATCTTAAGAGGTTCTGATGATACAAAATAAAAAAGCACATAGGTTCGGAATGGTCATTGATCTGGACAAATGCACGGGATGTGGTTCCTGCATGGTATCGTGCATGGCGGAAAATAATGTTCCGTTCAAGGAGGATGAATCCAGAAAAAAGGATAGCATCACCTGGATGCGCGTTTATAAGCTGACCAATGGTAAATCTTTTCCTGATACTGAAGTTGTTTATCTGCCCAGGCCCTGCCAGCATTGTGACGGAAAAGGAGGCCATGGGCATTCGCCTTGTGTCTCTGTCTGTCCTGCAACAGCCACAGACTACGATTATAGCACAGGCATTGTCAGCCAGATTTATACAAGGTGTTTTGGTTGCCGGTACTGCATGGGGGCCTGTCCCTACCATGCACGGTATTTTAATTGGTGGGATCCCAAATGGCCCGAAGGCATGGAAAATTACCTGAGTCCCAATGTATCCCCAAGGATGCGGGGGGTGGTTGAAAAATGCAGTCTCTGCTTTCACAGATACCAGCTGGCAAAGGAACGAGCCTATGCTGAGGGTCGTGATGAGATCGAGGAAAATGAATATCAGACCGCCTGCACAACGGCTTGTCCTGCCGGTGCCATTGTCTTTGGTGATTTGAACAACCCCTCCCACCAGGTGCACCAGATTGTTAAACCCGATCCCCATCCCGACCCCATGAACAAAGACGTGATGGGTAAGTCAAGAAATCCCAAGGTCTTCCGGCTGCTTGAACGTCTGGGAACCAACCCCAAGATTTACTACCTGTCCGAGCGAGAATGGGTCAGAAAAGCAGGGGATAATTATCTCGATGGTGAATGGGATAAGGTTAAGAATCATCATGGATCTGCATCCCATGACTAAAATATCCAAAACCTATGTTAGGAGTATTTAAATATGGATTCTGCATTAATACCTGAAGGCGCTGAGCGGTGCTCATTTCCAAAGTTTATGATTGGAATCAGCATTGTTGGAGCCGTGCTTCTCTGGGGCGTTTATGCCATGTTTCTTTGCTGGTTTAAAGGCTTGAACCAGACAAACATGAATGATTATTATGGGTTTGCCCTGTGGATCTGGGCCGACCTTGCCGTCATCGCTGTTGGGGGCGGGGCTTTTTTTACCGGACTACTCAAATATATCTTTAAAGTGGATGAGCTGAAAAATATCATTAACTTTGCCGTGATCATCGGGTTTATCTGTTATAGCTCGGCTCTTTTGATCCTGGCCATTGATATTGGACAACCCTTGCGAGGCTGGTTTATTTTCTGGCATGCCAATGTCCATTCCATGCTCACGGAAGTGGCCTTTTGTCTGTCCTGCTATTTTGCGGTACTGACCATTGAGCTTATTCCCAATATCCTGGAAAACCGTCAGGCCAACCGTGTGCCTTTTTTCCATCACCTTGCCCATAACATGCACGGCGTGATGGCTATTTTTGCTGCCACCGGCGCCTTTCTTTCCTTTTTCCACCAGGGATCCCTGGGTGGAGTGGCAGGGGTCATGTACGGCCGTCCCTTTGCCGTTCGGGAAGGATTGCTGATCTGGCCCTGGACATTTTTTCTGTTTACCTGGTCTGCGGCAGCCTTTGGGCCCTGTTTTACCCTGCTGGTGACCAAGATTACAGAAGCCATTACAGGCAAACGACTGGTCAGTGATAAAACCGTCCATCTACTGGCCAAGATTTCCGGCTGGATGATCACCACCTATATCATTGCCAAAATAATTGATACCATTTACTGGGCAACGGTCACAGCTCCCAGCCTTGGTTT
>CAYWNB010000236.1:0-4803 GCA_964459195.1 uncultured Desulfobacula sp.
TTGCTGACCCAACTCTGATTTGTTCCAGTCAAATGTTAGAAAATCTATCGTAGGTTTAGTATAAAATTCCCAACGATGCCTGAAATTTACAAGCATATCTCTATATCGAATATCAGATTCAGCACATCCGACATATATTTTTCGATGTTCCCTTTTTGTGATCTGATTGGCTGGTTCCTTTCCGATTTTTACTTCATGCACAATCATAAATCCTCCCTGATGTCCAAGGTTTACCAATATGGATTTGTTTTACTTTAATGCCTCCGGAGTGGTGATTTCTTTAATTCCGGGCAGGACCAGGTTTTTATCCGGTTCATTCGGATTGTTTAAAATTATCATGTAATAATTAAGGATTTACTCCGGGGGCTGCATGTTGTTTGCAATTATCAAGTAAGACCTCACCGGGAATGGCTCTTCCAAAGGATTCTCTAAATTCGATACCCCAAATGAATTTGAATCCTTTTAGAAATAAATAAAGAAAAATCAATGGCAGAATCATTACTCTAAAAGTAAATAAAGCCATCAAATTTAGGACGGTTGGAACAGCCTCATCCATTCTATCGACCGATTCAGATATTTTGGTTTTAAAGGCTTTCATTTTACCGGCAATATTTGAAGTCATAGATCTAAGTGATTCAAGTACCCCTTTATTTTTTCCGGATAATCTGTCTATAATAGATACGACATTCTCATCCATATCCTCTATGCTTTCCTTAACGCTTCTTTTTTCTGACGAAAGGCGATCACGCTCAGATTCTTTTAATGACAACTCAAAAGCGAGCTTCTTAACCTTTTCATCTTTATTTAAAATGTTAAGAGTTTTTAATAACCCTATCTGATCTTCCCGCTCAGATAGTTTTTGCTCAATTTGATCGATTTCTCCATCAATGATGGATATTTTTTCAGAAAGATTACTTAATTTTGATAATTCTTGATCGCGTTTGTCTTGAAGTGCTATGAGGTCATTATTTAAGGCGGTTTCTATTTTACCAGCGATTTCCGGCATATTTGAAATAGATTCAAAATTAATCTTATAACTTTCCAAAGTCTGGATATTCTTTTCAAATTTTTCCTTGATAAAGGTATTGTCTACAACGGCATTCATTGTAATTGCCAGAACAATTATATATCTAAGAAAGAGCATGAAAACAAAAATCTTCATTGCCATATTGAAATATTTTACATTGCGCATGAACGTTGTAAAAAATAAAATTACACCAGAAATTGATATCAATATCTTGAAAAAAGTTTCTGAAACTATTTCCAGCAAAAGCTTTTGTATAATTAATGATCCTAATGCATATTTCATTAGGGTCGAGAATTGCTCTACCAGATCATTGATAGGGTCAAGCATTTCACCAATGGTAACAGATGATCCGAAGATACCGACTTGTATTGATTGGAGAACGGATATGGCTGCATTAAAGGCACGCGCTATCCCAAAAGTTATTGTTCCTTGAATTATTGCATTATCTACATATTCAGCTGACATTCTGTCAAAAAAATCAAACCAGGAGACTATGATTAAAAGAGTTATGGCTGTTAATATATAAACCCTAACTTTATTGTTATTTACTGCTACAATTTTAGTGATAGCTTCCATTCTTGGCTTTCCTTAAATATAGATATTCCGGTACGCTGACAATCAAACCCAAAGCTGTATTAGCTAAAAATTTCTTAAAATACAATGTGCTTGTTTTAAATATAATTTTTTATTCATTTGAATGATTCAAGTATTTTTTAGTCTTTTATGATATTCGAATATATCTATCATTCCATCTGGGACATCAGCACCCCTGGGCCTTAAAAGTGCCCTCCAAAAATTTTCTTTTTTACCTATCCCATAGGCATATTGATCATATTTTTTATTTTTTTTTGTCGGGAGCATCACCCCACGTTTCTTCCCCATACTATATAATAACCGATCAAACATGTTGAGTTCCGGTAGTTTGATTGTCATGTTGTGATTCTCCCCTTATCTCACCATTTAAAGGCGCTGTTCATGGGAAGCAACACCCCAATTTTTATAAAATGATTTCAGTTTAATAAAATTCCTTAACGGGTCGGTAAAACAGTTAATGTCATACCATCCTATAAACATTTTTCCAATCCAAGGAGCATACTTTATCATTTGATACTGGGTTTCGGTCGTTGACTTTTTGGGCTAATGACTTGAACCACCTATTTTTTTGGCTCGTGTTTTTGCCAGTTCAATAAACGATGGTTTTGTGCTTGGACCTTTCCCTTCAGCTACCTGTTCAAATCCCGGCATGAAACTATATTTTCTATAATGATTATTTCTAACGTTTTCAACCAATTCAAGCCAAACTGATTCAAGACCAGCTTTTTCATAGCAGCGTTTAGCCTGTTCGAAATTAGATATAGCAGCGTCGTAATACTTGCTCTTTTTGGCATTTACTATTCGTAATCCCATGGACTGATAAAGTTTGGCTGCTACGTCCGGAAACTCTTTGGTGAGCTTTTTTGCAGCTGGCTCGGTTATATAATGACTTAGAGACTCTAAACTGCTACTATCTATTTTTCGTAACCGTTCAGCAAGCACATCTTTTTCTTTTAATTTGAGCAGCAAGCTAATGACTGGTCCCAATTCAGCGGTACTGATTGCTTCAAGGACACGGTTATGATATTTTAAACGTTGTTGTTTTGGAATATGCTTTAAAAGCTCTTTGTGGGTAAATTCATCAGGGTGTTTAGAAAAATTTTGCCATGCATCCACTAACGCTTCTTCAGGTCTCCCAAGTTTGGTGAGGATATCACGTTTCATGATATCAAGTTTATAGCTTGATCCCCGGTACAGTTGATTATTGCTCTGGATTTCAAGTCCCTTTTCTACCCATTTTAATGCCTCTGCTGGCTTTCGACGTGAAACAAGCATTCCTGCTAAAATCTCGCAATCAACTGGCAAAAGCTCTGTCTCATCGCAGATTAAAATATATGATTTGAAATCACGGCTGGCAGAATAAATGCTCTTAAGAGTTTTTCCCCATTGCCGACGATGGTGATCTTTTACTCCCTTTGCATCATACCGTACACGAATGGCTATGGCAAATTCTCTTAAACCTTTTTTGTTGAGGAGCTCAGAAACGTTTCGTTCCAAGTGATAGGTAAAACCGTAGTCGTCATGATCCATCCACGCAAGAAGGCGATCAACTGTTTCTTTCGCTGCAAAGTCTGTCTTCTGTCTGGCATTGACCCAGGAACAAAATAACGCTTCAACAAAATCGCCGAATGAACCACTTGAGTCATCGATCTCTTCTGCTTTCTCATAACAGGCCGCGATAAAGGTTTCAATTAGATCAATGGCTCGAATGGGCTCTTTGTTGACAACATTGTCAATTTTATTTTTGACCTTTTCGAGATCTGAAACGAAAGACCAGTTTGAGTTATAATCAATGTAGTCACCTGGTCTGAGTGAGTCCTCAATTGCGGATTCAATGATTTCAGTTTCAGTCAATTTTTTTATTTTTCTTTTGGCCATCAATTAATCACCTATACACTTACCTTTTTCCAAAACATCGATTACTTCTCCACTGTCTTTGGTAGTTCATCTGCTTCACCGGCCGCCGCCCAGATGGTAGATCTATGACGAACCTGCCAGGATTACTGATTTTTCAATCATACAGGCGTTTTAGCGGTCCGGTACAAGCATTCGTTGGGGCTATGTATTTAAAAATCTGTGAACTCTATTGAAAATTTTTGGAATTCCGCCTCTAAGCCGTCTTTAATCACTTTTTCAAAATCAGCCAACAATACCAAGTTCAAAGCTGCACAACAGGTTTTTCCTTTTCCCAGACGATTTAAAAAAACGATGAGTTTTTGAGTCTTTTTCACATATCTGATTTTTCCCACCAACCCCAATTGCGCAATTGTCATGCCGGATTGAGGATCTTTAATATGATCCAAAACCTTGTCGATTTTTTTTGAATTATATAATCCATTTTAATGTTTCCTAAACAAATTAAACGTCTGCCAGACTATCCCAAAATACCAGCCAAGGCATTTTGTATTCTTGTACATAATTGAAAAATAATCAAGCCTGCAGGGTTGAGTTGGTATTTACAATTACCATGGCCAGGTTATCATGAATTAATTGTGGCTTGCCAAAATGCGATCATGCCACAATGTCTAAGAAATGCAAGCTTTTCAAAGTTTAACCAGCCTTATTCCACACGCAAAAAAAACATATCAACTGCAACGATAGTTGCCCGTAGAATCCTATTTGTTGGACGATGCGGTGAATGAGTTATACCCTATATATATGGGGATTTCTAAAAAGCTCTCACCCGAGCCCATAAAGTTTGTCTTTTCGAACAAAATTTTTAAACGATTATAAACCAAAGAATTACCCGATGTCATAAAATTCATGCTTTGAAAACGATTGTCTAAAATTCTGTAAACCACTGAAATTACCCTCCTGCTGATGCAGTCAGTATTCGTACAACACCGAAATCACCGGCTCACCCGGTGTATTTTGAATGTTAGAATTCATAAGATACTGATCAAAATTTGACCCATGCTTTTCCGACTACACCTGGATTAAAGCCAGAAGTTCTTTGGCAGACATTCTCCCGCTTAAGTCGCTCCCCGTGAGCAGGCTGTCCGCAAGATTTCGTTTACGGCGATGCATCTGTACAATTTTCTCTTCCACCGTTCCCCGGGTAATCAGGCGATAAATGGTGACAGGTCTACTCTGACCAATGCGATGGGCACGGTCGGATGCCTGATCTTCCACAGCCGGGTTCCACCATGGGTCCAGGTGGATAACATAATCCGCTGCTGTAA
>CAYWNB010000237.1:0-4715 GCA_964459195.1 uncultured Desulfobacula sp.
TCTGATTCAAAAAATGCTGATCTTCAATAGAGGGGCTCCCATTTCTGCCATTGACGTGGAACCGATATTTAATAAAAAAGAAATCAGGGATTTACCGGCAAAGAGCGGGTTAACAGCGGTTCAGGAGTGGGTCCAGCAATCTCTGGCCCAAAAACCGGGCTATAGTTTTGATGATTTTATTGATACCTTGTCGGGTATTGTGGTGGCAGAAGTATTGAAAAAAACCAATGGTAATCGTTCTCAGGCCGCTAAATTACTGGGGGTTTCCAGGCCGACTCTCCATGCCAAAATTGATAAATATAAGATTAAACTGAAAACTGAAGTTTCTGGTTAGGAGAGAAGCATATACGCCCATGATTTGGCGTATATGCTTTTTTAAATATCTACTAGGGTTTTATCCTGATGGAGGGATATAATCCCTCAAGCTCTCCTTTAGGGTACGGCTGAATAATATTAAACGAGATGTTTTGGTCGTCCTGGGCATGTCCCCGGTTTTCATCATTATGAAACAGGGCGCCATTTGCCAATAAAATATGCTCAAGTCTTTTTTTAAACCCTTCAATAAAAACAGATCCCAGGCCTGAAAACTTCATTCTTCCGATTTTCAGGGTATCGCGTATCTCCGCCAGGTCATCCAGGGATATCGAGTTGTCTTCAATATCTTTTTCAGACCGGATAAACCCCCAGATCAGATGCTCTTCGGGGATGGTGATCGGGACATCGGGATCAATGATGGTATGGGGCATGACAATACACCCTTCCCCTATTTTAATAGGGGCGGCGGGTTTGCCATTTAAAAATGAATTAAATCCCACAAAGGTTGAATGGCCAATATCCGAATGGATAATTTTTCCGCCGTGGGCGGTGATGCAATTGCCGGATAGATGTGAATTGATAATATAGGTATTTTCCTGGGCATTGGACCCGTCTCCCATGATGGCATTCTCTAAAAAAGCCCGTTGGGCGACCAGGACATTTTCACCGATCTGAATTTTACCCTGAACTACTGCATACCGGTTAACGGCAGAGGTCGGCGGTGCTTTTATGGAGTCAAGATTCATCACATCAAACAATTTCTCATAGTCTTGTTCTCGTTCTTTCACAAAATCATAGATAATTCCCCGGGGTTGTTGATAAGAATTGACCCCCACATAATTATCCAGGATTTCTTTTTTAAATTTATATTTAAATTCAAAATTTTGGTTTCGGATCCAAACGGTTCCCGGATCCACCTTCCGATGGAACAGTTCTCCTGCCTGAACATAGGAAAATTCACCGATAATACACGAATGCAGGTTCATCATATCCACGGTGGCAAAGGGACCTAAAAAACAGCCCTGAAGATCTGATCCGTGAATATTCACATAATGGGCGGATATGGTATTATGAATACTGAATTCTTCGGGACTCTCAATGTTATGGGAGTTGCTGTGAACCAATGTTTTATACAAAAGGCTGTCCCTGATGGTGATCCGCTCATCTTCAACAAGGGGCACATCCTTTCGATAGCGGACCGTATCTCCCTTGCGTTTTAATTCATCTCCCCGGATATCACTTTTGTAGATGGCGGATCTGCCCACATAACATTGTCCCAGAAAATAAGAGCCGGCAATGTTGGAGTTTCGAAAATGGAAAAAAATGGGATGCTGGGAGGTGATGCCGTAAAATGCATAGAATTTGAGCATCTTATCATAATCAAGGGAATTTTTTACAAAATCTTCTGTATCAAAACCAAATTCTTCTAAATTAACATTTACCCGCCGGATAATCCTGTCATTTAATTCTTTTAGTTGTTTCATGTTTTAAATATCCTATTTTAAATATATATAGTTTAAGTTTCTATTTAAAAAAAGTTAACAATGCATGAAGATTGGTAAGGGGATGGGGAGGACAGCCGGGTATAAACAGGTCCACCGGTAAAATTGTGTCCAACCCTTCCGTAATTTCAGGGCTTCCCACAAAGGGGCCACCGGTCAGGGTGCAACTGCCCACCGCAATCACTACTTTTGGTTCGGGAATGGCTTCGTAGGTCTTCAATAAAGCGGTTCGCATATTTCTGGAGACCGGTCCTGTCACCACAATCCCGTCTGAATGACGGGGAGAGGCCACAAAATTAATCCCGAACCGGGCCAGATCAAAGAACGGGGTGGCCAATACGTTTAAATCGGCCTCACAGGCATTACACCCCCCTGCAGATACCTGGCGCAGCTGCAAAGATTTGCCGAATAAGCCTTTAAAATGCTGTTTTGAATGCTCTGCCAGGGCCGGCAGATCCCCATCGGTGATCAGGTGATCTTTTTGGGCGGTTGCAATTTCAAAATCCCCGGTAAAGCGAACAAAGCGTCCTTGTGAAATCTGTTCACAGGTGCCGCAGAAAATACAGCGCCCCATATCAATTTTTTTTGCACTGGTGTCAATGGCTTCCTGGGGGCAGGCGGCGGCGCAGGCTTGGATGACCTCCGGGGGAGCATCCTTTTGAACAATGGGTCTGCCGCGATAGCGGGAAAACACAGCCGGTTTTTCCTGGGGATAGTTGCAGGTTCTGTACCCTTGTTCAAATCTATTTTTAAGTGTGGTGAACATTATAATACTCTCTTTATTCTGTTTTGTATCTTTATTCTGTTTTGTCTCAAAGGTCAAATCCGCAATAGGAAAGATTGAAACTTTTATTATTTAAAGGAAAATCCGATATTCCTGTATCCCTTAAAGACATTGCAAGGCCGTTCCAGTTGTGAAAAGACGGGTCCTTGACCTTGTAGCGAAGTATTTTTCCGTTTTTGTCGGTAATCATGGCATGGGATACTTCGCCCCGCCAGGCTTCATTTATCGTTACCACGAAAGAGGAGGGCGGCAATGGGTTGAGCGTGTTATCCACACAAGCGGTTTCCACCGGCAGTGCAATTAAGGATTCAATGATATGGATGGATTGAAGCACTTCATCATATCTTACTTTTGCACGTGAATAGACATCACCGGCTGTTTTTTTATTTTCAGGAATGTTCAAATGCAAATAGTGTTCCGTGGGAAAACAGCGCCGAACGTCATAGGGAATGCCGGAAGCACGACCTGCAGGGCCTACCAGACCCAATTGTTCTGCATCGTAATTGCTTACCGCACCGCAGTCTTCAAACCGGGCCCGAACAGTGGAAGCGGAAAAAAGAAGATCTAGAACATGTTTTACCTGGGGTTTTAATTCTTTTAGCCTATTGTCAAGGGTTTTGCGAACATCATCATTCAGATCGAAACGAACCCCTCCGGGGCGGACCAGGCCTTTGCCAAACCGGTTGCCGCAGATCAGCAGCATCAGATTTAAAAAATCCCCCCGGATCCGTCCAAAATAGTTGGCTGGCGGTAAAAAAGCCACGTCCCCGCTCAAGGCCCCAAGATCCCCGATGTGATTGGCCAGCCGTTCCAGTTCAAGGGCGATGGTTCGAATGATGTGGGCGCCTTTATCCGGTTGAACCTGTGTCAGTGATTCAATTGCCTGGGCCATGCAAAGGCAATGGCCTATGGTGGTGTCCCCGGCAATGTTTTCCGCCAGGATGGGCAGCCGTTTGGCCGCCACATCATGAAACATATTTTCCACGGCCCGGTGCTGGTATCCCAGCTGTATCTCCAGGTGAAGCACCCGTTCTCCGATACAATTGAACCGGAAGTGGCCGGGTTCTATGACACCGGCATGAACTGGTCCTACGGCCACTTCATGGATTTCATCACCCGCCACCTGGTAATAGTCGTAATTGCCCGGAATATCCTGGGTATAATCATTGCCAAACACATCTGGCCGATTTCGATAGTTGGGGTGGTATCGGACCATCTTCAGCCAGGGGTGACCTTGGGGCCGAATACCGAATTGCTCTGCAATTTCTCTTTCAAACATGTGAAAGGGTTCACTTGTTTTACTGAAAGCTGGATAAGTATCCGGTGCATAGCAGGTGGCTACCATGAGTTTGTCGGTTCGTAAAACAGCTATGAGTTTAATATCTTCCTCATTCTCATAGGCAAAGAATTGAACTACCTTGCCCCCTGCTTTAATAATATCCAGACAAGTGTTCCGGATATTATTAAAAGAAAGATGGGGGATACGTTCTAAGTCTAATGTCTCACCATTTAAAACGTTTAAAAAAGCGTTTTTCATCTAAGTCCTCCGCCAACGGCAGTCACAGCATCAACAATGGTTTGATATACGGTATCGGGCATATAAAAGCAGAATATCAAAGAGGTTAATAACAGAATATATTGGGGCCATACCATGCTGGCCTTTTCTTTTAATTGAATCGTTCCATCAAAATCATCAAAGGAGATTTTCATTACCTGATGGGCAAATCCGGCAAATATGACACACAGGGCTGCGATAAAAATACCGATGGTTACATAGCGGCCGGATCGGAACGCCCCCACAATAATAAACAATTCACCAATGAAAATACCAAAGGGGGGAAACCCGGATATGCCGGCAAAACCACTGAAAAATGCGATAAATGTTTTTGGCATCCGGCTGACCATGTCTCCGGTATTGCTAATCAGCCGGTTCCCATATCCCAGCAAGATATTTCCCGATGATAGAAATAAGGAAGATTTTATCAGGCTATGGTGAATCATGCAGATGATGGCGCCATAGGCCGCTATCCCGCCAATGCCGGTTCCAACTGCGATGATCCCCATGTTCTCGATACTGGAATAGGCCAGCATTCTTTTATATTCGTTTTGTTTAA
>CAYWNB010000238.1:0-4703 GCA_964459195.1 uncultured Desulfobacula sp.
TTTTCCGGTATTTACACCCAGCGCCAAATCCAGTCCGAAGCAGATCTGAAAGGCCTGAAAATGAGGGTCTATGACGGCACGGGCCTTTCCTTTGGGAAAGCCACGGGTATTGCCGCCAGAAAAATGCCTTTTTCCGAAGTTTATCCGGCCATGAAGGCAGGTCTTTTAGATTCCATGTATACCTCTTCTCCTTCAGGTGTGGATGCCAAGGCATGGGAAATTTTAAAGTATTTTACCCCCATCAATATTGTGGGTCCTGTGAACATGATCAATGTCAACCAGGCGGCCTGGGACAAACTGGACAAGAAAACCCAGGAAATTGTTCTTGAAATTGCCACCCAGATGGAAGACGACATGTGGAATCTTGCAGGCGACATGGACCGCAAAAGCCGGGCCACCCTGATCGAAAACGGAATGATCATTAATCCGGTCAGCAAAGAGTTTCGGGCAGAACTCAATGCCATTGGTGAACGACTAAGGGCCCAGTGGGCAAAGAAAGCAGGAGCAGATGCCCAGGCTGTTCTCAGCCAGTATTACCAAATCACCGGCCGTTAGAACCAGCTCTTATTATAAACCAGGTTGACTCCGGGGGTAATGGGCCTTTGGGTCCATTACCCTTAAATTTTGGTGATATACATGAACAAACTTGCAAGACTGGCAGACAGCTTGAGCGATCTTTCGGCCAAAATTTCTGCTGTAATTCTCGGGCTGATGACCGTGTTGATTCTGGTAGAAATTTTCATCTGGAATCTATTTCAAAAGACTACCTTGATTGCCGATGAATATAGTGCCTATGGCCTGGCTGCCATTATTTTTCTGGGAGCTGGGTACTGTCTCAAGGAAAAGGGACATATCAGGATCACCCTGATCCTGGGCTTTTTGCCCCCCAAGGCGGCCAGGATCATCACCTTTGTGGCGACGATGATCACCACAGCCTTCATGGGGTATCTGTGGTGGTTCCTGTTTAAGATGGTAAAATCAACCTTTCGGTATGAATCCACCTCAGGCACCCTGACAAATACCCCTTTATGGATTCCCCAGGCTCTTATGCTCACGGGTGCCAGCATCTTTCTTATCCAATTGATTGCCACCAGCATCAAAACCTGCCGGGCAATTAAAACCCGGGAGGAGGTTGTATAATGGAAGCAGATCTCCTAGTAATGACCTGCGTGGTGTTTGGGGTACTTTTCCTGGCACTGTCCGCAGGGGTTTGGGTTGGCTTTGCCCTTTTCATTGTGGGGTTTGTCGGCATGACCCTGTTCGGGACCCTGCCCGCTGGCAGTAACATGGCCTCATCGGTGTGGTCAACAGTCGAAAAATGGGAATATGTGGCCCTGCCCCTGTTTATCCTCATGGGAGAAATCCTCTATAGATCCGGGATTTCAGAAAAACTTTTCAAGGCCCTGGTTCCCTGGCTCTATCGTTTGCCCGGGGGACTATTGCTCATGAATATTGTTTCTTGCACCCTGTTTGCCGCAGTATCCGGTTCCAGCGCCGCCACAACCGCCACCGTGGGGCGGATTACCCTGGCAGAATTTGATAAACTTGGTTACGACAGAAGCCTTTCCATGGGCTCCCTGGCAGGCGCCGGCACATTGGGGTTTTTGATCCCCCCCTCCCTGATCATGATCATCTATGCCATTTTAGCCGAAGTTTCCATCGGAAAAATGTTCATGGCCGGCATTTTACCCGGGTTATTGCTTGCCGGTATTTATTCTTCCTACATTATTTACCGGGGAATCAAAAACCCTGAGATTGCCCCCCAAACCCAGGACAGCTATTCCTGGGCAGACCGCATCCTAGGCCTTAAGGACCTTGCCCCCACCTTTGTGCTGATCCTCATGGTCCTGGGCAGTATTTACGGCGGCTATGCCACCCCTACCGAAGCTGCGGCTCTGGGCGTGTTCGGGGCCTTTGTCTTTGCCTGTATCAACCGCCAGATGAACCTGAAAATTTTATTTAAATGTCTCATGGGGGCCGTTAAAACCAATGCCATGATCATGCTCATCGTTGTGGGTGCCGGGTTTTTATCCCGGGTCATGGGATTTTTGGGAATCCCGGCAGCCATTACCCAGGCGATTATGGAACTAAACCTGTCCCCCTATATGCTCATGCTGCTTTTGGGGGGGGTATACATTCTTCTGGGATGCCTTTTGGACGGATTTTCCATTGTGGTCATGACCCTGCCCATTGCCCTTCCCATGGTAACCGCAGCCGGATTTGACCCCATCTGGTTCGGCATCTATCTTATTTTAATGGTGGAAGTCAGCCAGATCACGCCGCCGGTTGGGTTCAACCTCTTTGTAATCCAGGGACTCACCGGTGAGCCCATCACAAAGATTGCAAGGTATGCCCTGCCCTTCTTCTTTTTAATGTTATTGACAACCGTAATTTTGACAATTTTCCCGGAAATTGCCTTGTACCTGCCAAACCTCATGGCAGCTAAATAGAAAGGAATGTAACCGATGACCGTTATCGACTTAAATTGTGACATGGGAGAGAGTTTTGGTGCCTACCAAATCGGCATGGATGACCAGGTAATGCAGCATATCACCTCGGCCAATATTGCCTGCGGCTGGCATGCAGGAGATCCTCTGGTCATGAATAAAACCGTGGCACTTGCCGTTAAACTTGGGGTGGGTATCGGTGCCCACCCGGGCTATCCCGACCTTTTGGGATTTGGCCGAAGAAACATGGCCTGCACCACACAGGAGATCCGACACTATCTCATTTATCAGATTGGTGCTCTTGCGGCCTTTTGCCGTGTTCACAAAACAAAACTTACCCATGTAAAACCCCATGGGGCCCTCTACCTTGGGGCCGTTGAAGATGAAACCATTGCCCGGGCCATTGCCACCGCGATCATGGACCTTGACCCGAGTCTCTATTTTGTTGCCCTGGCAGGAAAGAAAGGGGAAACCATGCGGCGCATGGGAGAAGAACTGGGGCTCAAGGTGATCTATGAAGCCTTTCCCGACCGGGGCTACACGCCTGAAGGGGCCCTTGTGTCCAGAAAACAGCCCGGAGCGGTTATTTCAAATCCAGATGAGGTGGCCCAGAGAGCCCTTGACATGGCAAAAGGATTCGTTACAGCCGTGGACGGGTCCACACTGGAATTGGATGTCCAGACCCTTTGTGTCCACGGGGACACCCTGGGGGCTGTGAATCTGGTCAAGACCATCCGAGAAGTTCTGGAAGAAAACAATATTGAGGTCCGCCCCATGGGAGAGAAGGGTTAACCATGGAATCAAGACTCTTTAAAAAAGCCGTATACCGCCTGGCAGGGGACACAGGTCTTCTGGTGGAATTTGGAGAGGGCATTGACCCAAAGGTAAATGCAAAGGTCAGGGCCATGATCCGGGCTCTGGAAAAAACGATGCCGACTGGTGTCAGGGAAATTATCCCCACCTACAGGTCCCTTTTGTTCGTCTATGATCCCGGGGCAACCCATCCAGATATCCTTTGTCCCTTGATAGAACAGGTGGAAAATTCCCTTGAAACCCTTGCCATGGCGCTGGCCAGAATCGTTGAGATCCCGGTCTGTTACGGCGGCAAATTCGGTCCGGATATCGAAAATATACAAAAGCCCCATGGGCTGACCACAGACCAGGTGATCCAGCGACATTGTGCACCTGCCTACCTCATCTATATGGTGGGATTTACCCCGGGGTTCCCTTTCCTGGGCGGACTGGATGCGACACTTTTTACCCCCCGGCTGACAACACCCCGCATGCACGTCCCCGAAGGATCCGTGGGAATTGCAAACAACCAGACCGGCATGTACCCCATTGCAAGCCCCGGCGGCTGGCAGATCATCGGAAGAACCCCCCTAAGACTTTTTGCACCCGATCGCTCCAATCCCTTTTTGTACAAGGCCGGAGATAAAATAAAATTCATTCCCATATCTGAACAAGAATATACACGGCTTGAGCAGGAGGAGAAAAACAGATGACCGCATTGACAATTGTGGCACCGGGCGGATTTACCACCATCCAGGACAAGGGAAGATTTGGATTCCAGCAAATGGGGGTCCCGACATCCGGTGCTCTGGATTCCTTTGCCTTTGAGATGGCAAACCTTCTGGTGGGAAATGATGCCACCTGTTCCGTTCTTGAAATAACCGTCATGGGACCGAAGCTTGAAATAAAAAAAGAGATGGACATTGCCCTTGCCGGGGCCAAAATGGGAATGACCCTCAATGACAAGCCTGTTGAACAATGGAAGTCCATTCGGGTAAAACCCGGCGATTATCTGACAATCTCCCAGGTTCAACAGGGGTGCCGGGCCTACCTTGCGGTCAACGGCGGGATAAAGGTTCCCAGGGTAATGGGAAGTTTTTCCACCTATGTGGGGGGCAAAATCGGCGGATTCAAGGGCAGACCCCTTCAACAAGAGGATACCCTTGAAACCCATGACGCCCCCCTGTTAACATCCCCCCGCACCCTTTCCAATGAATTTATCCCCAAATACCCGACCCATGCCCTTATCCGTGTTATTTTAGGTCCCCAGGACCATTATTTTGATATGATCAAAACCCCTTTATGGGGCAGCGACTACATGGTCACCACAAAGGCAGACCGCATGGGATACCGTCTCATGGGCAATCCCTTGCCCATAAAAGAAAACATGCCCAAAAGCATCGTTTCAGAACCGGCAATGCCGGGAAGCATCCAGATCCCTCCGGACGGCCAGCCCATCATCTT
>CAYWNB010000239.1:0-4696 GCA_964459195.1 uncultured Desulfobacula sp.
TCAAAGGCTCTGTTGTTGACGATAATAGCAATCAGTTTTCCAAGGCTATCTGTCGCCAGAATCCTGACATCATAATAAAGATTTTTGCGTTTTATTATTGAAAAAACTTCTCTTGCAAGATCAAGGCTCGGGTTCGCAATACGAGGCAAAGACTCAATAGCAGCTTCTCTCAAGCGCCAGTTCTGGTCAAAACGAAGCAAGCGAATCAATTCATCCTGGTGATTGTCAAGTTCTTTGCTCTCTGATAATTCTTTTAATTTATCCAGAACAATTCCCCAGTCAGTTAAATTTCCGAAAATATAATTTTTCATAAGTACTCCAGCTTTTTAAACATTATTATAAGCCAGCTTCACAAAGCCAATAAATGATATGAGCTTAGACCTCTCATAAAAGGGGCGGCGATGTAAGCTTCCTTATTTAAGCAGATCAGCAAAGAGTGTACCAATGGAACAAATCATAGATAACTAACTGTAAATACATGAACTATCTGTTAAGAAGGTCCTATGATTAAAAAGAGGGTGTGGTGCAAAATG
The DNA here is from genome assembly GCA_964459195.1 of uncultured Desulfobacula sp. Taxonomy (GTDB): domain Bacteria; phylum Desulfobacterota; class Desulfobacteria; order Desulfobacterales; family Desulfobacteraceae; genus NBML01. The sequence goes on from CAYWNB010000239.1 coordinate 534, forward strand.
CAACGAGTGTCGCATTTTGCACCGTCTTAAAAGAGGGGAACGGGGGGATATAAAATTTTCAACGGTTATTTGAGTTCATCTCCAGACGATTCATTATCCGCCACAGAGTTGATCGGTCGATGCCTAATAACCTAGATGCCTGGGTTTTATTTTGGTGAGTTGTTTCCAGAACTTTAATGATATGCTTTTTGCTCAATTGTTCCAGGGAATTTATATCTTTAGAAAAAGAGTTCATATCTGAAACCAAAGGAGGAATTGTCAAAGCGGGGGGTAGGCTATCTGGTGTGACTTCTTGACTGACTTCAAAAAGCGTTGCCCTTTCAATAATGTTTTCAAGCTCTCTGACATTTCCGGGCCAGGCATAATTTTCCAACAAACGGAGAACTTCTTGAGATATACGCTTTATATTTTTATTGTTTTGAGCTGAATACTGTTTTAAAAAATGGTTTGCCAGTATCCCGATATCCCCTTTTCGTTCCCTTAAAGGCGGCAAGTCAATAATAACAACGTTCAGCCTGTAGTACAGGTCTTTCCTAAAGCTGCCCTGTTCAATCATGGCCTCAAGGTTTTTGTTTGTTGCAGCAATAATTCTTACAAAAACTTTTTTTCTTTCAAAGGATCCAACCGGCTGTATTTCTCCGCTTTCCAATACGCGAAGAAATGTCTGCTGAAGTCCTGTTCCTATATCCCCAATCTCGTCAAGAAATACAGTCCCCCCATTTGCTGCTTCAAAGAGTCCTTCTTTATCGGATACAGCACCTGTAAATGCCCCTTTTACATGACCAAACAATTCACTTGATAGAAGATTTTCATTGAGTGCGGCACAGTTGACCGGCAGATAAGGCTTCAAAGCCTTGTTACTGTTAAAGTGTAGGGCCCGAGCCACCAGTTCCTTGCCAGTACCGGTCTCTCCTCGGATAAGAACAGTTGTTTTTGAATCCTTGACACGGTTGATGGTTTTAAAAACTATCATCATTGCTTCACTGGTTCCGATGATATTGTCAAATGTATATTTCTTTTCAAGCTGACGCTGCAAACGGATATTGTTTAGAAACAATTCTCTTTTTTCCATGATTTTTTTAATGACAAGCCTTAGCTCTTCCAAATCAAAGGGTTTTAAAATATAGTCCTCAGCCCCTTCTTTCATGGCTGAAACAGCTGTGTCAACTGTACCGTATGCCGTTATAATAACAAACAAAATATTGGCATCATATTTTTTTGTGGCGTTTAAAAGTTGTCTTCCATCAATGCCGGGAAGTTTGAGATCGGAAATGACCAGATCGAATTGAGTATCTCTTATCTTTTCAAGGGCTTTTTCCCCGGAATCAACTGACTGCACAAAATACCCCTCTTTTGAGATAATATGCAACAAACCCTGGTTCATTTTTTGATCATCTTCAACTATTAAAATTTTGTACCCTTTCATAGGTCTCCCTAAAACTATTGAGTCGGTAATTCAACGGTAAACATTGTGCCTGAATTGATTGCGTTGTGACGGGTTGAACTGATTACTTTGATGTCTCCCCCCAATTTTCTTGCCATCTCATAGCTGACGAACAGGCCAAGGCCTGTTCCTTCTCCTTGTTTTTTAGTTGTAAAAAATGGATTGAATATTTTGGAAAGTTCATCCTTGGGAATTCCTGGGCCCGAGTCAGCAATCTCTATTTTTATCATTTTCAAAACCTTCACGTAACGGGTTTTTAATTTTATTTTTCCCCCATCGGGCATGGCTTCAATGGCATTTGCAACAAGATTGGTCAATATGGCCTGTATTGTACTTGCATCGGCTTTAATATCCGGCATTCCTTTTTCTAATTCTATTGTTACTTCAATTTTGTTAGATGCACAATGAGGGCCAGCTATATCCATCAGTTTTCTTAAAATTTTATTACCATCATTGGTTTGAGCATCACTTTGGGAATGACGGGAAAAATCAAGGAGATTTTTTATGATTTTACTTCCCTGTCTGACTTCGTCAACTACTGTAGAAAGCCTTTGTTGGATTATCTCTATTCCGATTCCAGATTCCTCTAATTCTTCTTTGGCAATTTGGGTATAGAGTAGAGCATTGGCAAGAGGCGTATTTAATTCATGGGCAAGACCTGAGGTCAAGAGGCCCAGAGATGCAAGTTTTTCTTTTTGAATTACTTGAAACTCCAGTTCTTTTTCATACATGTATTTGGATTTCAGAATGTTTACTATTACAGTTGAAATAAAAAAAGCAAGACCGAAAACAATAATTGCTGTCAGTACGCCATAAATAGTAACCTCCTTTTCCAGGGTATTGATACGATTTAAAATTTCTGCCATGTCCTGATCGGCGATAGCATACCAAGGGAAAGCATCAACTTTCTGATATGCCTGTAATACACGTTCTCCTCTATAATCGATTGTTTCATATAGCCCATTATTTTTCCCATCTATAGCTTTGATAGGAATATGGTCTACAAGTGCTTGTGCTCCGAATCGTGATGCAGACAAAAATCTGCCTTTTTTGTTTATTAGATAAACCTCACCTGTAGCTTCTATATTACTTTTCCTCAGCAGAGTTTCCACAAGTCTGAAATCAACCAAAGCACATAAGTGCTGACAAAGTTCTTTAGATCCTTTCGGTATCGGTGTACAAATTTTAAATGCTGGAATTTGTTTTTGCCCAGACTTAAACATAAAAATATTATTAGCCCTTACCCCAAGTAATAAATTCTCTGATTCAAGGATGGACCTTTGTATGGAATCATGTGAAACATTCAGAGTGGAAAAAATTGATTTTCCGGATTTGTCCAGCAAATAAAATCCAAGATAAGGGCTGTATTGTTCTTTCATTTGTTCAAAATGTGTTTTAAGCATTGTAGGATTAAAATCAAAAATACAAATAATATTGGATAGGTTGCTTAATTCATTTGTTCTTTCTACCATGAAACCTTTTATCGCCTCGGCATTTCTTTTGGACAAACTTTTTAAGTAGGAAGATGCTTTTTCTTCAATCAGTGTTTCTCCCTGGGATATTACTTTGTATCCAAGTGAGGCCAACGGCACCAGTGATACAAGCATAAAAGCAACTATCAAGAGTATTCTGAGTTTTTCAAAATTCATTTTTCACGCCTTTTCAAAGGAACAAAAAGTTTAAAAGCCCATACATAACTTTGGGGACACATAATGGCTTGACAATGACAACCGTTCATACATGTGAAATGTGTGGATCTGCCACAATGCTTAATATGTATTGGTCTTCAATTGTTCGAGACCAGGAATTGAGCGATTGTTTTTTCCCCTGGTGAAAAATTTCTTCTCCAATGATCTCCACCATGTGAAGGTTTTCATTAAATCCCATTTTTATATATTTTAAAAATGCTTCCTTCAATGTCCAGTGACGAAATGTTTCATGGGCGGTCTGGGTCATGTGATGGATCTCTCGCCGGGTGAATGCGGTCTTCATAAAAAATGTGTCCGGCAGTTTTCCGATTCGTTCAATGTCAATCCCCATGGTGGTTCGGCGATTTTGACCCAGGCTCACTGCGGTATAATCACCACTGTGGGAGAGGGAAATAGGGATGTCTGGATATGCATCGAGAAAGGGGGCGCCTTTTTCCTGGTAGGAAATTTGAATATTTGCAAGGGGAATAGTGGAATCTAATGCTTCATTGACAAGGGTTTTGAGTGAGAATCTTCCGCAAATCCATTCCACCTGTTTTTTTTGCGCTTTGAATCCATTGACCGTGGCGAGTTCCTCGGTTGATAAAAACGCAATTTTAAAGTTATTTGGCCCAAAAGACAGATTTGCCATGGTTTTATAGCGGGGATCAGGTGGGGTACAAAAAATTAAATCAACGATAGCGGGGATTTTGATATAGCGGACGGTTATCCCCGATTGTGGGGAAAATGTGTTTTGAAATAGAGTGTCGGTGTGCAAAGTATTCATTTTTTATATATGCCGGGTCCTTCTCTCGCTGAGAATCAAAAATGGGTTACAAATATTTCCTTGAGTATTATGGCCATAAATCCTATTCTTTTCAAGTTTGTTTAAGGTCACATTGTCAATTAACGATAAACTAAAGAGAAAAATCGCCATGTCTTTAACTGAAGTGTTGGAAAATCGGTTCTCCGTGCGTGCCTTTTTGGATAAGCCGGTTCCCGAAGAAATTTTAAAAAAAATATTCACCGCT
>CAYWNB010000240.1:0-4679 GCA_964459195.1 uncultured Desulfobacula sp.
TGAATATTGTATCAATGCCATGCGCGATCAAAGCCTGTGCAGCCGCCTGACCACCCGTTTTTATTTCCATCTGATCTCCTCAAGATATATTATGAATTTGTTTCAGTGAACACTGGGAACCTCATCATATAAGGATAAAAAGATAAGTAAATGCTTTTTTGCCTTTTGTCAAGAAATAGCTAAATTTTTTTATAATTCTGAAAAATATGCCCCGGCACCTGTAATCCCTCAACGCAATTTTAAAAATATCAGCTCCAAAAGGTTTCAAATACTGGAATCTGTCTTATAAATATAGTCGGAGAAATTGAGACGACTTTTAACTTTCCTCGATCAATTCATCAATAATTCTTTTAATGCAGTTTGTCTTTTGCTGATATTTTTATTCGATAAAAAAAGGTTCGGATTGCGCAGTGCGATGTTGCGGGCCAGGAGTTCTCTCCAGTTCTCGATCTCATTTAGGAAGGCGGTATCAACCTCGGTGGTGCCTTTTTTGCCTTTATTGGATTCGACGTATTTGTCAAAAGAGCCTTTCAGAATAGCATTCCTAGAAAATTTTATGTTTACAGCTTTTTTAAGAGAACTAACTATTGTTCCAAAAGCTTCCGGGATAAAGCATGTAATTCTGAATTTGCCAGCGCAACTACTTTTTTCTTAACAGTTCTAGAGTAATATTCCTGTTCAGTTTTGGACAACGGGTTTCCTTCCAGCTTTTTTTTAAACAACTCTTTTTGTTTGGGAGAAAAAATCTGTGATAGAGCATATTCCATGGAAAATTCTTGAAATTTTTCTTTACGCTTTCGTTCTTTTTCAACTTTTTGTTCAAAATAGAGTTCAAAAAGCCCCGTTACACGTTCTGAATCAAATTGATCGTCTCCTTCTTGAAGTTCCTGGCGGTGAACAAGATTATTCCTCCATGTTTTGATACGTTTCTTGTCTCTATCAGAAAAGTCTTTTTTAAGTTTGTTGAACCATGAGAATGAGAGGTGATACATTGAATAAACTGAAGCCGATAAAAGAACAAGTTGGTGGAATACTTGTTTTTGTTCTTCTGTATCTAATTGCTGAAGTACCTGACCCAACGAAAATTGATAATTTTCAGCAGCATTTGCAAGTAATACGGGAAAACCTTCCCAAAGACGGGTATCATTACTTTTTACAACCTCTGCCAGTGTTTCATTTGTGTCTGGATCTTCGTTCGGTTCAAACATTGGAAAACCCAATTTTGACAGACTGTTATATAGTTTTTCGTCAGCCATAAAGTCCATTCTCCCTGAGCTTATCTATAAAATAGTTCATATTCGGTTTTAATCGGGCTTCAGCTATTTCGTACAGAAGCAGTTCATTGAAATGCTCTGTCAATTCTGCGATATTAATTTTTCCCCGACGCGCACTAAACAACTTCAAGCAATCTTCAAAATCAACCCTGGTTCCACGCATCAATTTACTGCAAATCAGATCATAATTGTTTAAAATACCGATATAGAGATGTGAATATTCTTTCAGGGCGGTGTTTCTACCGCCCTCCAGGGGCGAGTTGAGTAATTCTGTTGTATGAATATGGTTACCGTTAAAAAGATCAAATCGAAATATCTCTTTATCCCTTTTCCACCCTGAGCCGGTTGTCTGTTTATACCCTAAAGCACTTAACTGTTTGATCAAGTAAGTGTATTCTTTTATGTTGGGGATCATGAAATCAATATCTTTTGTAGAAGGTTTTACGCCTAACAAAGTCATCGCTGTCCCACCACAGGCAATCAGGTGCACCCTTCGTTTAAGAAAACGGTTCCATTCAACCATGATGTTTAGAAGTTGTTCTTTCCCTAATCTATATTCCATTTGTACCTTTTCATACAAGTTCTTGTATATATACATACACTATTTTGTATGTATATATACAAAATAAAAGAAGGTTTTGTCAAGTTTTTCTCATCGTTACTAATCTTTTAGGTCTAACCCTTAAACCCCGTGGTTAAGGGAAAAATATTTTTAGGGTTTCTTGTAATTATATTTACAAAAGAGGCCACTTACAAGGTGTCCGCCTGCATTCCTTTATTCTGAAATTAGGTTACATTTCATTTTGATAAATTGAACAGCTTCTTCAAAATTCATGTTATACAGAGACAAAGTATCATCTTCCGTTAAAGATATGTTGAATTCTTCCTCAATATTATAAATCTGGTCGCATTCATAAATTTCATCTGGTGGATTTGCAATTGACCACATACAGCACATCTGATGTGTATCCCTATGCTTATAACGTTTTACATGCTTCTGGTAAACTTTAAAGAGCCTCTCTTCAAAGTTATTATTTGCTTTATTCATAAGAATTTCCATTTTTAACGTAGCACTAAGCTGCCCAATGCCGAGTTGAGCTGCGACTGATAAGGATGTCCGCTCAAACTCGTTGTTCTATGTGCCTGCGGCGGGCGATAAACTTAACTCAACTCGGCATTCAATGCGCAGCAGGCGCATTGAATGCCAAAATCTGACTTTTTACGAGTCCATCAACCTTAATTACAGTTTTTTGATGGAAGATCAGATGCTATAGAAATAATTTTCGAATCTTTTTATGCCCTACTTGGCGGTTTAAAATTCTATAATTATTATTCTCGAAACGTATACGACCCGCAACTATGGCAGGGTGAACATCTGCTTTATTCGCTAAATCAATGACGTCTTGAACTTTATGTGTGGTTATAGCAGGATGGTTGGCCCATAAATCATTCGGAATCAATCCTTCTTGAGCAACTTTGTCAGCATCTAATTCATTCTCATCTAACGAGTCTCTTAAATCAAGGTCATCAATTATGCATTTGTCTTTCTTAGAATGAGCATGTCCTAATACAAGATGAGCAACTTCATGGGACAGGGTGAACCAAAAATTGTCTATTCGATCGTATCTTAAACTTAATGCTATAATTGGAGTCCCATTTTTATCAATTAAGATACCACCATCAAGGTATGTTTTCTTGAAATGAGGTACAATTACCATTTTAATACCCTTGCTCAATAGGAAATCTCTCACCACAAGTGGCCCTTTTTCTACTACGCTGAACTGAGCAACTTTGGATATGAACGTTGAATCTAAATCATTTTCTTTATATTTAATTGGAAGTTCTATTTTTTTTGCTTCAAAGAGCACGCCTAATATCCATGCTTGTAAAAAATAGAGATCATTTTTTTCGTTTAACGATTTCCGAAACAGGGAAGCTACCCCAATTGACAGCTTCCCCATTATTAGGGAAAACAGAACCGTCTTGTATTAATATTTCAGCTGGAATACCAAGTTTAGAATGAAGACAACGAATCATTTTTAATGTTAAGTTTCGTTTTCCATTAAGAATCTCAGAAACTCTGGGACGGCTTCCAATAAAAGGGATTAAATCAGATGGTTTTAGACCTTTTTGATCCATTACAAATCGGATCGCTTCTATTGGTGACGGTGGTGGTACAGGATGATTCTCGTTTTCATAAGCTGTAATGAGCATTAATAGAATTTCAAGTTCATCACCTTCATCAGTTTCAGGCTCAGCTCCCCAAAGGTCTTCAATTCTTGATAATGCAGAATCGTAATCCTGATCCGTTTTAACAGGGTGGATATTCATGCTTCACCTCCGAAGGTTTGATTTTGTCATAATCTTTATGCTTTCCAAACCATTTAATAAAAACTACATTGAATTTAAAATCCACAGCAGCTATTAACCGGTAATGATTCCCTTTAATATTGAAACCTACTCTATCGTTCTGAATCAGGTCTGCGGTTTGAAAAATTTTCTTCAAGTCTGGAAAGTGTTTAAAATTTTTACTTTCTATGAGACTTACCCAAGTCTTTAATGCTCCATCTGCCTGAGGGTAACAATCTCGATAAGCATTAATCGTTTTTTTTGCGATAACTCCCATATAATTTATTTATACATTCCCATTTTGGTAATATTTATTTGATTGTTCTTTCATATGAATTCCATAACCCCCAAAATCACCGGCTCGCCCGGTGGATTTTTGTTGTGTACGCCCGGCATGGGCGTGAACTTATGGGGTGAAAGTCCCCTACTCGTAGGCATTCCCCAACTGGTCATCGGGAACGGTGGCAAGATTGAGTTTGTGCTGTGAGTAGTGTTCAATCAGATTGGTTAAAATCTCATCGGAAAGGCGATCCTTATTTGTCCAACTGGCATCCCCAAAAATCCCGAACAGGGTTTCGGGATTGGCCTTTTCAATGGCCCGCATGGATTCCTGAATAGTGAGACCGACATTAACAGTAGTCTCACGGACATCGTTCCAATGAGCACCTTCCGGCACCTGAAAATGGTGGTTCTCTGCAAATGCTGCGTATTCAAGATCCCCGTCACTCTCTTTAAGGGCAGTTTCATATTCTTCTTCATACACATCACAGATACGTTTAAAAAAAAGTAAGGGAAAAATATATTGTTTATAATCTCCGGCGTCTATTGTTCCTCTGAGAGCCGTTGCAGCTCCCCAGAGATATTTTTCCAGTTCCTGTTGTGTCATGGTTTCCTTTTCTTTCTGCCATCTTTAATATATGCCTCTGGCTGAACCAACCCTTTGGAGGAATCCTTTTTTCTTCAGTGTTTCGATATTTTTATCAAGGGCTGTGGTGCTGAGACCAATGGTAGCGGCCATCTCTCGTTTGGATAATGACGGGTTCTTTTCTATCATCC
>CAYWNB010000241.1:0-4672 GCA_964459195.1 uncultured Desulfobacula sp.
CTATTGTGGTTTGATATTCCTGCCTCATGTCCATTTACAAATAACTCAGAGCTTGCGCCAATTTTTAGCGTCTGTTAACGGAGCAATATCCTTGGACCTGTGCATCTTGATCCCGTTGATTTCTAATCAAAGCTTTTGTCCGATGCAAAAGCCATGTTAGCGCAAAGCTTTAAATTATTTACTGCTATTGCAACACTTCTTATACTTCTTGCCGCTGCCACAAGGATAAGGATCGTTTCGACCAATTTTTTCTGACCGGATTAACTGCGGTGGATTCAATAATTTTTCTAAATCCGATATGTCTTCTGGCTTGTCAGGCTCGTAGCCAATAACATAGTGCCAACTGTTCTCCTTACATTTTTCAGCAACGTATTTTGCCTTCTCATCAGTATGAACTCGGACGACGGCTCATTGGAAATAGTCAACTCCTTTATATTTCAACCGTATTCTGTACTTTTTCCTCATCTTCATAAGAAACCAGCGACCTCATTTTTTCCGGAGTATATGGTGCATTTTTATTTATGGGAATTTGCCAGGCCGGCAACACCCAATCTGAATCAGCCATAAATTCATCAAAAGACACCCATTCAATATTATGCGGTGTATCATCCCAGAATTCTTTCCACATATCATGCCATGGTTTCAAATATCCGCCAATCCACGTATGTGAAACAGGTGTTATTTTATGGTGAATGCCATATCTTATTTTTTCTTTGTCTGTTAAGGGTTCAAGCGCTCTATCCAATTCAGCCCTCATGTCCTGAGGTGTTCCTGCTCTTTCAAAAAAAGAATAATCACAAAGACTGCCATATTTAAAAGTTGCTATGGGAATATTGGAAACAGATAAAATTTTTGTATGATACCCTTCCGGTTGATATACTGTTGCCTTGGTGTCTGTTGTGCCGCGAGAAGTAATATAAGGAATGCCTAATTCTTCAGCAACTCTAAGCGTTGTCATATCTGAGGCCATGTAGCGGGAAGATATAATTCTAACGGGAATACCTGTACAAGCTTCTATATTGGTCACCATCTCACTAATTCTTTTCTTTTGAACCTCATAAGAAATATCCCAAAAAGGCGCTTCAACATTTGTCCCGACTATTTCCACCCCTTTTTTAAGGACCGCCTTTATTTTGTCACAATTATCCTTAACAAATTCAGGTGTAACCATTAAAAGTCCATTAATATTTCTTTTTTCCATTTCATTAGTAAAATTCTGTAAACCCACCATATCTTTAAATTCAATCAGAATCATAATGCCTTTGGCTTTTTGCTTTTCTTGCATCAATTTAGTTCCCGCCTTGTTTTTAAATAATCTATAATGGTTCGCTTATTACTATTGAATCCGGGTGCAATATATGTTGAGGGAAAGGTTTAACTTTCTGCCATTCAGTTGAGGCTTGTTCTGCTGTCCATAAATCAAAATTCTTTTGTAAATTTAACCAAAAATATGGAAAAGTATCAAAAGCTCAAGATAATCGTAAAACCATATCCCCCTATCTCTTTTGTTTATACTTTTTATCCATAATAATAAAGCATCCTGCCTTTTTTTAATAATCGACAGGATGCTTTATAGAATAATATTCTGCTTAAAATAACCTATCCCTTGATGTCCGGTTGATACATTAATTTTTTATCCATTTTATAGGTCCATGGAAGCCCTTCCAGTTTCCATCCACCGGCCCAGCGTTTGCCATTGTAGATGCTGGCTTTATTTTTATTCTTTCCGCCTTCAAAACCGCCCATCATGTTGAACACCTTATTTTCATCAAAACCGGCTTTGATGGTTTCATTGCAGGCAGTACAGCTGCGGTTGCCGCTGCGGCATAAAACAATCAGCGTATCTGTTTTAGGATTAAAACGGCTTAAAAGGTCTTTACCAAAATTTGAATTACTGACTTCTGTATAGCCTTTTTTACCGACCTTAGTGGTCAAAAACCGTAAGGGAATATTATAAGCATTATCTATATGACCTACATATTGATATTCGGCCCGGGTGCGGCAGTCCACTATAAACGTATGGTCTGGATCTTTTTGAACCATTTTATACGCTTTTCCAGGGGTTATATTTTCGCCCAGATGATCTTTGTTTGACTTGTAGGTGTATCCGCCTGCATAAACCGACGAAACCATAAATAAAAAAGCGATTATTGATAAAATACCTTTTTTCATACCTTGTCTCCTTTATTTTATTATCAGCCGATTTTCATTGTACGGCTGTAAAGTTTATTCCTTTATCCTTTTTGGTATCCTGTTTAATGGTACAATTACATTTTCATTGGCCATCTTTTCATTTTCGATCAAATCCTTTTCCTGTAAAAAAAGTTTTGGATTATTGTGACAATTATTACAGGTTTTGTTCTGTTTTGTTTCCCGTTGAATATTGTGCGGTGTATCAGGCTTCCAGGTTGGAACAGTATCAAAATCAGTTAATGCATGGGCAGCATAAAAGCCGAATGTATCCTTAACAATAGGGGCATGTCTGAGCACAGTGTATTCATATGGACGTTCCAGGGTCTTGTATGGATTCAAACCGATTTTAAAGTCGGTTTTTGTCTGATCACACTTGAAATAGGGCAGTCCTTTTTTATCAGTCCCCACATGGCATGAAAAACAATTTTTAACAGCCTGAGCGTGACAGACCTGGCAGGCCAGTTTCTGTCCATGACTGGCATGGGCTTTGTTTTTAGAATTTTTGGAAAGAATATCCTCATGGCACTGACTGCAATCAGGCCTTTCCGGCAATGCATAACGATTTTTGACATTTGTACCGTCAGCATGAAATTCAATTGCCTTATGGCAATCCATACAGCTCATCTCCTCATCTTCATAATGTAAATCAGCAGGAAAGTCCTCATTTGCACCTGTAAATTCACCATAAACCCTTCCACCGTGGCAGGAAGCACAAGTGGTATCCATGGGAGGTGTCTTTTTAAAGTGGTGTTTGGCCAAAAAGCCTCCTTTCACATAATCAGGTCGGCTGACATGACACTGACCACAGCTGGAATGGCATGTACTGCAATGTTTTTCCATGGATTTTTTCAGCACCTTCTGCACAGTGGGATTTTTTTTGTCTGATCTTGCCAGAACAGTGTCAAACATGGGTTTGAGTGTATAATGAAGACTTTTTGTGGCAGATTCAACAATTTCAGAATGACAATCTCCACAGACCTGGCCTGCAGAAAGAAAGGTTGGATCCTTTACAACATTATCATGGGCTGTCTGCCAGTTACTGTCCTTTGGATCTCCTTTATGGCATTCTTCACAGGCTATTTCACCATGCGGGCTCTCTAAAAAAGAGGGTTCCACATAAATTTTTTGATACAACTCCAACGGAGCCAGAGGGCCGCCTCATCCCTCACCACTTGTCTGGTCAGAGGCCTGAACCGTTGGTTTTATTTTTTCAACTTCCCAGCAGAGTCTGATTAATTGTTTCAAGTTGGTATGGCAGTTAATGCACTGGCTTTTGTTTTCCATGGTCTGTCCTGCCAATACAGGACCACTAAAGAAAAAAAGGCACACTACGCAAATCAGCCAGTGCCGTAAGCAATTCGATAATAACAAAGGTGGTCTCCTTGATTATTATAAAAATAATTTTCAGCTTTTCTGCTGTTTTAACGGACATTCCGCACATTCAAAAAAGAGTTTTTGAAATTGATTAATTTGCAAGAAAAAACAAATTAATCAAAAAAGTAGACAATTGTTTAAAAATAGTCAATACTAATCTGGTTTTTATCAAAAATAAAAAAAGGACCAGATTATGCGAGCAATGGATACCAAGATTAAGCCAGTGGATGTTCTACCAATAGTTAAGCATTACATAACTGAACTCAGGTGCTACTGAATACATCAAGCCTATCTCCTTCAGGAGTATCTCTTTGAGCAAACATTAATTTTTCAATTTCTTCCAAAGCCTCATGATAATCATTAAAAAGAAGCAGACCCTTGCTGTCCGGTTCACCCTTTCGTTGGGACTCGTGACATTTTTGTTTGTTTATTGCTAAACCTTTGAAGTTCATTTACCAGTGTGGTGTATGACCACTTCCTTCCGGTTCTTGTTTTAAAATCACGTTCATTCAAAAGGCTTACAATACCCTTCTTGGGAACTCCTTGATCTAAACAATCTCTTACAACAGTCATTGCTTTTTCAAATTGCTCCTTATAAACATCTTTGATGGATAATTTAGAAGCTGTCAATCCGTTGCATATTTTCCAATCAACTACCGGTTCAAAAGATTGAACAAACTCTGGCTTTCTTCTTTCCTTAATTACATGCTCAATTTCTTTGTACACTGGGCATGTGGAATCACAGTGCGCCTTGAAAGGATTTCCCTCACGTTTGCACTCGAATTTAATCTCAGAATTGTAAATGTACTTGATATTACTTTTCGTACTATGCCGTATTCTGGAATTCGAACTTGAGGATAAAACAGATAGTACATTGGTACAATAGTCAATCATCCATTCCAGACATTTATCTGCATCCATCCCAATATACTTACACCAAGATGCCATGTACTGAGTTATCTCCTGACGTGAAGGAGGGTAATTCCCCTCAGGGAGTCGTTCCAACTTGAAACCATTTACTACTAAGTCTTTGATGCATGGAAACAAATATTTTTTCTTCTCTTCGTCCAAATTTTCTTTTAGTGTATTCAAATGCATGGTAGTC
>CAYWNB010000242.1:0-4640 GCA_964459195.1 uncultured Desulfobacula sp.
ACGGATGTGGATACCTTTCACTTTTTAAGGGCCTTCCATTGCGCAGGAAGATGTACCGATTGTGGCGCCTGTGTTGAAGCCTGCCCCATGGGGATCAATGTCAGGGATTTTACCCGAAAGCTGAATAAAGATACTTTGGAAATGTTTGGCTGGGAAGCCGGCCTTGACCTTACCAAACGACCTCCGCTGGATGCGTACAGTCCACAAGATCCCAATGATTTTATCAAGTAAATAAAAAGGGCATACAATGAAATTTATAACGATTGATAAAAAGGACTGGACCAAAGGCATTGATAAATCCCGCAAGACCTATCAGCTTTTTGGGCCGGTTAAAGATGAGAATGGGTGCAAGATAAAGGAACTTGATAAAGATCTTGCACCGGAGATGGACTACCATGAATCGGTCATGTCTGCAAAATCGGTGCTGTTCCCCCAGACAGAAACCCTTCTGACCGCAAATCTTGACGAATCGGTTGAAGATCACCATATCATGAAACGGGCCGAAAATGAATATACGCCCCGGGCGGTTTTGGGGATCAGACCCTATGATGCCCGAGCCATCCTTCTGGTAAAATTGAACTTTGATACTGATGAGTATCGGGATCCCTATTGGTGCGATGCCTATGCGGCCACCACCTTGGTGGGTCTTGGCATCACACACCCTGGGCCCTTTGATTTTTCGACTTCAGTGGGAAGTGGCCCTTTTGGTGAAGAAGGACTGGATATCCTGATGGCAGATCTTGACGACCACTATCTGGCAAAGGTTCTCACCCCCAAAGGAGAAGCCTATGCTGCGGTCTGCGGGTTTGACGCAGCAGCAGATGATAAGGAAAGCCAGGCCTTGTTTGATATTTTGCAATTAGAAGCAGAAAAAAATATTACCTCTCATGTGGAAACAGACAAGCTCAAGGACAAAGCACTCTTAGATCTCCATGAGGCCCCCTTTTGGGATGATATTGCATTCGCCTGTATCAATTGCGGCACCTGTACCTATGTCTGCCCCACCTGCTGGTGCTTTGATATCCAGGATGAGGCCAAGCAAAAACAAAGTTCACGATTTAGAAACTGGGATACCTGCATGTCTCCTCTATTTACCCGTCATGCCACGGGCCACAACCCAAGGGGCGCTAAGGTTCAAAGAGTTCGGCAGCGGTTCATGCATAAACTCAAATATTTTCTGGATAAATATGACCAGGGAATCATGTGTGTCGGATGTGGTCGGTGCGTGAAAAGTTGTCCGGTTAACATCGACATCCGCCAGGTTGCTCATACCATGAACACTTTTGAGAAAAAAGATTAGCGAACAAAAGGAGCCAAAGACATGGAAAACCCCTATATGCCGTATCCAGTTCGCATTGATGACATCCAAATTGCAACTGAAGACAAATCCCTTAAAACATTCAAATTTGTTTTTCTCAATGAAGGGGATGAAGAAAAATTTGCTTACCATGCCGGACAATTTGCAGAATTATCCATTCCCGGTGTGGGTGAAATTCCCATTGGCATCGCCTCATCCCCAGTTGAAAAAGGATTTGTAAAATTCACCGTTTTTAGAGCTGGCGTGGTGACCTCCCATCTTCACAACATGAAGGTCGGGGACATCATGGGAATCCGAGGCCCCTTGGGCAACTGGTATCCCTGGGACAAACTTGAAAACAAAAACGTTGTCATCATTGGTGGCGGATTTGCCTTTACCACTTTAAGATCTTCCATTGTATACATGCTGGATCCGGCCAACCGGTCGAAATTTAAAAATATCGATGTGGTATACGGTTCCAGATCCCCGGGAATGCTGCTTTACCGGGAAGAGTTGTTTGAATGGGAAAAGCGCGATGATATCAACATGCACATCACCGTGGACGGCACCGATGACCCTGACTGGAAATACCATACGGGATTTGTTCCCCAGGTGGTTGAGCAAAACGCTCCCAAAGCCGATGAAGATACCTATGCCATCATCTGCGGTCCACCCATTATGATTAAATTTACCCAGCCCTCCCTGACCCAGTTAGGGTATAAACCCCACCAGATTATCATGTCCCTGGAAAACAGAATGAAGTGCGGTATCGGGATGTGCGGACGGTGCAATATTGGGAAAGAACTGGTATGTAAAGACGGGCCGGTCTTTACTCTTGAGCAGATTAACCAGACCCCGAAAGAGTATTAAACCGGTTGATTTTCAAAGGGCAATTTTTTTAAAATTGTCTTATTCTTTGTTGACAAGTATTGGATGCTGAGATATGTTAAGTTTTCAATTATCGATGCGACTATTGAAGCCAAGACAGTTATGTCTTAAAATGATAGAAAAAATAACTTTTTACTGGAGGAACTTTTAAATGGCAACACAGGAGTTTAACGGAAAAACATTCGAAATAGATGAAGATGGATTTCTTCTTGATTACAATCTTTATTGTACCGAGTGGGTAGACTATGTAAAAGGCCAGGAAGGAATTGAAGAAATGAATGACGAACACTGGCAGTTGATTAAAGTTCTTCAAGACTATTACGAAAAAAATGGTATTGCGCCCATGGTTCGTGTTCTGTCCAAACTTACCAAATTCAAACTCAAACACATCTATGAATTATTCCCCTCAGGACCTGGTAAAGGTGCTTGTAAAATGGCCGGTCTTCCTAAACCGACCGGATGTGTATAGTTAATACCTATCCACACTTTTTTTTAGTTTATAAAGGCTCTGTTTCTTTAAACAGGGCCTTTATTTTTAACGGACCAGGGAGTTAATGGTGCCCCTAGGAGTTGATGATGCCCTTACTTGATGATACCAATAAAAAGATTCTCAACAGCATTCAGCTTGATTTCCCCATTGATCCAAGACCCTTTAAAAAAATTGCAGAAAAACTTGATCTCACTGAAGAGGAGCTCCTCCACCGGATCAAGACCATGAAAGATGAGATGCTGATCAGAAGAATCGGGGGAAATTTCAGTCCTGACCGACTTGGCTACCATTCAACCCTTTGTGCAGCCATGGTGGAAGAAAACAAAATAGATCTGTTTACACAGACGGTGAACACCTATTCAGGGGTTACCCATAACTACCGGCGGGATCATACCTTTAATATCTGGTTTACCTTTATCGCCCCTTCCATAGACATTATCAAAAAAAGTCTTGAGGAAATCTCTGTAAAAACCGGGGTAAAGACCATATTGAACCTGCCGGCCACCCGGGTATTTAAAATCTCTGCCAATTTCAAGGTATGAAACCGCTTCGGCTGGCCTTTGTTGTTCAAAGATGTATCCCGGACGCATTTGAAACAAATCTGTCTGCAAGCCTTAGGGCCGTCTCCCATGCTGCCGACCAAAAAGCCCATATGGTTGTCTTTCCTGAAATGAACCTGTCCGGGTATATGGCAGGTCCAAAGATTCGATCCATTGCACAACCCGTGACTGCCGAACTGATACAAATCTTATCCGCTGCTGCTGATGAATTTAATATATCTATCCTGATCGGAATGGCAGAGGCAAAAGAGAATGAAATTTACGCCACCCACCTTGTTTTTTCCCCCCGCACCCCCATGGAGCAATACCGAAAAATCCATATGGCTCCCAATGAACAAACTTATTTTTCGCCGGGAAATGAAATTCAGATTTTTAAGAACGAGACCCTTCATTTTGGCATTCAGCTTTGCTACGATGCACACTTTCCTGAACTTTCCACTGCCATGGCTGTTAAAGGGGCTGATATTATTTTTATCCCCCATGCCTCACCCCGGGGCACTCCAAAAGAAAAATACAAGTCATGGATGCGGCATTTAACGGCCAGGGCTTTTGATAACGGGGTGTTTATCGCAGCGGTTAATCAGACCGGTGATAATACCCGTGGGCTCATTTTCCCCGGGTTGGCTCTCGTAATCGGCCCCGACGGAAACATCATTTCCAAATTTATTGATCCCGATGAAAAAATTCACATTATCGATATTGACCTTGGCGCTCTGGACAGGGTGAGATCTCACAGGATGCGGTACTTTCTGCCAAACCGGCGATCTGACTTGTTTGATCAATAAACAATATTGATACACATCCTGGCCAATTGAATATTAAATCCTTCGTCGAAAATACAAGTTCATTATTTTAGCGTTTCTTATCGTTCGATTTCGCTTCTGCGGTTTTGAATATAGGCATTTCTCAAGGCCACATAGGGATCCAGGGAAGCCTCCTTTAACGCTTCGTAATCACCAATTCTAAAGGAGGTTCTGTTTATTTTATCGGTTATGTTTACACCCAAGTCAAGCTCCCAGGGTTCCACATAATTGACAGGGGTAATAAAGTAGTCCCCTGCCCTTCCAATTGCATCCCGGAGGGTGGAGGGACCCAAAAGTGGCAATACCAGGTAAAATCCATCCCCAATGGCATAGGAACCAAGGGTTTGTCCCAGA
Source organism: uncultured Desulfobacula sp. (assembly GCA_964459195.1). Taxonomy (GTDB): domain Bacteria; phylum Desulfobacterota; class Desulfobacteria; order Desulfobacterales; family Desulfobacteraceae; genus NBML01. The sequence continues at coordinate 4,393 of CAYWNB010000242.1, forward strand.
TCTTCGTTAGCGGTTTTCAAATTTAAATGTTTTTGGGCAAACTGGTTAAATCCTATAATACCCACGGTTGAATTGGCGAGAAAAACACCCACTTCATCCGAGGCTGCAACAAGTTTTCCCTGAAAAACAGTGTTGATAAATCTAACGGGAAACATAAGGTTAAAGAAAAAATTATTAATCCCGCTGCGCACGGGGCTTGGAACAATAAATTTATACCCCTGGGCCACGGGTTTTAATGCATAAAAATA
>CAYWNB010000243.1:0-4626 GCA_964459195.1 uncultured Desulfobacula sp.
ACAGAACTCATTTTTTCCGGATTGCCAATGTATTCTGAAAAAAGGCCAATGGGCCGCCAATTGTCCAATTTGACGACGATGTGTCCCACCTGATCCGGTTCAGTGATCTCATTGCCTTCATCGTCGGCCAGGGCCACATCATACATGAACGAAGGTCTCCCAAAGGAACCGGGACGCATCTTGCCCGTCATCCAGGGCGGATTGCCAATCATGGCCGTGGACTCGGTCTGGCCGTAAAAGTCCCTGATTTCTGTGCCCGTATATTTTTTCCACCGGGTAATGACCTCTGGATTTAAGGGTTCTCCTGCACTGATGGACTGTCTCAAGGTTGACAGGTCAAAGGACTCCAGGTTCATGTTCACAAACATGCGCCAGGCGGTTGGCGGACCGCAGAAGGTCGTAACATGATTCCGGGAAAGGGCATCCAGGTATTGCTCCCCATCCAATACGGAAAACCGGAACCCGGTGGCGGTTGCCCCCACGTTAAAGGGGACAAAAAAGCTGGACCATGCCCATTTTGACCACCCGGGTGCACTCAAGTTATGGTGGATATCATCGGGTTTGACCCCGATCATGATGGTGGTGGACAGATGCCCCAGGGGATAGGAAGCTGCCGTATGTCCCACCCGCTTGGGAAGTCCGGTTGTGCCCGAGGTAAAAAAGCAAAACAGGATTTCATCGGAGGCCGTGTCTGCTGCTGCTGCCTCAATGGATTGGTTTTGAATCTCATCAAAGGAAATCCATCCCTCTCGTTTCCCCAGGACCAATTTGACCTTGGGCGCGATCCCGGTCTCCTCTGCTGCCCGGTCAATCAAATCGGCTGAGGCCTCATCGGCCATGACCACATCCGGCTGATAGGTTTCAAACCGAAATTCAAGTTCTCGGGATGTCATGGTGGTGGCCGTGGGAACAGACACAATTCCGGCCTTGATACAGGCAAGGCTTGCAAACCAAATTTCCGGAAGAATCGGGCTCATCATGTACATATTATTTGTGTGGCCGATCCCCTTGCTCTCCAAAAAATTTATCAATTGATTTGCCCGTTGCAGCACTTGGCCATAGGAATAGGTTTTGGTCTCAAGGGTATGGAGATCATTCCATATCAGGGCTGTTTTATCCGGTGTTTCCTTTACATGGAGGTCTTCAAAAATTTCTTTGGCCCAGTTAAACTGCGGCGGAAGTGTCATGGCATTTAATCTTCTAAAAAATATTTTTGCCCGTTCTTCCTTGTTTGAATCGTCATCCATCTGATTAATCTGGATCACTTCTCTGTAAAGCTCTTTCATACCGTTAAGACACTCCTTGCAATCCGCATTAATGTTATGTATAGCTAAAATCAAAAAATTAGAACCAAAAAATTAGGACCAAAAAATATTGACTGTATAATTTATCGTTCTTATACTTGTCAAAGTTTTTTTAATTTTTTTAAGAATTTTCAAGATCCCCAGAGGCTGAAAAACACCCCATGAATACTAACAACATAGTGATTATACTGGCCCCCCTCCAGGGATTTACCGATGTCACCTTTAGAAATGTCTGGGCCAGACATTTTTTTGGCATTGACGAAGCAATGGCCCCCTTTATTTCCACCATGGGCCAGCAGCGGCTCAAACCGACCCGGTTAAAAGATGTGGCCCCGGAAAATAACCGGCTGATGCCTGTCATCCCCCAGATCCTGGGCAATGTGTCAGCGGACTTTATCTTCCTTGCCCGGCACCTGTATGAAATGGGTCACAACCGGATCAATTGGAACCTGGGCTGCCCCCATTCAAAAATTGCCAAAAAACACCGGGGGTCCGGTCTGCTCCCCTATCCGGCAAAAATTGACGAACTGCTTGGCCAGATCATCCCCAACATTTCCGCATCCCTTTCCGTTAAAATCCGTCTGGGCCGACGGTCAAAGGATGAAATATATTCTTTGCTGGCCATGTTTGAACGACACTCGCTGGAAGGAATCATCCTCCACCCCAGGACCGGCATCCAGATGTACGAAGGCACTTCCGACCATGATGCCTTTGAAAAAGCCATCCAAAGCAGTCGCCACACCTTTACCTATAATGGAGATATAATTGATCTTGCTTCTTTTAAACGAGTGAGGGACCGATTCCCCAATATCAACCGGTTCATGATCGGCAGGGGAATCCTGTCCAATCCCTTTCTGGCCGAAGAGATAAAAGAAACGTCGAAAAGCAGCACCCCCAGAATCGACCGCTTAAAGGCCTTCCATGACGATCTGTTTGCCGAATACGACAAAATATTTTCCGGCCCTGCCCATTTGACCGGCCGGATGAAAGGGTTTTGGAATTATCTGGGTCCCTCTTTTAAGGGGAGCAAAAAACCCTTGAAACACATTCTAAAAGCAACCTCCCTCCCGGCCTATATAGACCGGGTGGAGGCTTTTTTTGACCAGAATCTTGAGTTTCTCCCAAAACCTTGAACCAACGTTTAGATCAGAAACGCTAAATATCTCGGGCAGCCCTATATCCCGCATGAACTGCATCAAAGGCCGTGCCCACATTGCCGGCATCCCCGATCACCTGGAAGGCCAGGCCCAGTTTTTTTACAATCGCTTCAAGGGGATTATGAGAGGCAGATCCCGCCGCCACCACCACGGTATCGACTTCGATCTGTCGTGTGGCCCCACCCGTGGAAGCTCCCGGGGTTTCTCCGCCCGTGGTCTCAGCATATTCAATCCCGGTTTCAATTATTTTTGTCACCCTTCCCGAGGTAATGGTTGTGACGCCGAAACGGCCTAAATCCTGCATCATTCCCCATTTGGTTGATTTACCGATATCCTTTCCCACCCGGTCCATCATCTCAATCACACAGATCTGTTTACTCCCCTTTGTCGCCATTTCAAAAAGGGTTTCAGGCGTCTCTGCCTTGTTTACAAAAAGAAACTTCAAGATGTCTGCCGACAAGGTGCCTTTTTCCGCCAGGAACAGGGCGGTTTCAACCCCCACGGCCCCGCCGCCGATGATGGCCACCCGCCTGCCCGTGTCCACCTTGTTTTCCAAAACATCCCAGGCATCTACCACATGGGGCAATTCCAGGCCGGAAATGGGGGGAAGCAAAGGCTTGGCCCCGGTGGCAAGGAGAACAACATCGGGTGCCATGGCCTCTATCAAACCTTTGTCCACCAAGGTATTCAGGACCACAGGGATTTTTAAAATTCTCATCTGAGTCTCAAGATCCCGGGCAAACTGGGCAAACTCCTGTCTTCCCGGAGGAGCCGCAGCCAGGTGCAGCTGACCTCCCAAACAGTGGCTGCTTTCATACAGGGTCACCGAATGCCCCCTGCGCGCTGCCGTCAGAGCCGCTGTCATCCCGGCAGCGCCCCCCCCGACCACCAATACTTTTTTACAGGAGGCAACAGGCAAACTTTCTTCTTGTTCATACCCTGCCAGGGGATTACACAGGCATTCCACGTGTTTGAGTTTAAACAGATTGTCAAAACACCCCTGGGCACAGGCAATACAATGGACAATCTGGTCTTCCTTTCCCTGCCTGGCCTTTAGGGGCAGCATGGGATCGGCAATGAGACTGCGGCCCATGGCCACCATATCGCAATACCCTTCCTGGATCACCTCCCGGGCCTCTTTGGGATCATTGATCCTGTGGCTGGCAATCACCGGGATATCCACCACCTCTTTTATGCCCCGGGCAAGATAGGCAAAAGCCCCCCTGGGCACCTGGGCCACGATCTGGGGGACCCGGGCCTCATGCCAGCCCACATTTATGCACAAGGCATCCACGCCTCCTTTGGCCAAAGCCCTGGCATACTCAATGAGTTCTTCACGGGGATTACCTCCGGGCATGAAGTCGTTGCCGTTCATGCGGACAATCAAAGGGAACAGCGGCCCCACTGCCTCTCGAATGGCGGCCACGATTTCAAGGCCAAAGCGCATCCTGTTTTCCAGGCTGCCGCCATATTCATCACTTCGCTGGTTGGTCAGGGGGGACAAAAATTCAGAGATCAGATAGCCGGTGCCGCTCAGCACCTCCACTGCATCAAACCCCGCTTTTTGCACCCGGGCGGCGGCGGCGGCAAAGGAGGCTATTGTCTGTTTAATTTCCTCAATGGTCATGGCCTTGGGCGTCTCCTTGGTCATGCGAGAGGCAATGGCAGAAGGGGCCACCGGCTGTTTCCCGTCAAGAAAAAATGAAAAATTATAACGACCGGCATGGTTGATCTGGACAGCTGCAAGGGACCCATTTTCCTTTATGGCAGATGCCAGGCGCGTCAATCCCGGAATAAACCGATCCGCATGGGCCCCGATGTTCTGGGTATTGCCAGACAATTCATCAACGGTGGCATACCCCACACAAATCATGCCGGGTCCCCCCTTTGCCCGCTGGGCATAAAAATTAACAATCTGATCGGTCACTTCAAATTCCTGGGCCATGCCAAGGTGCATGGCCGGCAAATAGATTCTGTTGGAAAGTTCCAGGGTATTGATCTTGATGGGGTTAAAAAGGGGATCTGTCATGCTGCCTCCAAATTAAATTTTATTAAGTCCTTTAAATTCCAATAAGCTCTTGGTCAGGGTCCGGTCTATGATATAGGGACGAAGCCCCCTGGCAAGCTTCGTCAATTCCAGGGTAAGGCCTGCGTTTTCCTTAAAG
>CAYWNB010000244.1:0-4609 GCA_964459195.1 uncultured Desulfobacula sp.
CGTAAAGCGAACAAACAGCCTTCCTTACAGAATCGCCTGGCATGGTTTCAACAAAACAGCCGAGATGCCCGATATTTAACCCTTCAGTATAAGAATTTTCAATGTGGGGATTATAATCAGATGTTTCTGTGATTTACGCCTCTCTATTGGCTAACAGTTTCCACTTTCATCAGCCTTGCCCCGATCAAAGAAGCAATGACCACCAGAGTTGTGGAGATGAAAATCATCATAATCCCCAGGGCGGAGAGCTGCCCCCACAAACCATCTTCGGCAAAACGGAAGATCTGCACAGCCAGGACTTCCGTTCCGGGTCTGGAGAGCACAACCGAGAGTGTCAATTCCCGGACAAACATGGTGGCCATTAGTATCCATCCCGACACGACGCCTGGAATCAGCAGTGGTATGATGATACGGCGCAGTGTATAGAGGGTTCCGCCACCACAGACCCTGGACGATTCTTCCAGGTGACTGTGGATTTGAACAAAGGCACTCGTGAGCGGTCGAACCCCGTAAGGAAGATATGTGGCGATATACCCGATCAATAGCGCCCAAATCGTGGCATACAGAGGCGTTTTGACAAAAAACCACATAAAGCCGACACCGACAACGATCCCGGGAAAGGAGAATGAAAGGAAGCTTAAAGATTCCAGCAAGCCTGATGCGCGGGTGCGGATCTTAACGATAACGTAGGCAACAAAGACAGAAAGGGTCACACCCAGCGATGCTCCAACTATGCCCAGGAAGACGCTGTTTTTCAAGGAAAGCAAGGAGATGGGGTCGCTTAGCACTTCTATCCAGTGCCTCCAACTCATCATGGAGAAGGCCTTCATGCTCGGCACCATGGTATAGGGAACAAGGGAAATATAAAACAGGACCAGTACCGGCAGGACGATCAAAACAAAGGAAAGGATGCCGACGATTCCGAAAAGGGGATATTTGGCACTCTTAAGATCGACCACAGAAGGTTTATATCCTCTGCTTGAGATCGTCACATATTTCTCGCTTTCCGAGGTAAGGTATCGATAAAGATAAATAAGTGTAATGGACGCGATCAGGGCACTCATGCCTACCGCTGCCGCCATGCCGTAATCCGCGGCAAAACCGGTCGCGATGATCCGGTAGATATGAGTCGCCAGCACATATATCCGTCCCGGCATGCCAATGACGGAGGGAACGGCGAAGGACGCCAGACTCCGGACGATGACCAGTATGAAGGAGGCCAGGATAGCGGGCCTGAGAACCGGCAGCGTCACCCTGATCAGCGTTCGCAGGTTCGATGCTCCGCAGACCTTGGAAGATTCTTCAAAGGAAACGTCGAAGGAGGCCATCGCGGGAGCGAGGATCAGATAGGCGATGGGCAGATCCAGCAACCCCTCCACCAGAATCATTCCCTGAAGCGTGTAGATGTTGAATGGAGAACCCTCCAGGGAAAAGATCTCTTGCAGGAACAGGTTGATCATACCATTGGAGGGGTTCAGGAGAAGGACCCAGCTGACGGAGAAAAGGATATGGGGAATCATCATAGGAATGATAGAGATGATACTGAACAGGAATTTGAACGGAATATTGCTTCGCGTATTCAGGTAGGCCAGAAACAGGGCCAAACTGGTAGCGACAAAGGCTGACCCGATGGTGAATATGACCGTATTGATAATGATGCCGGCAAATTCGGGATCGGTGTAGGCTTGCGTGTACTTATCCAGAGTGAAGCTGCCGAAGGCTCCGAGACCCTCGGAAAAGCTCCCGAAGATAAGCATGACGACGGGGCATACCGTCAGAAAACCGACAATTATAATCAGGCTTGGCGTCAGCGCTGCTCTTGGATTAAGCGTCCTGTTCATTTTGTCAGCACAAAACAGTGATCCGGGTCTAAGAAAAGGGTGATCTCTTCCCCTTCCTTGACGATGGCGGTTGGCTCAATCCTGGTGAACAGGCGAGCGTCCGCAATGATGATCTCACCCTCGTAGACCTCTCCGATAAAGACCAGAGAGTCCACCTTTCCCCGAAATATGTTGCGGCTCTCCCTGGTATCTTTTTCCATCACCTTGATAAACTCGGGGCGAATACACACCGACACCGTATTTCCAGGTGATGTGTCGGGGCTTTGGGGACAGGTTATGGTGCCGATACCGGAATCGATAATCGCGTAAGAATCCTCAACGGCCCTCACCCTGCCTTCGATCAGGTTGGCTCGACCGATGAAATCCGCCACGAATCGATGATCGGAGTTGAAATAGATTTTTTTGGGGGTTCCTATTTCCATGATGTTGCCGTCCTTCATCACCGCGATGGAATCCGACAGTGCCAAGGCTTCGACCCGGTCGTGGGTCACATAGACGGCGGTGATCTTCAGCTCGGTCAGAAAATCTCTCAATTCTTTCCGCGTTTCTTCTCTCAGTTTGGCGTCCAGATTGCTCAGAGGTTCGTCGAACAGGATCACCTTGGGTTCCGCAACCAGAGCCCGGGCCAGCGCGACGCGCTGTTGCTGGCCGCCGCTCAATTTCGTCGCCGGACGGTTTTCGAAACCTTCAAGCTGCACAAATCGCAAAGTCTTTTTGACTTTTCTTATGATGTCCTTTTTTGGTTCCTTCCGGGTTTGCAGAGGGTAGGCCACGTTATCGAACACGTTCATATGGGGCCAGATCGCATAGGTTTGAAACACCATGTTCAACCCCCGTTTTTCCGGAGGCACGAAGATGTCCTTTTCCTTCGACCAGACTGTTTCCCCCCCGATCGCTATCTCTCCCGAGTCCGGTGTCTCCAATCCGACGATAGACCGCAGCAGAGTGGTTTTCCCGCATCCGCTGGGGCCTAAAAGGGTGAAAATTTGATTGGCCGGAATGGTCAGATCAACATCCGCCAGGGCTCTGATCCTTTTACCTTCCGAGAAATAATTCTTGTTCAGATTTTTGATGATGATTCCCATGGATAATTACCGAAAAAGTCCTGAGACCGGGAGCGCCGGGTCTCAGGACTACGAAGCCGTTGTAATGAATGAAAGAGGAACGCCTTTACGGCATAGCAAATATCTTCTTGAATTCGCCTCCCCAATGACGGATTTCGTCATTCGACAGCACCCGAATGGGCAGAACTGTTGCCTTATCGATGCCATCTATTGGTGGATAGACACCCGGACAGAGGACGTATTCGCCCACCTTGTCGGCCAGCATCTGCATGGCATCTTTGGACAGCCAGTAATCCACGAACAGCTTGGCGGCATTGGGGTGCTTGGCGGTAGAGGCGACCGATATTCCGCGGGGAGTCCCCAGCAGGGGCTGGTCAACTCTTGCCCAATCCAGAGGGGCAGGCGCCTTGGTGATGATATATTTCGGCATCGAGATAGCGATCAGCTTCTCGCCGCTCTCCACCGGCGCCGGGGTGGGTCCAAAAGATTTGACAAACATCGGCTCATTGGCCGCGAGGCCTTTGACGAATTTCATCCAGGCCTTCTCAGAGGGGAAGACATTCTCTTTCAGCCCGATAAGCCAGGAAATAGTAGTCGCATGGGCGGAAGGATTAGCCATAACAATCTTTCCCTTCCATTTGGGGTCTGTCAGGTCTTCGTACCTTCTGGGAACATCTGCAGGCTTGACAAGCTCCTTGTTATAAATCAGAGCGACATATTCAATACCGAAGATCTGAATCTTATCGTCCTTTTTTGTCCATTCGGGATAGATGGCGGCCGCGGGTGATTTGTACGCGGTCAGGACACCTTTATCCTTCAGGAGTTCCATGATCGGCAGGGGCGACTGAAGCACGTCGGCAATAAGCTTTCCGGCCTGGTATTCCGTCAGGACGGTCGCAAGGAATTTCGAGGTGGAAATTCTCGTATACTCTCCCTTAACACCCTTATCCCCTGTGAATTTCTGCATGATGGGCTGGATGGCCGTTATATTGGCGTAAAACGATACTTTCCCCTCCGCCTTTGCTTTTTCAAGCAGGGCTTGATCTGCCGAGTACGCGGAAGGAACCATAAATAAACCAACCAGCAACAGAATCATGATCTTTCTCATAACTAAACCTCCTTTGGCGCTATATTATGTATATATGCACTATTACCTCGGCTGGATAAGCCGAGCCATCGGAATCAGATTATGCCACCTGGCAGATTATAATCATTAGTAAAGCGTTTCATAAATAACTTTGCAATGCTGTCATTTCGAGCAGAGCGAGAAATCTTCATGAATAAAAAGCATGTCACAAAGATCTCTCCCTTCGGTCGAGATGACATGAAGCTTGCAAAACGAACTACTAAATTTTCTATACTCTTCAAATATGTTTTATACAATATAAATTTTGCCGCCCCCTGCACGTACCCGCGGAAGAACGCGGGTTACGGAGTCTTCTGACCTGCCTGGTCCGACTTCGTGATCAGACAATGAAAAGATTCTTTGTGGAAAAATTCGGGTCGGTTGTAAGATTGACCCCTATACGCCTCAGACCTGCCTCATCACCCGGCGTGGGAATGTGGGTCATGTGTACCTCACAATCCATGAGATCTTTCAGCTTCTCTATGGCAAGCTGGGCCGCGGGGTTTGTCGTCGCGCTGATCCCAAGCGCGATGAGCGTTTCATTCAGGTCAAGGCTGACCGATTTTTCACCAAGGATT
>CAYWNB010000245.1:0-4603 GCA_964459195.1 uncultured Desulfobacula sp.
ATAAAGGAACTCGGCTCTTTTATGCATAAATTCGGTTGAAAAATCAGGCCCCATATAAGCACCCATGCCCAGCATCGTCCCAAAATCCATCAGGTCAAACTGCTGAAAATATCCCTTACCCTGCACAACATCATCGTAGGTGTAGAGCACCTCGCCACTTTGCGAAGTCACAGCCTTCGCAATAGGCGGCACCTCTTTTACCAGATTGGCAGTATAGTAAATAAGAATTGCTACCATAAAGATTCCAATGAACCAGAAGGCTGCATAGAGCCCCTTGCGGCTTAAAAACCTGTCTAATAATGTCATAAACCCCTCCCTTTTATTTAGGTTACTAACAATTTCTTAACGCTATCTCCAATTCTGGAATGAGTATATTATTTTATAAAGATAAAAATCCTTGATCTGAATCAAGGAAAGTAAATATAATGTCGCATAGTTTAATCCAACGATGTGTTTAGCAATGACCATAAACAAGGAGGCATCATGAAAATACGAAAAATTAAAGAAAAGATTTCCTGGTTGGGTTCAGTGGACTGGGACAGTCGGTTATTTGACGCCCTTATCCCCCTTCCCGACGGGACCAGCTATAATGCCTATCTCATTGAGGGCAGCGAAAAAACGGCATTGATCGACACGGTGGATCCGCCAATGGCAAAAGAATTCATGGCTCAGCTTGAGGGGATACCAAAGATTGATTATATTATTTCCAGCCATGCAGAGCAGGATCATTCCGGAACCATTATGCAGGTTCTTGAAAAATATCCCGAAGCAAAACTTATATCCACCCCCAAGGCCAAGGGACTGCTCATGGACCATTTGAGCATTCCAGAGGACTTTTTCATATCCGTAGAAGATGGGGAGATCTTAAGCCTTGGTGACAAAACTTTAAAATTTATATATACCCCCTGGGTTCACTGGCCGGAAACCATGGTGACCTATCTTGAAGAAGACAAAATCTTGTTCAGTTGTGATTTTTTCGGCTCCCACATTGCCTCAAGCGACCTTTTCGTTACAGACAAGGGGCGGGTCTATGAGGCGGCCAAGCGTTATTTTGCCGAAATCATGATGCCCTTCAGGAGCATCATCAAAAAAAATATGAAAAAGCTTGCCCCCTTTGATATTGAAATGATTGCTCCCGGCCACGGGCAGATTTTTCCTGAATCGGCTTTTATTATGGATGCCTATAACAAATGGGTGGAAGGCGCCCCAAAAAACACCGTTGTTCTGCCCTATGTGTCCATGCACAAAAGCACAGAACTCATGGTCGAGCATCTTGTGGCCGCTCTGGTGGACAAGGGTGTCCGGGTCGAGCAGTTTAACCTGGCCGTGACCGATATCGGCAAACTGGCCATGGCCCTGGTGGATGCCGCCACCATTGTTGTGGGAACCCCCACCATCCTGGCCGGTCCCCACCCCTATGCAGCCTATGCCGCATTTTTGGCAAACGCCCTGCGGCCCAACACAAAATTTTTGTCCGTTGTCGGCTCTTATGGATGGGGTGGCAAGACCGTGGATGTCCTTGCGGGAATGATTCCCAACCTCAAGGTAGAGGTTATAGATCCCGTCCTTTGTAAAGGTGTCCCAACCCGGGATGTGTTCAGCCAATTGGATAATTTGGCTGCCGCCATAGCACAGAAACATAAAGAACAAGGGTATACCTAATTTAAAATTGCCCAAAAGGAATTATTATGACAGAATTTACACCATCAGAAAAAAAGAAACCCTCTTCGAAGAGGATCGGCGAAATAGTTGCTCAAGATTACCGGACGGCAGCTATTTTCGAAAAATATGGAATAGATTTTTGCTGTGGTGGTCAGACGCTTCTCACCACAGCCTGTCAGGCAAAAAACTTCAATTTTAAATCAGTACAACGGGAAATAGAGACGGTTAAGAAAGAACCACTCGAACGGAGCCAGGACTACGCAGCCTGGAGCTTGTCCTTTCTCTCCGACTATATCGTTAACCCTAACGTTGCATAAAATTTTTTATAAATTACTTCAATTTCATGCCGCTTTTTGCAACACGTCCATAAAATGCAGTAAATCTTTTATAGACGACTCAAAGAGTTTGAAGATGACCTGCACAGGCATGTTCACCTCGAGAACAACATCTTTTTTTTGAAAGCGGAACAGCTTTGAACGAGGATGAGGAGTATTACACTATAACCAAAAAGGAGAATGATCATGTTTTGTACTCAGAGGGATTTCAGTCATTAATTCATTTTGATATGGAGTATTGATCTATCACCATGAAGAAAAGCAAACTGATCAAGGGGATGTTGACCCTCCTGCCCGTTGCCGCGGCTGTTCTGGCGGTGGGGTATCTGATGACACATCGGCCCGGCCCATCAAAAGATATGGAAAAAGAGTCCATCACTTCCCTTCGGGTCATCAAAGTTCCTTCAGTGGGGCTGGTTCCCAGAGCCATTGGATTCGGTGTTGCCCAACCGGCAAAGGTATGGGAGGCAATTGCCCAGGTCCAGGGAACGGTTTTATCCATACACCCGCGCCTGAAATCAGGAGAAATGATCCAGCGAGAAACCCTATTGATTCAGATTGATCCAAGGGAATACCAACTGGCAATCGCCCGTCTGGAGGCTGGTATTGAAGAGACCCGCGCCAAACTTCAGGAACTTGCTGGAACCAAGGAGAATACCGAGAAACTAATCATTATTGAAGAAGCGTCCCTGGCCCTGGCCCAAAAATCCTTTGAACGGACCCGCCATTTATTAAAACAAAATGCCGCCTCCCGGGACATGGTGGACAGGGAGCAAAGAACCCTGCTTCAACAACAGCAGACGGTTCAGTTGTTGAAAAACAGCCTGGCCCTGATCCCGTCAAAGCGAAAGGCCTTAAAGTCGATTTTAGCAGTACAACAGGCCAATCTCAAACAGGCCGGGATCGATCTTAACAAAACTGCCATTAAAGCGCCCATGGATTGCCGACTGGGTGATGTGAACATGGATTCTGGTCAGTTTGTGCGCTCCGGTCAATTACTTTTCAAGGCCCATTCCACACAGGTCGCTGAAATTGAAGCCCGGTTTCCAATAGATACCTTTCGAAATCTCCTGGATGAAGAAAAAAGCAAGCTGTTACAGCCGGGTGTGAATTCGGACACATTTAAAAACCTGTTTCAGAATATGTCTGTCCGGGTCAGTCTCCAGAGCGGTGACTGGTCAGCACAATGGGATGCAAGGATCGACAGATGGCGGGAAACCCTGGACCATCAAACCCGGGAAATCAGAGTGGTGGTTGCAATTGACCGCCCTTACGAACGAGCAGTGCCCGGTATTCGTCCCCCCATAACCCAGGGCATGTTCTGCCGGGTGGAACTTAAAGGACCGGTACGCCGGGGATGCTTGGTCATTCCCAGATCTGCACTCCACAACACTCATGTTTTTGTTGTGGATTCGGAGAATCGGCTTGAGAAAAAACAGATTCAGGTAAATTTTATCCAATCTGAATTTGTCATCGTCAAGTCCGGTCTCTTGGAAGGGGAGCGTCTTGTTGTTTCTGATCCGGCCCCGGCCATCACCGGCATGAAAGTCTCACCGGTAACCGATGAGCCTCTGGAACAGCGCCTAAGAGCCAGCAGTCAGGCAGAGGGGATGGAACAATGATTCGCTTTTTCGCCCGGCACCCTACGGCTGCCAATCTCCTGATGATCGCATTTTTGGTTACAGGCGCCCTGTCCATCCCCCATATACTCAGGGAAACCCAGCCCGATTTTGCCCCCAGCGAAGTTGAGATTCGCATTCTCTATCCCGGGGCCACGGCCCAGGAGGTGGAAGAGGTTGTCGGCCAAAGAATTGAAGACGCCCTGGACGGAATCAGTTTTGTGGAAGAAATAAGGCTGGATGCCCGGGAAGGGAATGCATCAATTGTTGTCGAAATGGCCGAAGACGGGTATATTCAGACCTTTCTACGTGAAATTGAAACCGGAATTGATGCCATTGATGATTTTCCCGCCCAGGTGGAGAATCCCGTCATAACACAATTGGGCCGGACCGATCCGGTCCTGTCATTGTTGGTCACAGGCCCCATGGCCACAACCGATCTCAAGGCCTATGCCCAAGATTTAAAGGACCGGTTAAAGGAAGCCGGTATCTCCCTAGTCAAAATAGAAGGATTCTCCGATCACCAGCTTCGGGTATCCCTGGATGAAGGGGCCCTGCGTCGCCTGAACCTCAGTGCCGCCCAGGTGGCCGGACGTATTGCCGCCCAGAGCAGGGACATTCCCCTGGGTATCCTGGAAACCCGTGAACAGGATATACTGCTTCGTTTTGTGGACCAGCGCCGCACCCCCCAGGCCCTTGAAAACTTGGTCATTCTGGCCACAGAAAGCGGTGGGGTGATACGTTTGGGAGACATTGCCGACATCCAGGATCTTTTTGAACATGATGAAGATAAAATCATGACCCATGACAGGCAAAGCGCTCTTTTGAGGATTGAAAAATCAAAAACCCAGGATGCCATCCGGGTGGCCCAGAAGGTAAAATCATTTGTGGAAAGTGAGCGCCAACGTCACCCCCAGATGGAATTGAAAATTACCCAGGATGAAACCAATATTCTCAAAGACCGGCTTAATATGCTCATCACCAATG
>CAYWNB010000246.1:0-4590 GCA_964459195.1 uncultured Desulfobacula sp.
AGCACCTGGACCATGGCATCCCCGGGGGAGGTGTGGGCGGAAATTTCTTCTCCCTTGTCAAAGGCAAACAGGGTGATATTAACATGGGATTTGCTGGAAAGGGTCCGGCTGACAACCCGCCCTTCTTCATAATCCACCAGTTCATTGATATTGACTGCCTGGGCAAAGGGTATGTTTTTAATCAATTCTTTTTTATCTGTCATTTTAATGTCTCCTTGGATTGGGTTCGTTCGTTTATCTGTTTTGGATTTTATATTAAAAAATTGACAATTGAATTGACCTGAATCAATTTATTTACAGGTTTAAAAAGAAATTGTATCATAATCGTATGAGCCTGGAAATTCAATCTTGTTTTTTATTTGCAAGGGGCTGGGTGAAAAAATGAAACTGTTAGATAAAAAAATGATTTTTTTTGAATTTATGGTGTTGTAATTTGATAGATCAAAAATAGAGTAAATACAGATGAGAAAGTGTTTTTTTAAAGAATAAAAGGAGAGAGCTTAAATGAAAAAGAGTGTCAGTTTAGTCTTGTGCCTGTTATCGTTCGTGGGGTTTTTTTCCTGCGCCACCATGCAGACTCAGCAGGAAAAAGGGACTGCCGTGGGGGCCGGGGTCGGGGCCGGGGTTGGCGCCGTACTGGGCCAAGCCATTGGCAGGAATACACAAGCCACCCTCATTGGTGCAGGGATAGGGGCCGCCCTTGGCGGTGTCGCTGGCAACCAGATTGGCCGCTACATGGATTTGCAGGAGCAGGAATTGAGGAATGCCGTGGTAGCTTCAGAGGCGGCCAGTATAAGAAGGGAGCAGGATGTTTTAAGAGCCACCTTCAAAGGTGAAGCATTTTTTGATCTGAATTCGACCGCCCTTAAACCCGGCGGATATGCTGAGCTTGAACGGGTGGCCCAGGTTTTAAATAAGTATCCCCAGACAACAATAGAGATCGGCGGTCACACAGATATCACAGGGACGGCAGAATATAACCAAACGCTTTCAGTAAAAAGAGCTGATTCTGTACGAGATGCCTTAATAAAAAATGGGGTGGCATCCGAAAGAATGGAGACGGTTGGATACGGAGAATCGCGCCCCATATCTTCAGACCATGCAATGAACCGCCGGGTTGAGATTATTATTGTCCCCATTCGACAAGGATAGTTTAAAAGATCCAGAAAATAAAGAAAACAAGATAAGGATACATATTTGGAGCACTTTGACTCGATTGTCAAGACGATTTCTTTAACATTAGGTGCAGCCTGGGCCAGCGGCATTAATCTTTATGCCGCTATACTGGTTCTCGGACTTTTGGGTGTAACAGAAAATATTGTTTTGCCCCAGGGTCTTGAAATCCTGATGAACCCTTTGGTAATAGGGGCGGCAGGTCTCATGTATATGGTTGAATTCTTTGCCGATAAAGTGCCGGGTGTGGATACTGGCTGGGATACGATTCATACCTTTGTCCGTATCCCTGCCGGTGTTCTTCTGGCAGCCGGGGCTGTTGGTGATGTAAACCCGGCTGTTGCCATAGCAGCCGCCATCCTTGGCGGAGGGCTTGCCGCCGGCAGCCATGTGACCAAAGCGGGAAGCCGTTTGTTGATAAATGCTTCACCGGAACCGGTAAGCAATTGGACCGCTTCGATTCTCGAAGATGTTGCAGTTATATCAGGCCTTTGGGCGGCCCTGTACCACCCTGTCCTTTTTCTTGTTTTTTTGATGTTTTTTATCTGTTTTACCCTGTGGTTTTTGCCGAAAATCTGGCAGGGGATTAAAAAAATGATTGAATTGATAAAAGGAGTTTTTAAAAAAAAAGCTAAATTAGCTGACACGCCAAAATCGGAGAACAGCACCTAACCGCTCTTAAGATCTCCCAAAAACCGAAGAAAATATTTTTTATGGTATTTTGGTCGCATGTTTGCGTTTTGACCTGTTGCGTGATTGGTACATTAGGCGTGACTCAAAAAAGAATTTTTTCGTTGTGTTTTTTAACATGCTGAATTAAAATAATTTTTATTATTTAGCAGGTGACTGGCGTATTTTTTGCTGATTGCCTTGTGGAAAAGGAGGGGTAAAATGAATGATACAGATTTTTGGAATACCCATTCCCTGCAATATCTTGAAATGGCTTTTGATACCAGCAATGGTGAAATTATTCACCACCCGGAT
Organism: uncultured Desulfobacula sp.; assembly: GCA_964459195.1. GTDB lineage: Bacteria > Desulfobacterota > Desulfobacteria > Desulfobacterales > Desulfobacteraceae > NBML01. The sequence goes on from CAYWNB010000246.1 coordinate 2,158, forward strand.
GGCTATGGCAAAAGAACAGGCGAATGCGGGGATACGGCTGAGTTTTTTATTATGGTGAATAAGGGTATTTTAGATCAGATTTCATTTAGGGTCCAGGGCTGTATGAACACCAATGCCTGTTGCAATACCATCGTGCACCTGGCAGGCGGAAACACAATTGAAAAGGCCTGGAATATATTACCCGACCATGTGATAAACTTTTTACAAACGCTGCCCGAAGACCACTACCATTGTGCTGAACTTTCCCTAGGCAGTTTCTATCTTGCCCTTTCAGATTATTCTGAAAAATAAGAAAACAAAAAAAATTTTAAGTGCGCATGGCCCTGTGAAAATTTGTGGAAAAAATATAGGGGGCCTGATCTATTGCTACTGCAATTTTAAGTCTCCATAGGGTGGCAGTTTTGCTGTTTTATAATCTCAGTGGAAAATTTATTTTTTGCGAGATTCTTATAAATATCTATAATTATAGTCTTAATTCTTTTATTAAAAATAAAGCTGAAAGTTGGCATGGTCCTTGCGAGATTAAGTTTAATTAAAGCTTAATTAAAAAAATGGTGAATTCAAAGTAAAACCATTGGATCAAGAATAAAATATTTAATAATGGAGAATTAGGATGAAAATATGTATCAGTTCAACAGGCAAAGATCTGTCTTCCCAAATAGACCCGCGATTTGGCAGATGCGCTTATTTTATGATTATTCAGACAGATGATATGGGCATGGAGGTGTTTGAAAATGAATTTAAATCCCTTGGAGGGGGTGCCGGTATCCAGGCTGCAGGTTTTATCCACTCTAAAGGAGCGACGGCAGTTTTGACAGGTAATTGCGGTCCAAATGCCATGAAGGTTTTTAGTGAAAATTCAATTAAGGCCTTTACCGGCCAGGCAGGGGCAATCAAGGATGTGGTAGAAACGTTTAAAAAGGGTGAATTGGTTGCGTCTGTTGATGCGACGGTTGGTGATAAAGCAGGCCTGTCCGATGTCGCTGGCAACACTGCCCCACAAGGCCAGGCAGGCGGCATGGGTGGTGGCGGCGGACGCGGCATGGGTGGAGGCGGTGGACGCGGCATGGGCGGTGGCGGTGGACGCGGCATGGGCGGTGGCGGCGGACGCGGCATGGGCGGTGGCGGCGGACGCGGCATGGGAGGAAGACAGTCTTAACATTACCCCGAAAAACCATCCCGACAAATTTGCCATCTGTTGCTTTTTGTCGGAGCATTTTTTTATAGCTATTTATTGATTATTGGACGAAAATATTGCATGATTCAGTTGTTCTTTTGCTCTTCTACTTGTTTTTATTGACGATAAGCAATAAAGAAAGGAGGTTCTTCGGCCTGTGCCTGTAACCTGGAAGATACTTTTGATAGATGATGATTCGGATATTCTGGAAGTCATGGCAATCACCCTTAAAGATGCCGGATATTCGGTTATCTGTGCCCCGGACGGGCAAACGGGTATCTTACTTGCCAAAAGCCACTCCCCCCAGATCGTCATCACTGATATTAAAATGCCCGGCATGAGTGGCCTTGATGTTCTTGAAAAAATCAAAAAGATCAAACCCGCAACAGAAGTCATCGTTACCACAGGGTTTGCAGATATTAAACATGCGGTCAAAGCCCTGCAGTACGATGCCTCTGATTTTATTTCAAAACCCATTGATGATGACGCGCTTCACATGGCATTGCGCCGTGCCATGCAACGCTATACTGATAAAAAACAATTGTCTGATTACACCGCTCTTCTTGAGAATGAAAATCTTAAAACCAGCTCCGAGCTGGTAAAAAATGTAAATTTTCAAAGCAGCCTCATCGAAAATTCAATGGATGGCATCCTCGGGTGTGACGAAAACGATATCATTGTAACTTACAACAAAAGTATGGAAATACTTTTGGGGTATCCCAAAGCCTTGGTATTGAAACAAATGAAAGTGGATGATTTTTTTAGCCCTGACCGATTTTTACAATTTAAGAAGGATTTGTTTGGTAGCGATTTCGGTGGTCAAAACCGTTTGTTTGTTTACGAAACCACCCTGCTTTCAATGGGAAAAAAAGAGATTCCGGTCCAGATTTCAGGATTTGTTCTTTCCGAGGACAGGGTGCAAAATCATATGGTATTTTTTATCAGTGATTTAAGAACGCTGAGAACTTTGGAAAAGGAAGTGACGGTTCAAGCAAAATTGCTTCACCGTGAAAAAATGATATCTTTGGGACGACTTGCGGCTAGCATGGTTCACGAGATTAATAATCCCTTGTCCGGGATCTTGAACTATATTAAACTGATGATCCGTGTCCTTGAAAAAGGGGAGGATGTTTCGTTTACTAAAACCGTTGATCAGATACAAAATCGGGCCAAAAAGTTTAAATCTTATCTTTCAATCATTGAATCTGAAACCCAGAGATGTTCTGATCTTGTTTCCGGTCTTTTGAAATTTTCAA
>CAYWNB010000247.1:0-4542 GCA_964459195.1 uncultured Desulfobacula sp.
AATTTTAACCGGATTAATTGTCCCGTAAGTCCTCTCCAGGTTTACATTAAAAATATTTGCTTCATCCTGGGTTTCTTTGACTCCCAGGGCGCCGAACACCCGTCCGTTGATGTTAAAATGGGAAAAATCAATGGGGTAATCTTTTTCCGAAGCGATTTGATTGGTGCCAGTTGTTGTTGGATACACGGTTTGTGCGCCCAGCACAGCTGCCTGCGCAATCTCACAGGTCCCTGTACAATCTTGAGTACAAAACGAACACATTCCAGATTGGGGGGATATGAAAGAGCTTCGGTTTTTCGAAAATGTAAACCCTGAACTTAATTTAGGTGAATAAGACATTTTAATTCTCTTTTTTTTAAATTTTTTAGTTTAGCTATTCATTTTTGTTTTCTGATCATCCCAATATTCAACCATTTAAATGGTACTTATAATTATTTCAAAAATCACGTTATAACTAACAATATTAAAAGGCAATATAATTTACAAATTAGGAAAACCCTACTCGTGTTTAATGATATCATTGGTCGTGTGAGACGAAGGCAGCCGCCCGGGAAGTTGGCACACGGGCAAATTTAGGAAGGGATGAAATCGCAATATCCGGGGCCGCTGGGCTGTTAATAGGGACAGATCTATCACAATCAAGGCCTATATTTGAGCAAATATGAATGTAGCAACTTATTACAGATTGACAATGTTACGATTGCTTCTATAATATGAATATTACGTCACTATGTATATGATGACGTCATGTCCATAGTGTGGTCAAGAACATTGATTTTAACCGGGGGATAAATAATGCAGGAAAAAAAACTTTCCCGCCGGGAAAAAGAAAAACTCAAGCAGCGTCAGGATATGCTGACCGGAGCTCTCGATCTTTTTTCAGAAAAAGGTTACCACAACGTGTCCATGCTCGATATTGCAGTAAAATCTGAGTTTGCCATCGGGACCCTTTATAAATTTTTCAAAAACAAGGAGGACCTTTATAAAACCCTTGTTTTAGAACAGGCTGACCGCTTCCATGTATCCCTTATGAAGGCTATAGAAGAGGACAATAACGAGGTTGAAAAGCTACAGGCATACATCAAAGCTAAGGGCCGGGTATTCAGCTCCAATAGCTCTATGATTCGCCTTTATTTTGCCGAAACCCGGGGAGCGAGCTTCAATATTATGGCAGGCCTTGATTCAGAGATTCGCGAACAATATAATATTTTTTTAAAAAAGCTTGCCCAGGTCTTTGAGAGCGGCATTCAAAAAAAGCTATTCAAAAAAATTTCCGATCCATACCATCTGGCTGTCTGCCTTGAGAGTATTACCAATGCATTCCTTTTCCTCTGGCTGGAGACGCCTGAACAACATCCCTATCCAGAGGATCCAAATCAAATACTGGATATTCTCACGAAGGGGCTTATCATCCCATAATCCCGATGATGGCCCTGTTAATTGAATAATATTTATTATTAATCCTATTTTGGAGATCCTACATGCAGAAAAATAATCCGGCATCAAAATTAATACCCCTTTTTATTATTTTTCTATTAAGCCTTTTAACGACAGGATGCGATCGAGGGCCGAAAGACAACCCGCAACAGGCTCAACAGCATCGCCCTGTCCCGGTGGTTTCCACCATAACCATAACCACTCAAAAAACAGAGTTGGAAACCGAACTGTCTGGCCGGACATCCGTTTACAAAATTGCGCAAATCCGTCCCCAGGTGAATGGTCTCATTCAAAAAAAATTATTTACGGAAGGCTCGGACGTTAAGACCGGTCAGATACTTTATCAGATTGACCCCGCTCTCTTTCAAGCTGTACTTGACAATGCCCTGGCTAACCTTGCTGCTATGCAAAAATCAGCCGATCTATCAAGGGCTGCATTAAACACAAGCATGGCTGCCGTTACAAGACAAAAGGCTACCCTGGCACTCGCGGTGTTGACCCGAAAGAGGTTTGAAAAACTGATTACAGCTAATGCTGTCTCCGAGAGTGAACGTGATCAAGTCGTGACCGCGGCTGAAGTGGCTGATGCCTCGCTTAGGGCAGCCGAAGCCCAGATGGATGGTAGCCGGGAAGCAGTTGCTGTAGCCAAGGCAACCATCCATCAAGCTGAAGCTGCTGTTAAAATCGCCAGAATTAATTTGGGATATTGTCGTGTTATCGCTCCCATTGACGGCCGTATCGGCAGATCCAACATAACAGAAGGTGGCATTGTGACCGCGTATCAACCCGTTCCCCTGGCAAGTATTCAACAACTGGACCCAATTTATGTGGATGTGCCCCAATCCACCACTGAATTGCTCCGATTGAGACACCTTCTTACAGACGGCCGCCTTACGCTTGATGAAAACAACCCGAATACGGTAAGCCTTATTCTGGAAGACGAGATGGCCTATCCTATAGAAGGAACGCTGCAGTTCAGTGATGTCACCGTGGACCCAACAACCGGGTCTGTTATTATGCGACTTGTTTTCCCTAATCCTGATGGCCTTCTTTTACCCGGCATGTTTGTCCGGACCATTATTAAAGAAGGGGTTAATGAACAGGCCATACTAGTTCCCCAGCAGGGGGTATCCCGGGATCACAAGGGAAATCCCTTTGCACTGATCGTGGATGCGAAAAATAAGACCGCATTTCGCCCGCTCACCCTTGAGCGGGCCATGGGCGACAAATGGCTGGTCTCGGCAGGTCTTGCTCCCGGCGATCAGTTGATTGTCGAGGGGCTGCTGATGTTGCGGCCAGGCACGTTGGTGAAGGCTACCCCCTTTAAAGAAACGAAAACCGGACAGGAACCCATGACGAATCAGGATGCTTCCTCAAAAATGCGTAAAGACGGGGGTGACTGATGCTGTCAAAATTCTTTTTAGACCGCCCGGTTTTTGCCTGGGTCATCGCTATCGTTATCATGGCGGCTGGCATACTGGCAATCTACAATTTACCCATATCCCAGTACCCCCCTATTGCACCGCCTTCCATCGCCATTGAAGCATTTTTCCCTGGTGCTTCAGGGGAAACTGTTGAAAATACGGTGACCCAGATCATCGAACAAAAAATGACCGGCCTGGATGGCATGCTCTACCTCTCCAGCACCAGCTCTTCTTCCGGCTCTGCCCGGGTCGAGTTGACTTTTGCCCCGGGAACCGATCCCGACCTGGCCTGGTCCAAGGTCCAGAACAAGCTTCAGCTGGCCATGGCCAGCCTTCCTGATGTGGTGCAGCGCCAGGGGGTCAAGGTCAGCAAATCAACCCGAAATTTTTTGATCATCGTGGGTCTGATCTCAGAAGACGGCAGCATGACCGGTGAAGACTTACGGGATTATGCCCAATCCAATCTGGAAAAAATCCTGTCCCGTGTACCCGGTGTGGGTGAAGTTGAAAATTTCGGTTCCCAGTATGCCATGAGGGTCTGGGCCAACCCGGACAAGCTTATCAGCTATAACCTGACCATGGAAGATGTCATCATGGCACTTCGGACCTATAACGTGGAAGTCTCTGCCGGCCAGTTCGGAGGGATACCAGCTATACAAGGTCAGCGCCTGAATGCCGCCATTATTGTCCAGCACCTGCTGCAGACTCCGGAAGAATTTGCCGACATTCCTATCCGCATCAATCCAGACGGATCGGTGATCCGAATCAAAAACATTGGACGAACGGAATTGGGGGCTGAACGGTATGATGTTACAGCTGAATACAATGGGAAAGCCTCTGCTGCCATGGGTATCCGCCAGGCGGCCGGTGCCAACGCCCTGGATACCGCCAATGCCGTTAAGAAAAAACTGGAAGAAATGAGCCGGTATTTTCCTCCGGGCATGAAAATCATTTATCCCTATGACACTACCCCGTTTACCCGGGTAGCCATTGAGGAGGTTGTCAAAACACTTGTTGAGGCGGTTCTGCTGGTTTTTGTGATCATGTATCTTTTTATGGGAACGTTTCGGGCCACCCTGATTCCCACCATTGCAGTACCCGTAGTACTTTTGGGAACCTTTGGTGTTTTAGGCTTTTTCGGATTTTCCATCAATATGCTGACCATGTTTGCCATGGTCCTTGCTATCGGGCTTTTGGTGGATGATGCCATTGTCGTAGTGGAGAATGTCGAACGGATCATGACTGAAGAAGGACTTTCTCCCAAGGAAGCCACAGCCAAGTCCATGGGTGAGATCACCAGTGCTTTGATCGGTATTGGCCTGGTGCTTTCTGCCGTATTCGCTCCCATGGCATTCTTTCCCGGTTCCACCGGCGTTATCTACCGCCAGTTTTCCGTGACTGTCATCGCTTCCATGCTGCTTTCGGTTGTCGTAGCGCTGATTTTGACCCCGGTTCTCTGCACCTCACTTCTCAAACCAGTGCCCAAGGGTCATGAATCCTCAGATAATGCCATTTTTTTTCTACGCCCCTTTTTTCGATGGTTTGATCGTTTCTTTTTTTCCATCAGAAACCGGTATGTCAAAATAGTAGGCAATATTCTGGCCAAAAAATTACGTTATTTGTTCTTGTTTGTTCTAATCGTGGGTGCCATGGGGTATCTGTTCAACCGCATGCCCACGTC
>CAYWNB010000248.1:0-4541 GCA_964459195.1 uncultured Desulfobacula sp.
GGGAGATTCTCTCCGCACCAGCTACCAGTATACCGAAGATTCTCTGGAAACGTCTGCCGATGAATCTCTGGAAACCTGGTACACCCGGCTCAATGTGACGCTTACCGATTCCCTGGCCGCCTATTGCTCCTATGAAACCAATTTAAAAACAAACGAAAACGTTGAAAGCATTGTGGGGTTCACCATTAAACGAGCCTGCTGGGGAATAGGTGTGCAATTTAAAGATACCTCTGCAGACACCAGTATCTCCTTTATGATTACCCTTAACGGAATTGGAGGATTTGGTACCCAATGAATAAATGCTTAAACTGGTTTGCCCTTTTGACCCGAAGCAATTTTGAGCAGACCGTCTACGATAGTATTACCGGGAAAAAAATAGATGCTTTTTTACCCAGAACAAGAAAAAAAAGCAAAAGAAAAGACCGGAAACTAATGATTGAAGTCCCGTTATTCCCTGGTTATTTGTTTGTCAGATCCACCATAGAGCCATCGGCCCAGCTCAATATCCTTAAGACACTAGGTGCTGTCAGACTATTGGGAAATACCCAGGGACCGCTGCCCATTCCCGATTCCCAGATAAAATCCTTACAGCTTATGACCGCTGCCAATGTGGATCTCATTACAGGAAGCTCAATGTTACTTCAAAAAGGGGATCCTGTGATGATTTTAGAGGGTCCCATGGCAGGCGTTAAGGGAGAGTTTGCCCGGCACAAGGGAAAGGGACGTGTCGTCCTTAAAATTGATCTTCTCGGTCAATTTGCCGGTGTGGAGATGGATGGAGAAAATGTTGAAAAAATTCCCGACTTCCTATCATAACCCCTTGACTTTTTATTAAATATTCAATAAAAATTAGACAAAATGAACCGTGCTTTTTAATTGTATATTGAGGATCTATGAATAAACTTGAATTGATTTCCACGTTAAAGGAAAGGGCGAACCTGACCAAGGCTGAAGCCGCAGAAGTGATTAAACTTTTTTTTGATTCCCTGGCAGACGCGTTTGTCAAAGGGGAGAGGGTTGAGATAAGAGGCTTGTGCAGCTTTCATATCAAGGAATACAAAAGCTATACCGGTAGGAATCCCAAAACCGGACAAAAGGTACAAATCCCTCCCAAACGACTGCCCTTTTTCAAGTGCGGGAAAGAGTTGAAGGAGCGGGTAGATTACTAACCGATGTTCATTGATCAAGTGATGTCGGCGTTTGATCAAAAAACCGATATCTCCCAGATAGGTTCTGAATTAGCGTATATCATTCAGGCAGACAAAATTCCCAATGCCCTTCTCTTCTCCGGAAAAAAAAATACTGGAAAAATTAAAAAGGCATTTGAATTTGCAAAAACCTGTAATTGTATAGCTGATACCAAGAGACCCTGCAACAATTGCCTGCCCTGCAAAAAGATAAATGCAGGCATGCACCCGGACATCCTCCAGGTTTCCCTGTCCGAAAAGAAAAAAGCAATCTCAATTTCCCAAATCCGGGAAATCGGGCTGTTATTGACTGCAAAGCCAAATGAAACACGAAAGCGCATGGTCCTGATCCAAGATGCAGACAAAATGAATGTTCAGGCCCAAAACGCATTGCTCAAAATGTTGGAAGAACCACCGGAAAATACTTTTTTTATCCTGACGGCAACCCATACCCCCCCTCTTTTACCCACCATTCTTTCAAGATGCCGACAATTTCGATTCTGTCCCCCTTCCTGCCATGAAATCCAGGAGACACTCGTCCACCAGTATGGGATTGACCCGAAAAAAGCCTACATTTTCTCCCAGACAGCAGGGTCAGACCTGAAAAAAACCCTTATGTTTTTGAACCTGGACGCGGATGGAAAGGAAATAACCGGAAGAGACTGGCAAAAACAGCGCACCTGGATTATTGAAGAAATCATTGGCCTTGTTACCTCCCAAAATGAATCCACAATTCACAGGGGACTTATGCTCGCACAAAAATTAAGTATGGATCCCGACAGTGTTTTAGAAGCCATGACCATCATTAATACGGTTCTCAGGGATCTTTGCATCTTTAAATACAGCCCTGAAAGAATAGTTAATCTTGATTTTTTTGACGCATTTAAAGATATTAGTCAAATGCATGTTTACAATACATTTCTTGGATGGGTAAAAGATCTTCATGAAACCGAACGACGACTGGCGTCAAACAGTTCAATCCGGTTGACCCTGGATCGCTTTTTCCTGAAATTATCAATGGTATAGGAACCTATATATATGATTAAAGTAGCCGGTGTAAAATTTAAGACCGCAGGAAAAATATATGATTTCAAAAGTGATGCCTTTGTCCTGAATCAGGGGGACCACGTCATTGTTGAAACAGAACAGGGACTTGGCTTTGGAACCATTGCCAAATCACCGATTGAAATGGAAAAAATTGAAAAAAAACTCAAGCAGATTGTCCGGGTGGCCACCCGAGAAGATTTCATCAAAAGAGAAGAACTCGAACAGCTTGAAATCAGGGCACAAGAATTTTGTGCCCGGTGCATAAATGACCTGGGCCTTTTAATGAACCTGTTCAGTGTTGAAAGTACCTTTGACAGGAACAAGCTGACCTTTTTCTATACAGCCGACGGCCGAATTGATTTCAGAGAACTCATCAAATTGCTGGTCAAAGAATACAGCATTCGCATTGAAATGCGCCAGGTGGGTATCCGGAATCTGTCTAAACATTGCGGAGGACTGGGTAAATGCGGCAGGGAGATCTGCTGCTCCTCCTTCATGCATACCTTTGAACCCGTCTCCATAAAAATGGCCAAGGAGCAGGGGCTTTCCTTGAATCCCACCAAGATATCCGGGGTGTGCGGCAGACTCATGTGCTGTCTGACCTTTGAAAACAGTACCTACAAGTATTTAAAAAGAAAAATGCCCAAATTGGGCAAGATCATTACCGTTGAAGAAGGCCTGGGGAAAGTGGTAAGGCAGAATGTGCTCAAAGAAAGTATTACCATACGCCTGGAAGACAGAACGGAAATTGAAAAAAAAATCAAAGACTTACAAAATATATAAGACAGGACACGACCCTATGGAAAAAAAGCGTCAGTTTTTTACAACCCCCATCTACTATGTCAATGCAAAACCCCACCTGGGACATGCCTATACCTCCATTGCCGCCGATGTGGCAACACGGTATAAACAAATGGATAACCAGGAAACCTATTTTTTAACCGGCACGGATGAACACGGGGATAAAATTGTCCAGGCCGCAGACGACCAAAACACCTCGCCCAAGGCCTATGCCGATCAAATCAGCCAACTCTTTCAGGATCTTTTGCCCCTGCTGCAAATTAAAAATAATCAGTTCATCCGGACCACCGACCCGGAGCATATACGGGTGGTAACCGCCATTTTAACCAAAATTCATGATTCCGGAGATATTTATTTTGCAAGTTATGAAGGCCTGTACTGTTTTGGGTGTGAACGGTTTTACCAGGAACGAGAATTGGTGGAAGGAAAATGTCCCGACCATGGTGTTGCCCCGGAAAAAATAAAGGAATCCAATTATTTCTTTAAAATGAGCAAATACCAGGAATGGCTCATTGAACACATCAACACCCACGAAAATTTCATACAGCCTGCGCAATATAAAAATGAAATTCTTTCCTTTTTAAAAGAGCCCCTGGAAGATTTATGTATTTCCCGGCCCAAGACCCGGCTTACCTGGGGGATCACCCTGCCCTTTGACCCGGACTATGTGACCTATGTCTGGTTTGATGCCCTGGTAAACTATGTCTCGGCCCTGGGCTATCCCGATGGGGATAAGTTCAAGCGCTTCTGGCCCACAACACGGCATTTTGTAGCAAAGGATATCATCAAGCCCCATGGGATTTACTGGCCTATCATGCTCAAGGCAGCAGGACTTGATATCTATGAGGGCCTCAATGTCCACGGGTTCTGGAATGTAAAAGGCAGTAAAATGTCCAAGAGCATCGGCAATGTGACCGATCCCATTGAAGTAACAAAGGAATTCGGGGTGGACCCCTTCCGGTATTTTCTCATGCGGGAGATGGTCTTTGGACTGGATGCCAATTTCACCGAAGATGCCATTGTATCCCGCATTAACGCAGACCTTGCCAATGACCTGGGCAACCTGTTTTCACGGATTCTTTCCATGAACACTAGATATTTTAAGGGAAAGATAATGGGGCAGGATGAAGGGCTTGTGGCACAATTTACGCTTGAACCCGATGCAATAAAGGCCATTGACGGGTTTAAAGAGGCCATGGAACGCTGTCAATTCCACAAGGGCTTGGCATCCATCTGGGCCTTTATCAGCACCATGAACAAATATATCGACACAAATGAACCCTGGTCCTTAGCCAAGGACCCCTCAAAAGAATCAGCCCTCGGGACGGTGTTATATAACCTGATGGAAGGGGTCCGGGTGGTTTCCTGCCTCATCTATCCTGTGATGCCGGCAACCAGTCGTAAAATGCAGCTGGCACTTGGTTTAGAGATCCCGGCCAAAGGGTTCTTTGATCTGGACCAGATTTTACCCTGGGCCCAGATAAAAAAAGGAGATTCCCTTGATAA
>CAYWNB010000249.1:0-3205 GCA_964459195.1 uncultured Desulfobacula sp.
ACAGATTCAATCAGGAGATCTTAAAGAAATCTCATTTCCCTTGCCAAACATTTTAATAGTGTGTTCCCATTTTTGCTCACCAAACTTACGAGAAAAAGACTCGACAACCTGTTCAGAATGGTTTTTAATGCAGGGCACGTAATAAAAGGGGCGCAAAAATAAGGGCGTCTGGTGCAAATAAAAATAATTAGAACAAAAAGGAGATCAAATGCAGTTTCATATGCCGGTAAAACTTTATTTTGGCCCGGGTGAGATTCAAAATCTCGCCGGAATACTCGCCCAGGAGTTAAAGGCGAAAACTCCGATTCTTGTGACAGACAAGGGCATTATTGCCTCGGGCCTGGTGGAAATCGTTACCCGGATGCTTCCCGGGATAAGGGTCTTTGATACCATTGAAGCAAATCCCAAGTCTGATACCATCAATGGGATTGGAAGGGAACTGCGGCGGATTAAGCCGGATCTTGTGATCGGCCTTGGGGGGGGCAGTCCCCTGGATGCGGGCAAGGCCCTGGCTTTGCTGGCAACAAATGACGGGCCCATTGAGGCCTTTGAAGGCCGTGAAAAATATGCCCATGATCCCCTGCCGTTTCTGGCCATTCCCACCACCTGCGGCACGGGCAGTGAGGTGACCTGGGTGTCGGTGATCACCGATGTGACCCGAAAATTTAAGATGAGTATCAAGGGACCCAAACTGTACCCGACAGTTTCCATTGTGGACCCGGATCTGATCAAAACCCTGCCCAAATCCATTATCGCCTCCACGGGATTGGACGCACTGACCCATGCAGTGGAAGCCTATTTATCCAAACCCGCCACCCCCGTTACCGATACAAATGCCCTGGCAGCTGTGCAACTCATCCTGGGGTCAGTGGAAAATGCCTTTACGGACATTGAAAATAACCATAGGGACCGTGAACGTCTGATGTATGGGTCCACCATTGCCGGGTTTGCCTTTGGCAATTCCGATGTAACCGGGGTTCACTGCATTTCCGAATCCATTGGTGCCCTCTATGATGTGCCCCATGGGGTGGCCAATTCCATTTTTTTACCCCATGTGCTGGCCTATAATCTTCCGGCCTGTGTGGAAAAATTTGCACATCTTGCCCGGAAAACCGGTTTTTTGGCAAAAGAGGATACCGTTGCCGCCCAATTGTTCATCTCCCACATAGCAGATCTTTCCAAACGGCTTGGGATTCCGACGTTTAAAGACTTGAATATTGGGAAGGGGCAGTTCGAGACCATTGCTGACATGTCTTTTCAAAACAATTCAAATGGGTCCAACCCAAGATCCCTGGAACCAAAAGATTATCTGAAAATACTTGAAAATGCATTTGAATAGGGTGTATATCCCTATGTCCTGGTGTACCGTTTTTTGAAACCAGGGCTGGAATGCGTTTGCAGCGCAATAATTAAAGGATAGCCATAACCAAAAGCATAAAGGATAGGGAGTGTTCACGTGGATTTTAATCCCTGTATGAAACATCAGCTCATTTCCAAAACCGTCAGGGAATTTGCGGAAAATGAGATACAACCGATGGTTGCCGAACTGGACAGGGAGGCAAGGTTTCCCTATGAAATTGTTGAGCGGATGAAACCCCTGCATTTTTTTGGACTCCAGGTTCCCAAAAATCTTGGCGGGGCAGGGTTGGACACCATCAGCTATGCCATTGTGATAGAAGAGTTGTCCCGGGTTTCAGCGGCCCTGGGGCTTTGCGTAACGGTTCACAACAGTGTGGGCATCTCCCCGATCCTGGAGTTTGGCACTCGAGAACAGATCAATCGGTTTGTACCGGCCATGGCCGCAGGGGACTCTATTGGTGCCTTCTGCCTGACCGAGGCCAATGCCGGATCCGATGCCGGCGGGGTGGAAACAAGTGCTCGGGAAACTCAAGACGGGTATATCATCAACGGCACCAAGATTTTTGTGACCAACGGGGGCGTGGCCGGCACCATCCTGGTGTTTGCCGTGACAGAAGGGGCGGGCAGTGCTGCCAACGTCTTTATCGTTGAACGAGATCGGCCCGGGTTTTTGGTGGGTGAAATAGAGGACCTTTGCGGCATGCGGGCCAACCCGGTGTCGTCTCTGTTCTTCGAAGATTGCAAGGTCCCCAGGGAAAATCTTTTGGGGAAACCAGGTCAGGGACTAAAGATCGGGCTCAAAGGTCTTGATACCGGTCGTATTGGTATTGCTGCCCAGGCGCTTGGCATTGCCCAGGCAGCCTTTGAAGCGTCGGTCACCTATGCCAAGGAACGTCAGCAGTTTAATAAACCCATTTCCCGGTTTCAGACCATCCAGAACTATCTGGCGGACATGGCCACAAGTATCGATGCCGCACGACTCCTGCTGCATAGGGCCGCAGCCTTTAAGGATAAGGGGATCCCTTTTTCAGCCCAGGCCTCCATGGCCAAACTTTTTTGCAGTGACACGGCAAGAACGGTCACGGACATGGCGGTTCAAATTCATGGCGGTTATGGATATAGCAAGGAATATGACGTGGAGCGGTACTTTCGGGATGCCAAGGTTACCCAGATTTACGAAGGAACCAGTGAAGTTCAGCGAATGGTCATTGCCAGGCATATTTTGACCCAACCCAGTTAACCCGTATGGAAATTAGGGCAAGACAATGAAAACATTTAAAATCATCATCTGTATCAAGCAGGTGCCCATGGTATCCGAGCTTCCCTGGGATGCAAAAACCGGTACCCTGAAACGGGAACTGGCCCAGGGAATGATGGACCCCTCCTCAAGACGGGCTGTGGAAGCTGGCCTTCAGATCAAAGAAATCCGGTCAGCGGCGGGGGAACACACCCAAATTATTGCGCTTTCAATGGGGCCTCCCATGGCAGCAGAAATTTTATACCAGGCCAAGGCGGTGGGGGCGGACAAAGGCGTGTTGCTTTCCGACCGTCGCATGGCCGGGGCAGATACCTTTTTGACCTCGTTTATTCTGGCTCAATATATCAAACGACAAGAGCCAGATGTGGATCTGGTGCTCTGCGGTTCCCAGACCAGTGACAGTGAAACCGCTCAGGTGGGACCCCAGCTGGCAGGGGAGCTTTCCATCCCGGCCATCGGGTATGCATCTGATATAAAATTGCAGGGGAACCTTTTAAGGGTCCAGCGCCATGTGGATGACTTTTTAGAAATCCTTGAAATGGATCTTCCCGGCCTTGTCACTATTGACCAAGGCGCCTATGATCCCCG
>CAYWNB010000249.1:3305-4538 GCA_964459195.1 uncultured Desulfobacula sp.
ATATCGTCCAGGTGGATGCAAAGGGGCTGGGGCTTGATGACACCTTTAATGCCGTAAAGGATTCCCCCACCCGGATTCTGGATGTGTATTCCCCCACCACCCAAAAAGAGAACATGGTATTGAAAGGGGCCCCAAAGATTGTTGTGGATCAGCTTTTTGACGGCTATGGTAAAATAATCAGCTCTGCCATGGGCAAGGATTTAAAAACCCACAGCCATACGGGGGAATAATGACAACAACAAAAGATATTTGGGTATTGGGGGATTATCGGAATTATTTCCAAAGCCGGGTCACCCTGCAGATCCTTGCCCGGGCCACAAGTCTGGCCCAACGGACAGGGGGAAAGGTCTGCGCCGTGGTCTTCGGCCACGAAATGGATGAGTATGTGGGCGAATATCTTGCCCATGGGGCAGACAAGGTCTTGGTGATGGATGATCCAGCCCTAAAGACCTACTCCATTGAAACCTATTCTTTTTTACTGACCCGGCTGGTCGAAGAATTCCGGCCCGAGACCCTGTTGGTAGGGGCTACCCGGTTCGGCCAGGAAATTGCCCCCCGGGTGGCAAAACAATTGAAAACCGGGTTGACAGCCGATTGTATTGACCTTGAAATTGATGACCGCGGCCGGTTGGTTCAGATTGCCCCTTCCTTTGGGGGAAACCTTGTGGCCCGGATCATCACCCCGGAAACGAGACCCCAGATGGCCACTGTCCGGCCGGGGACCTTCCAGGAACTTGCCCATGACTACCAGGCCAAAGGAGAGGTCATTCGCCAAGTTTTGCCCAAAACCCTGCCCACAGAAAAAATCCGGTGCATTTCTTCCGAGTATAAGCCCTCCAAGACCAAAGGAATTGAACAGGCCGATATTGTGATCACCGGCGGCAGGGGAATGGGGAGCAAGGGTAAATTTAAAAAATTGTTTGATTTGGCAGCCCTTATGAATGGCGAGGTGGGTGCTACCCGGCCTGTGGTCTATTCCAACTGGATCGACCATGAGGCCCTGGTGGGCCAGGCCGGTAAATCCATCAAGCCCAAAATTCTTTTTGCCTTCGGGATCAGCGGGGCCATCCAGCATACGGCCGCCATTGTGGATGCCGATTTTATTGTGGCCATCAATAAAAACCCCAACGCCACCATGATGAAAATGGCGGATGTGGCCATTGTGGCGGATGCCAACCAGGTGTGTTCAGGCATTATCCGGGCTATAAAAGAAAAAATCCGGGATTAACCCGT
>CAYWNB010000250.1:0-4520 GCA_964459195.1 uncultured Desulfobacula sp.
GGCCGATTTGCCCCACAATCATGGGCAGGGACAGGTGGATGGTTTCTTTGAGATCATTATTAAACATGATTGGGTGTCTTTTCCGGTGTTTTGCTAAATTGCCGATGGAATCAATTCGATAAATGAACCTTCCACTAGATGAACGCTGCACTAGACATGAGATTCCATTGAAAAGCAATATGAATGTTGAAAAACAAAGGGTTGATCTGTGCCCATCTTCTGTTAAAATCAGGTTCAGCAGCCATATTATTTAAAATATTGTAAAGGATAGGCCCATGAAACCACACCATTTGTTTGTTCTGGTCACGCTTTTTTTTATACCTCTTGTTTGTCAATCTGGTCATGCATCAGATGGGTTTGAGGCACAGTTTGCCAGCCAGCAGACCGTGGCGGGTGAAAATGCCATCGCTGTTACCTTTTCCAGGGGGCTGGACACACGACAGAATCTGGAACTCTATTTGCGGATTTTTAAGGAAACGGATCTGCCCGTGGAAGGGGGGTGGGTGTTGTCCAAAGACCCCCAGGTGGTCTATTTTACCAATGTGGAACCCGGGACCCAATATACGGTTCAGATTTACAAGGGTCTGAAGACCGATTCCGGAGATATTTTGGAAACCGGTTCCACCTTCCGGGTTTCGACCCGGGAGGTGGAACCCACCATTAGTTTTGGCAGCAAGGGGTTTGTCCTGGCCTCAAAATTGATCCGGGGACTTCCGGTGAATTCCCTGAACATTTCCCGGGCAGACATTGATTTTTTCAGGATCAAACCGAAATTTTTAGGGGAGTTCCGGGACAATTTTGCCGGGGAAGATCTGCGGTATTACCAGAGCCGAAATTTGAATAAATCGGCGGATCTGGTTTACTCCGGTCGGTGGGATCTTGAGATCAAACGAGATATTCGTACTCAGGTGAACATTCCCATCACTCACATAAAAGAATTGGCAAAGCCGGGGATTTATTTTGCCGTGTTAAAAGGGGCCGGGGTTTACGAGTATGGATATAGCAGTACCTGGTTTACCATCAGCGATCTGGGGCTCCATGTTAGAAAATATGCCCAGTCCCTCCAATTTCAGGTCCAAAGTCTTGGGACGGCAAAGCCCATAAAGGATGTCCGGGTGGAGGGTGTCAACAAGAAGGGGGAAATTCTTTTTAGCCTGACCACCAATGAACAGGGGATTGCCCGGGTGGCCGGGGCCTTTGAAGATCTGACCCTGGTAACTGCCACCCGGAAAAATCAGATCAGCCTCCTGCCCATGGATGTGCCGGCCATGGATTTGTCGGAATTTAAGAGGGCCACAGCCCCCTTCCGACCCGTTGACCTTTTTGTATACGGGCCCCGGGATATTTACAGACCCGGGGAAGTTCTGACCATTGACGGGCTGCTGCGCAATCAGGACGGGCAGATGACAACGGGGCTTCCCATCAGGGCCAAGATTTTTCAGCCCGACGGCAGAATGGTCCATGAATTTACCTGGAAGGCACAAAATTTAAATCATTATAGCTATGCCTACCATTTACCCACAGACGCCCTGACCGGCAAGTGGCGAATTGCCTTTACCCATGCCGCCGGTAATTTAAAGGAATATCCTTTTATTGTGGCAGAATTTCTTCCAGAACGGTTGAAGCTTGCCATTGAGAATCCAACCGGCCAGGAGGATGTTTTAAAGAAAAATCAGGATCTTGCTATTAAACTCAAAGGAGATTTCCTTTACGGTTCACCGGCTTTCGGGAGCCGGGCCGATGTCATGATCCATGTTAAGCCGGCCCGGGAATTGTTCAAGGAAGACTGGCCCGGGTATGAGTTCGGAGATACAAAAAACCTGGTGAACCGCTCTTTTTCCACGGATCAGATTATACTGGATGAAAAGGGGGTGAGGGTGATTCAAGTGGAAAATCAATGGAAGGAGATCGGATCTCCCCATTGGATCACGGCCAATGCCAGCCTCTACGATTCCGGGGGCAGGCCCGTGGTGCGGAACAGATCCTGGCAGGTCTGGCCGGACAAGACCCTGGTGGGAATCCGAAGCCTGGCTCAAGATGGAACCATTAAAAATGACAGCCTGGCGCAGTTTGAAGTTATCTGTGTGGACACCGCTGGCAAACGCCTGGCGGCAAAGGGCTTAAAGGTAACCGTGATCAGAGAGCAACGCGAATACTATTGGGAATTTAAACACGGGGCCTGGCAATGGGGATATAGTCAGCAGTTTTATCCCGTGGATCAATTTTCCCTGGATCTTATGAAAAGCAAGAGCGGGGTGGTGGATGTCCAGGTCAAATGGGGGGGATATCGGTTGAAAATTGCCAACCCTGCCACGGGCTTGACAACCGGATACAAGATTTGGGCGGGGTGGCGGCCGGATTCTGCCCAGGGCAAGGAAATGAACCGGCCCGACCGGGTGGACCTGGTTTTGAACAAAAAGTCCTATGCGCCGGGCGACCGGGTGGCGGTTACGGTAAAAGCCCCCGAGGGCGGAACAGGGTTTTTGTTTGTGGAGTCTGACACCAATCTGCTCACCCTGCCGGTGATCATTCCCCCCGGGGGAAAAACCCTGGAGATCACAATTGATCCGGCTTGGAAACGCCATGATCTTTACCTGTCTGCCCTGATTGTCAGGCCCGGCGAAAGCCAGGGCAGCCTGCCCAAACGGTCGGTGGGCCTTGTCCACCTACCCCTGGACAGAGATCATAAACGGCTTATAGTGGAGATTCAGGTTCCCAAACGGATAGAGCCCAACCGACGGGTGACCATTCCTTTGAGCATACAACGTTCCGACGGGACGGTGCCTGACCAGGCCTGGGTGACCCTGGCTGCCGTGGATGTGGGAATTTTAAATCTTACGGGATTTAAGCCCCCCTCCCCCTTTGATTATTTTTTCCAGGCCCGCCAATATGGGGTTCAGATCCATGATCTTTACCAGCGCCTGATTGAGACCAATGAAGGCACCTATGCAAAACAGCGGTTTGGTGGGGATGCTCCCACACTCACCCGGGGAGGGGACCGGCCTGCAACCGATGTTCAGATTGTGGCCCTTCACCAACAGGCCATCAAAGTGGATGCCAGGGGCCGGGCCGATTTTTTTCTGGATATTCCCGATTTCAACGGGACCCTTCGGCTCATGGCAATTGCCCATACGGACAATGAATTTGGATCCGGTGATCAGGAGCTGACAGTGGCCTCTCCTCTGGTTACCCAGATGACCATGCCACGGTTTTTAGCCATGGGGGATACAAGCCAGGTGGCCCTGGATGTTCACAACCTGACAAAGACCCGGCAGCAGTTGAAAATCTTTCTTGATGCAACTTCTCCCCTTACACCTGTGGGGGATAAAATTCATGAGGTCACCCTGGAACCCAATGGGAAAATCGTCATCCCCATGCCCCTGTCAGCAGAGCAGAAACTGGGCCGGTCCACGATTACCTGTCGTGTTCAGGGGCTGGTTGTGGAGGGGGAAGACAGAGAAATGGAAAGAACCTGGTTCCTTGAGACCCGGCCTGCCTTTCCCGTGGAAAACAAGGCCTGGCAAAAAAGGATACCCCCGGGGCAATCCTTTAAGATTAAAGAGGGCCAAATGGCGTCCTTATTGAGCAGTACCATCGGGATTCAGGCAGGCATGGGATCTTCTCCCCCCATTAATGTTGCTGATCATGTGGCACTATTAGATGCCTACCCCTATGGCTGCCTGGAGCAGACCGTAAGTGGACTTTTTCCCCATGTGCTTCTCTCGGGGGATGATTTTGCCCAATTGGGGATTGGGACCGTGGGCCGGGAGAAAGACAAAGACACGGCAGAAAAAATCAGGCTGGGCATTCAGCGGCTTGTGGAAAAACAGAAAACCAATGGCGGGTTTGGTCTCTGGGGCAGCAAGGGACCGGAAGCGGCCTGGCTGACTGCCTATGCCGTCCATTTTCTTCTTAATGCAGCGGATGCCGGGTATGAGATCCCCCAAACCGCTGTGAAACGGGCAATAGAACGGCTGCGGGTGTATGTAAGACGGCCGGGAAGCATCCCCCTTGCCGGGTATCTGCAAAAAGATCCTTACCGGGCTGCTGTCCGGGCCTATGCCGCCTTTGTCCTTGTCCGGGTTCAGGCCCTTGGTCTGGGGGATGCCAGAGTGGTGTACCAATATGTGTTAAAGCACGGCAAGGGAGCCCTGGCGTTTGTCCAGGCAGGGGTTGCCCTTTCCGCGGCCGGGGACAGGATTATGGCCATGGAAGCATTTGACCAGGCCATCAAAACCCGCAGGGACCCCCTTCTGTATTATGGGGATTACGGGTCCGATATCCGGGATTTTGCAGCGGCTTATTATTATCTGTCCACCTACTTTCCCATGTATAAACGCTCAGCTTTGTTTCTCGTTGAACTGGATGCACAGTTGGCCGACAAACAATGGCTGAGTACCCAGGAGCGGAACGCCCTGGTCATGGCCGGTTCCATCCGGCTCCATGCCAAAGGGGATCCCTGGACGGCAAGGGTTACCGCCGGCGAACAAACGCTCGACTTAAGCCGTGATCAATTTAAA
>CAYWNB010000251.1:0-2639 GCA_964459195.1 uncultured Desulfobacula sp.
CAACCCCATGTGAACTTTATTAAATGCATTGGAATAACGCTGGCTCAACCATCGGTAATATTTTTCCATGCTTTTCATATTTTGTGTAAATATTATTTTTATCAGCGCATTTATGTGGTCATCCACTCGTTCGTTAAAAAAATTATCTAATATTGGCTGAGGACCGTTTATTATAGGTTGATACTGCTGCATAAATACATAGGCCCCAGGAAGAGAACGTAAAAAAAGAAATCGTTCAACGTCTTGGGCAAGTGTTGTGTTAAAACCATACATACAAACGAATTCTACATTATCTTTAAAAGTAAAACCGAATAAATCGTAGTTTTTTTTTATTTGCTCAAGTCGTTTGTTATCATTTAGGCTGAAATGAAAATTTTTTCTTGTAAATTTAATATTTGAACAATTGACCTTTTTAAGAAGTTTAGCTTTTTCCTTATCAATAAGATTAATGTCAAGGGTTTGGGTGAAATTGACCATAACCTGACGAGAAGCAAACTCTTCTAAAAAATAATTTGCACTGGGATGCGATAAAATATTATCATCCAACAAGATAAGTTTATCTCGTTTCCCTTGTAAAAGAGAATTCAAATCACTAACCTGATGCGGTTTACCTTCCTTCTCCGGGACAAGACAAAAGGGACAATTAAAAGGACAGCCACGGGTAAGGAATCCGATTGCCCTGTTACCCAGTTCTGGGTAAAGCGTATAATCCGCTGGCATTTTTTCAATGTTTTGAGGAAGGCGCAAGCTAATATCAACTCCAGAGCCACCAAGGATAAGAGATTCACCATAAAACTTTTTAAGTTTTTTAACATGTTTTGCTGAGCTTGATTTGTTAAAAATTGAACTGGCAAAAACTTTGTATGCTCCTTTTATACAGGTATCTTTAGATAACAGGATCACTTTTTTGCCCTTATCTTTATAATAACTGCTCAGTTTCATCAAAGCTAAATTAGGCAGTTTTCCATCAATATCGATAACAAAAATTGAACCAGGGGTGATTTTTTTGGATGGCTGTATTTTTGGAGAATTCAGATTTATTTCAGGAAGGTGTAACCGTTTTTTTTTAAATTGATCTGGAAAGAGTGAAATATTTTTTTCTGACAAGCTGATAATAAACTGCATTCTGGGCAAAAGGTGATCCAAAAATTCCATAATACAATTGGACGGTTTTGAGCCTAGGACATCCGGCCTGTGAAACAAAATAACTCCCGGCATCTTCAGCGTATTTTTACAACTTGGAAATGCATCAAGCAGGTGACGGCAGATATCCAGAACAGGTAGTAGAATTTTTTTTTGCCAGACTTTCAAGTTCAACCATTCATTCTCAAAATTAAACTCGGGCTCCAACCATCTTGTACAATCAGTCTCCAAATATTTTTCAGCAGCTTTGGAAAGATCCTGTAACATGTTTAGAGGAAGGAAACGCTTACATTTAATACCTCTATATTGCAGCTGATTCAAAAAAGCGATGGGATCTGTAAGTTTTGAATTCTTATCAAAAAGAGAATGAAAACGGGTCACCCGTAAAAAAGGATTATTAAATTCAAAATCATCTGTCTTAAAATGTGGTGACAATTCAGGGCCATAGGCAAGAAGAAAATAGTTGTTAAGAGAACTGCTGTTTATTATTTTGCGTATATCGTCAACTTTTAAAATGTTTTTCAATTCTTTATTTTTGATATGTTTTATTGAGCCATCTTTAAATAAAGAGATACCGCTGCTAAGCTGACTGACTTTATTCGGACCTTCCGTTTCAGAATGACGGGCTATGGTAAATTCAAGTTTTAGAGGAGAATTGTTTTTTTGGCAAAAATTTTGAATAGGATAAGGGATCTGCGGTATAAATCGGGTTCCTGTTAGCGCTAATACAATCAGCTGTAACAGTTCTTTATTAGCCAAATTTGATGGTAGTAATGTCCACTTTAAAATTTTTTCTGATTGTTTATTTATTAATATTTGACCCGTCTGATTTTTTTTAGCATATTCATAATATAAATTTAGTAAATACATGTTTTATCAACAATGATGAACCTGTAAAAAGGTGGATTTTAAATTTGACCCTTCATCAACCTGGTGCGGGAAAAATTATTTCAACACAGGAATAAGTGATTCCATGTGGTAAATCAATATTTAATTTTAAACCATACCCTATCGATCCTGTGATCTTGCCAAGGGTATAAATTATCTCTAAAATCAGGGATCTGTTTTTAAGGGATATATTTACCGGAATCAGGCGGTAAAAATCCTTTGCTTTACATTAATGAATACCTTAATATAAAAATTTGATTATAAACAAATTTGATGGAGGAAATAATGGATATTAAAGTGACCCGGGTTGCCAAGACAGGTACCCGGCCAAAGGATGCGGATCTGGGATTTGGGACGGCATTCACCGATCATATGTTTGTGATGGATTATTCAGTTGACAAGGGCTGGCATGATCCCCGCATTGAACCCTATGCCGATTTTTCAATGTCCCCGGCCGCCATGGTATTGCACTATGGACAGGCGATTTTCGAAGGGCTCAAGGCCTATAAAACACCGGATAATAAGATTCAGCTCTTCCGGGCCCGGGATAATTTCAAGCGGATGAACCGGTCTGCCAAGGGGCTTTGCATTCCTGAACTGGATATTGA
>CAYWNB010000251.1:2739-4515 GCA_964459195.1 uncultured Desulfobacula sp.
AGAACGAGCGCTCAATCAAAAATGAAGTTTGAAAGATCTCAAACTATTGGAGAACCAATGGCTAAAAAGAAAGAAATAACCCCCATCGGAACACGAATCAGGCGGGCCAGGCTGGCCAAGAAGATGAGCCTGGACACCATGGCAAATGAAACAGGGCTGGCAAAGGCGGTCATTAAAAAGATTGAAGGCGGAGAAAAAAGACCCTCCGTGGGAACCTTGCTTCAGATCTCAAGGACCCTTCAACTGGATTCGGGCTTTCTGCTCAAAGAGCAGGAAGACACCCAGGAAGAGCGTTCCCAGGCCTACACCAAAAGAACGGACAATTATGCCTATACGCCTCTGACGCCAGGGGCGGAGAACAAGCATCTAAAGGCCTTTCGCATTGTGATAGATGCAAATACCAGCCATGACGGTGTGGGGTTCCACCACGAAGGCGAAGAGTTCGTTTATGTCCTTGCCGGCGGGGTGGAAGTTCAGGTGGGGGACCATGTCAACCTCTTGGAACCAGGGGATTCTCTCCATTTTAATTCAGGGATCAAACATGACCTGCGCAATACCTCAGATACAGATGCGGAATTGATTGTGGTCGTCTATGCCCCCTAATGATAAAGGAGTTGCCCATGTTATTCAAGCTTACTGATGAACAATTGATGATCCAAAATATGGTCAGAGAATTCTCCAGAAAGGTCATTGCCGCCACTGCTTCCGAACGGGACAAGACAAAGGAATTCCCTGAGGAGAATTTCAGGCAGATGGGGGAGCTGGGGCTGATGGGAATGATGATCCCGGAAATCTATGGCGGGGAAGAGGCCGATGCTGTTTCCTATGTCCTGGCCCTGTCTGAAATAGCCTATTCCTGCGCCTCAACTTCGGTTGTCATGTCGGTTCAAAATTCCATTGTATGTGAAAGTTTTTATAAATTTGGAACCGAAGAACAAAAACTTAAATTTCTTGTTCCCCTGGCCTCAGGAGAGATTATAGGGGCCTTTGCCCTCACCGAACCCGATGCCGGCTCTGATCCGGTCAGCCAGGCCACAACGGCGGTTCGGGAGGGTGATTCCTATGTGATCAACGGCACCAAGCGGTTTATCACCTCGGGGAAAAACAGCAGCGTGGTGCTGGTAACGGCCAAAACAGACGAGAGCGTCGGCCATCGCGGTATTTCATGTTTCATTGTTCCCAAGGGAACCCCGGGGCTTGTGGTGGGTCACATGGAAGACAAAATGGGGCTGCGGGCCTCTGATACCACCGATGTGATATTTGAAAATTGCCGGGTGCCAGCAGCCAATATTCTGGGCGAGGAAGGGGATGGCTTTAAGATTGCTATGTCCGGTCTTGACAGCGGCAGAATTGGTATTGCCGCCCAGTCCCTGGGGGTGGCCCAGGCTGCTTTTGATGCAGCCGTAAAATATGCCCAGAAGAGAAAACAATTTGGGTCTGTTATATCAAAACACCAGGCCATCCGGTTCCAGATCGCAGACATGGCCACCCAGATTGAAGCTGCCAGGCAATTGATTTTTTCCGCCGCCTCCATGAAAGATCGTGGGGAGCCCTATACAAAAGAAGCCTCCATTGCCAAATTGTTTGCCTCTGAAATGGTGAACAAGGTCACGGCAAGGGCCATCCAGATCCATGGAGGGTATGGGTTTACCAAGGATTACAATGTCGAACGATATTACCGGGATGCCCGGGTGTTTACCATCTATGAGGGCACCAGCGAGATCCAGCGCATGGTGATTTCAAACCATATCCTCAGGGACAAGAGAAAGCCCTAGA
>CAYWNB010000252.1:0-2781 GCA_964459195.1 uncultured Desulfobacula sp.
CCTCCCGAGTCCGGATTCCATATCAATTTTTCCGACAAGGCCCTTGGACAATGCACCCTCCTGGAAAAAGATATCCCGGATCTTCGATCCATCATCACCCAGGTCCTTGAAAACGACCCCAGACCCGGGTATTGCAGCGACATCACCAATGAACCAGACAGGCTCTACGGCATCCGGCTGTTTGATTTTGACCTGAAATGGAGGGTGATCGATGGCGGTATCCAGGTGATTTCTCTGGAGCACACTCTTTAAATTTTATATCATTGCAGCAATACTTTTTCCATATTCCTGGGCAGCCTCTATCCCCCCCTCAACCCAGCTGGCCTTGAGCATCAAGGGACCTGCAACCATTTTCATTTTATAAATATGATGCATGGTGTCAAAAATTCTTACCGCGGCCTCTCCGCTCCACCCATAGGCACCAAAGCTGCCACCCGGCTTATCTTTTAGTTCTGCCCTTTCGGCAATGAACAGAATCTGTTTCATGGAGGTGATCATTTCACCATGGTAGGTGGCGGACCCAAAGGCATATCCGTCATACCCTTTTAGATCCTCTTCTCCTTTAATTTCACTTGTTTTTTTAACAATGGCCTCGTGCCCTGAGCTGCGAACCCCCTCACCAATGACTTCTGCAATTCCTTTTGTCTCGTCTGCCCTGGAGGCATATACGATCAATATTTTTCCCATTTTGACTCCTTTATTGCGTTTTTTAAAAAAAAACTTGTCAAACAATGCCGTGGATATACGATTAAAACTGCTATTTCCCACTATTCTGAATAAAATGTTATATCGCCTGTGTTCTAACGGTGCAAGAAAAATTACCAACCTAAAAAATAATAGTGTTGAAAAATAGCTAAAAAATTGATATTTTTTAAGATTAAAATTTTGATATGGTCTAAACTAAAACAGGATAGTATTTGTTCATGACTGCATTACCGACAGCGTTAAAAAAAATTAAGATTCTGCTTGCCTATGATGGGTCCCATCTTGCCCTGGATTCCGTGCAATATATCGGCGAGGTGTTTCCCTCTGACAGGACCGAGGTTTCTATTTTTTATGTGGAAACCAAAATTCCCAGGTCCTTCTGGAAAATGGAGAGGGAGCTTGATTTCCGTTTTAAAACACCTGAAATCAGGGCCAGTATGGCCGCAAGAAAAAAGACGGTCAACCTTGCCATGGAGAAAGCCAAAAAACGATTGCTGGAGGCAGGATTTCCATCGGATGCAATTCATACCATGGTTCATATCAAAAACCAGGGGGTTCTCCAGGATATTATCGAAGAATCCCATAACGGATATGATGCCCTGGTGATCGGCCGCAAGGGACACAGCAAAATCAAAGACTTTTTCGTGGACAGTCTGCCCATTAAGCTTTTGGGTAAAATCAGCACCATCCCCCTGGTTGTTGTTGGGGAAAAACCTTCCCATAAAAATATCATCGTTGCCTTTGACGGGACAAGGGAAATCATGAAGGCGATAAAATCCATGAGCTCTCTGATCAAAACCAATGACTGCAAATTGTTATTATGCCATTCACAAACTCCCCGTTGCCTATTTCGCCCCCGCCCCAAAAAAGCATCTGCCGACATGTTTGATTTGCCCTTGGATTATTTTCTGGAAGCCGGTTTTTCCATTGACCAGGTTTCCTTTGAAATCATGGAGGGTGAAAAGAATCACACCAATTGTATTCTAAACAAAGCCCGGTATGGGGATTACGGCACCATTGTGATTGGAAGACGTCGTTTGACGGCGGTGAAAAAACTGTTCTTGAACCGGGTTGGCAACAAAATTTTCAGAAACGCAGACAACCATGTTGTATGGATCGTTCAATAAAGTTTTCCCCTTCGTTGAATCCATTAAAAAATAATGCAACTAAATTTAAAAAAAACAAATAGGGATCTATGAGTTTGTTCAGGTTAAAAGGGTTTCCAGGGACCGGTAATTTTCGTCACGGCATCCATCCGCCGGACAACAAAGCCTTGTCCGAGGAATCAAAAGTTGAAGTGATGGACGTCCCTGAAAGTGTAACGCTACCGCTGCTTCAGCACTTAGGTGTGCCCTGCAAACCGGTGGTCAAACCCGGGCAGACAATACGGTATGGAGAAATGATCGGCCTGGGCGAAGCCTTTGTATCCGCCTCCCTCCATTCCCCCATTGCCGGAAAAATAAAACGGATGAATGTGGTAACCCTGCCAAACGGCAGACATCTTCCGGCCATCACCATCCAGGCGGATGGGGATCAAATTCCCCCGCAAAAATTATGGGATGAGATGCGCTCAAAGGACTGGCCCAGGGACTGCATTTCCATTTATGATCCCCTGACCATCGTTAAAATTATC
Source organism: uncultured Desulfobacula sp. (assembly GCA_964459195.1). GTDB lineage: Bacteria > Desulfobacterota > Desulfobacteria > Desulfobacterales > Desulfobacteraceae > NBML01. Next base: position 2,339 of record CAYWNB010000252.1, read on the forward strand.
CATGATTCCGGAATTGTCGGGTTGGGGGGCGCTGCATTTCCCACCCATGTCAAGGTCACCCCCAATGATACCCGGATGATCGACACTCTCATGATCAACGGTTGTGAATGCGAGCCCTATCTCACCTGCGATTACCGGCTGATGAAAGAAGCGGCAAGGGCCATTGTGACCGGCGCTCTTTTAACGGGCCGTGCCGTATCCGCAAGGGAAATTGTCATTTGTGTAGAAGACAACAAACCCGAGGCGGTCAAAAAGCTGACCGAAGCCACAGAACAGACTGTCATCAAAATTGCCGTATTAAAGACTAAATATCCCCAGGGAAGTGAAAAACAGCTGATAAAATCAGTGCTGGGTCTTGAAATCCCTTTGGGAGGGCTGCCCTCGGATGTGGGGGTTGCCATGAGCAATGTCGGGACCATGGCAACGGTGGCAAGAGGCGTGAT
>CAYWNB010000252.1:2881-4506 GCA_964459195.1 uncultured Desulfobacula sp.
TGGCTGCCCGCTACAATAGCCCCTCCATTGCAAGCCAATACCATATCCATGCCTGTTTTGAATGCGGCTGCTGTTCCTATGTCTGCCCGGCCAAAATCAATCTGGTTCAGCTGATTCGAACCGGAAAAACACTGGTTGCCGCCTGGGCGAACCGCTAGAAAAAGGACCCTTCATGCAAAGACCGAAAATAATGAGCCCCATCACACGAAAAGGAACGAATGCGTGTCAGATACAATAAAAAATAAGGAACCAATTGCCCCCGATTCAGCAGATGAACGATCAGGGCCCCTCATCCATGTGGCGCCGTCTCCCCATATAAACGATGCAACGGCCCATACCCAAAGAATGATGACCGATGTGATCCTGGCGCTGCTGCCCATTATCGCCCTGTCCATCTACCTGTTTAAATTCTATGCCGTCAAACAGCTGTTAATCTGCGTTGTCGCCTGTATGGGATCTGAATTTTTGTTTGTCAGGATGCGGGGCAAGGCCCTTACCCTAAAAGACTGCTCTGCTGTCGTCACCGGTATTATTCTGGCCCTGTCCCTGCCGGGATCCGCCCCCTGGTTTGTGGGCGCCCTTGCCTCGGTGGTGGCCATCGGAATAGGGAAAACCCTCTTCGGAGGCCTTGGCATGAATATTTTTAATCCGGCCATGGTGGGCCGGGCATTTGTGATGATCGCCTTTGCCCAGTTGATGGGGGCGGGCTCCTATGAAAATGTGACCGGTCTTGTGGATGCGGTTTCCGGGGCAACCCCTTTGAGTGCCTTAAAATTCAATGACCTTTTCATGCCAGCCTCCTCTCTTTTCTGGGGAACGACCAATGGATCGCTAGGTGAAACAAGTAGTGCCGCCTGTCTCCTGGGAGGGTTGTTTCTCGTTTTGAGGAAAACCATCTCCTGGCAGATCCCTTCCGGCATACTGTTGTCGGTCGCTCTCATTGCCGGTATCACAGACTTGATAGGTTCCCATTCAGGCCTCTTCCTTGTTCACCATCTTTTTGCCGGGGCGCTTATGTTCGGGGTATTTTTCATTGCAACGGACCCGGTTACCTCCCCGCTTACCCCAAAGGGAAAATGGATTTTCGGTATAGGCACAGGTTTTTTAATAATGGTTATCCGACTTTTTTCCGGATATCCCGAGGGCGTCATGTTTGCCGTTCTCATGATGAATGCCGTCACCCCGCTGATTAACCGCTGGACCAACCCCCAACCCATGGGAGAAGCCTGATATGCGCTCATTTAAGGACAGCAATCTTTTCCAGGCCTGGCTGGTGCTGCTGCTTGCAACCGCTTTTGGCTGCGCTCTTGCCGGAGTCCAAACGAAACTGGGACCGGTGATTGAGGCAAACAAAACCCGGGAAACCCTGGCAAAAATCCCCGCCCTTGTTCTGGGCGAAGATCAGGCCCAACAACTCAGTCGTCAGAAAAAGAGTCTTTCCATCACCTCCCGAACCATTAAAATTGAAAAAAACGGTATTAAAAAATTTTATACCGTCTATGATGCTTTTCTTGAAGGCACCCTGGCAGGACATGTGGCCAAAGCATCCGGTCAGGGCTATGCCGATAAAATTGAACTGCTGCTGGGTCTTGATGCAGATGCCCGTACCATTACAGGCCTTTTTA
>CAYWNB010000253.1:0-4503 GCA_964459195.1 uncultured Desulfobacula sp.
ATTATAACCCTGCTGTTTTGGATATAATTTCACACATCACTTCATTTGCACCGCCGCCAATGGCAAGCAGCTTGGTATCCCTGAAAAATCTTGAAACTCTCATTTCATTCATAAACCCCATGCCCCCATACATTTGCAGACAACCATCGGCAACTTTAACCAGCAACTGGCCGGACAGAAGTTTCCCCATGGAAATCTGTTTTGTCACATCCTGACCTTCCATCTTCATTTGGACGATATGGTATGTCAATTGTTTTAGGGCTTCAGCTTCTGCAAGCCACTCGGCAATCCGATGCCGCAATACCTGTTTTGCAATGAGGGGTTTTCCAAAAACGATTCGTCCCTTTAGATATTCAATGGTTTCATTTATGATATCAACAACCCCGATATAACCTATTGGAATGGCAGCAAATCTTTCGTGCTGAAATTGCATCATTTGCTGGACAAATCCTTCTCCTTCTACTCCGATGAGGTTTTGGGCAGGAATTTTTACATTATCAAAAAACAGTTCCGCCGTATCAGAGCTTCGCATCCCCAGCTTGTCCAGTTTTTTACTGACAGCAAATCCTTCAAGATCAGTGGGAACGACAAATAAGCTGAAGCTATTATATCCGGGTTCATCACTTGTTCTTGCAAGAAGGGTCAAAAAGTCAGCCTGGATTCCGTTTGTAATATAGGTTTTGGAACCGTTTAATATATAGTGGTCGCCTTCTTTTCTTGCAAATGATTTTAAGGCGGCAACATCGGAACCTGCATCGGGTTCTGTCACTGCAATTGCAGCAACCATATCCCCTTTAATGGCCGGGGTAAGATATGTTTGTTTAAGATATTCCGACCCGAAATCAGCAATAGCAGGGGTGGCCATATTTGTTTGAACGGCAACTGCCATGGGAACCCCGCCGCAGGGGGTGTGGGCCATCTCTTCAAGAAATATCAATTCATACCAGTAATCAAGTCCCATTCCCCCATATTTTTCATCATACCTTATGCCTAAAAACCCCAGGTCCCCCATTTTTTTAAAAAGATCATGGAGGGGAATCATCCCTTTTTCTTCCCATTCATCAACGTAAGGATTTATTTCTTTTTTAACAAAGTCCCTGACAGCCCTGCGAACTTGGTTGTGATCTTTTGTAAAGTATAGGTCGTCGCCCATTTTTTTAATCCTTATTGGTTTAAATCCCGGAGGTTTTGGCGATTATTTCGCACATTACTTCACTTGCCCCGCCGCCGATGGATGTTAGTCTTGAATCTCTGAAGGATCTTGAGATTCTCATCTCATTCATAAACCCCATGCCGCCATGCATTTGGAGGCAACCATCGGCTACTTTATTCACCAGGTTTCCGGCCAGAAGTTTTCCCATGGAAATCTCTTTTGTGGCGTCCTGTCCCTTCATTTTCATGCGGACAATATGATAGCTTAAGTGTTTTATGGCTTCATTTTCAGCCAGCCACTGGGCAATTCTATGGCGCAATACCTGCTTTGAAATAAGGGGTTTTCCGAAAACGATTCTTTCTTTTATGTATTTAACCGTCTCCTTGATCATCTCTTCAATCCCGATATAGGTTAAGGGCAGAACGGCAAATCTTTCATGCTGGAATTGCATCATTTGATGAATAAACCCTTCTCCTTCAACGCCGATGAGATTTTCGGCGGGTATTTTCATGTTATCAAAATATAATTCCGCCGTATCAGAGCTTCTCATCCCCATCTTGTCCAGTTTTTTACTAACAGCAAATCCTTTAATATCTGTTGGTACGACAAACAGGGAGAAACTATGATATCCCGGATCATCACTTGTTCTTGCAAGAAGGGTTAAAAAATCAGCCTGGGTCCCGTTGGTGATATAGGTTTTAGAACCATTTAATAGATAGTGGTCCCCTTGTTTTGTCGCAAAGGATTTCAATGCGGCAACATCAGATCCTGCATCGGGTTCTGTTATGGCGATTGCGGCAACCAGATCCCCTTTTAAGGCGCCTTTAAGATATGTTTCCTTGAGATAATCAGATCCGAATTGTTCAATGGAGGGGGTTGCCATACAGGACTGGACCGCAATGGCCATGGGAATTCCACCGCAGTGTATCCGGGCGATTTCTTCAAGAAAAACAAGTTCATACCAATAATCAAGGCCTTCTCCCCCATTTTTTTCATCATAGCGAATCCCTAAGAAACCCAGGTCCCCCATCTTTTTAAACAGATCGTTAAGGGGGGTTAATCCTTTCTCTTCCCATTCATCCACATTGGGATTAATCTCTTTGTTAACAAAATCCCGTATGGATTTACGAACCATTTCATGATCTTTTGTAAAAATTAAATCAGAACTCATTTATGGATGCCTCTCTTTTTTTATGATAGTTGCTTTTTTTATTTACCCTATAAAAACAATTAAGGGGCGATACTCGCCGGAACTTCAATCTTTTTGGCTCTTAAATATTCACACAGGGTTTTTGCCTGGGGATCATTCCTGACAGACGCTGCGACGCCTTCTCCCAGCACTCCCTTTATATAAAAATTTAATGCAAAGAGATTGGGGAGATCATATCTTTCAATTTCAAAGGGTTCCATGTCGGGAAGGAGTTCTTTGAGTTTTTCAACGGTGAGAAAATTCTTTAAAAAAGAATAGGTCTCTATTGTTTTACCCCAGACTCCCAGGTTTGCGTTTCCGCCTTTGTCTCCGGAACGGGTGGCAAACAATTCTCCCAAATAGATCTCTTTCATTTTATCTGAAGAAAATTCAATGGTTTTTACACCAACAGGCTCAATATCGGTTACATCCGGGTAGGCACCGGTTGGTTTTATGCAAAATTCATTGTCGCCCAGATATACTTTTTGTTCCAAAAATTTATTACTCACCAGGGTCGGCCAATGCTGAAGGGCAGGGGAACCGTTTGTCGGGGGGGCGGTTAATGTATAGCCCGGAATACTGGAAAGTGCCATTTCTATGAATTTACTTGAAAAATTCTTTCCCACTTTTTGCTGGTCAGGGTCTATGACAGATATTTTTAAATGGGCGCTGGCCTGATCATTGTGGCAGGGATTGTCTTTGTCTATTCGGATAAGCTGGACATCTGTAAAGGCAAATTGTTCCTTGCCCCCTAAATTATCAAATACGGTATCTTCAATAATCTTCGCTTTTTTTTCAATATCAAGCCCGGTGATAAGCGCGGTTAAGGTGTTACGGTGTCCAAACAAGTTGTTGATACATACCTTTGCCGAATCTGTGGGCGGCTCGCCTTTAATGCCGTCAAGACTTACCCGGTCCTTACCCTCCTGTTTTATGTTTATGGTATCAAATCTTACCTTAACATCAGGGGTTAAATAGGCTGGCTGCTTGATTTCATATAAAAGCTGGGCCGTAACGGTTCCAACGGATACAAGGCCGCCGGTTCCTTCATGTTTTGTAATAACAAATGAACCGTCTTCATGCATTTCAGCAATGGGATACCCCATGTTTTTATAATCAGAAACTTCGTCAATAAAAGAGTAATTCCCGCCGGTGGCCTGGGTGCCGCATTCGATAATATGTCCGGCAGCGTATGCCCCTGCAAGTTTATTCCAGTCATTTTCCTTCCATTTAAATTTCCATGCACAGGGTCCGGAAACAAGGGCGGCATCGGCTAATCTGCCGCCGATGACGATGTCGGCGCCTTCGTTAAGGGCCTTGGTAACCCCCCATCCACCGAAATAGGCATTGGCTGTTATGGGCATGGTGCCAGCGGACTTCAAACTGGTTCCCTTGTCTAAGTGGTAAAATTGTTCCCCTTGTTCCTGGAGCTCGGCGATTCTGGGGAGCAGGTCGTCCCCTTCGATATAGGCAATCTTTGGATGGATCCCAAGCTCCTTGGCAACCTTTTCAAGTTCCGCTGCAAGCCCTTTGGGGTTAAGGCCTCCGGCGTTGGCGACAATTTTTATACCCTTATCCAGGCAGGGCCCCATGACATCGTTCATTTGTTTTAAAAAAGTCGATGCATACCCTTTGTCAGGCGATTTCATTTTCATTCGGAAAAGTAATGCCATGGTTAGTTCAGCAAGGTAATCTCCCGTGAGGACATGGATTTCTCCGCCTTCAACCAGTTCCTTGGCAGCGGACAGTTTATCCCCTAAATAACCGCTGCAATTTGCCACTTTCAATATCTGCGCCATCTTCCTTCTCCTGATTTTTATGTTTTATAAGCTATGTTTTATAAGAGATGCTTTCTAAACAATGATCTTTTATTTTCCTTTAAAGTCCGGTGTGCGTTTCTCAAGAAAGGCGGTGATGCCTTCCACCGCATCTTCAGTGCCGGCAACTTCAATCAATTTTTCAGATAGAAAATTGATTGAGTCTTCAAGGTCCATGGTTTCAATATCCCGGAAGGCTTCTTTCCCGATTTTCAGTCCAATGGGACTTTTGGAAGCAATTGTTTTCAACACTTTTTCAACTTCTGCGTCAAACTGCTCTTTGGGAATTGCCCTTGTAATCATCCCCATTTCAAGGGCTTGTTGTGCCGTGAGTTTCTCTCCCA
>CAYWNB010000254.1:0-4476 GCA_964459195.1 uncultured Desulfobacula sp.
CCCCACAGGCCAGTGTCACATCCACTTCTACCGTTGGATTCCCTCTGGAATCAAGAATTTCCCTTGCCCTGACATCAATCAATTCTGTCATGTTTCCCCCTTACCATAGCCTATATATTAAAAAGTAACTTTCTCTAAGATAATTTCATGCACCAGTAATAACAATATCCGTACCCACATTCAAGAACTAATCGAAATAATTTTCCCTTGGATTCACTATTTTAGCAAGGTCATTTATCCAGCCATTTGTCCTGCTATTTATCCTATGGCTTCTTGGCTTAACCTTGACAAACAAAAACGACTCTTATATGTAGAAAAGTCGTACAGATTTTAGATTCATCTAAACATATAAAGGAGTTAAAATGAACATTCTTTTTTTTGGACCAAACGGCAGTGGTAAAGGGACCCAGGGCACCATACTCAAAGATAAATATAATATCGCCCACATCGAATCGGGTGGTATTTTCCGTGAAAACATCAAGGGCGGAACAGAACTGGGGAAAAAAGCCAAAGAATATATTGACAAGGGGGATCTGGTACCCGATGAAATTACCATCCCCATGGTGCTTGACAGACTTCAGCAAGATGACTGCAAGGGTGGATGGCTTTTGGACGGTTTCCCCAGGAACAAAGTTCAGGCTGAAAAACTTCATGCATCCCTTGAAGAAGCCGGCATGAAACTCGATGTTGTCATTGAGTTGCTCCTTGACCGTGAGATTGCAAAAAACAGAATCATGGGTCGAAGGCTGTGTGAAAACAACAACAATCATCCCAATAATATCTTTATTGACGCCATCAAACCCGACGGAGACAAATGCCAGGTTTGCGGCGGTGCTCTCTCTGCCCGTGATGATGACCAGGATGAAGTTGCCATTGATAAACGTCATTCCATTTACTACGACTCCGACACCGGCACCCTGGCCTCGGCCTATTATTACAGAGATCTTGCAAAAAAGGATTCTTCCATCAATTACTTCACCCTGGCCGGTGAAAAAGATCTCAAATCTGTCACAGCAGAGTTGATCTCCAAGTTGTAGGAAATATTTCATTTCAGAAGATGGGCTGTAATCCATCAAAAAGGCCCCCTCTGAAATTAAGCGTATCAAAGCCATCTGACTAAATTTTAGGGTCAGATGGCTTTTTTTACTTGCTTTCCTATCTTTGGTTTGCTATATGACCGGGTTATAAATATTGAATATTTAAATCCACAATGAAAGGGGCGATGCCTTTTGAAAGAAATTATGGTCACGGTTATTGACAATGATGTCGAAAAAGCCTTGAGAATACTGAAGAAAAAAATCCAGAATGATGGTCTCTTCAAACGTCTTAAAGTAAAAAAACATTTTGAGAAACCTTGTCAATTCAGACGACGTAAAATGAGAGAAGCAATGAGAAGACAAAGAATTGCGGCCTCACGAACACGCAGAAGAAATAGTTAAACCGTTCAATTTTACCCGGCATACATGATGACACATCATCTATGCCGGGTTTTTTTTATTGCTGGGAAAAATGGGCAAAATAACCTACCAAGACTGTCTTGATACAATTTTCAAGCTGAGCCGATTCGGCATCAAACTTGAATTGGAGACCATTCAGAACATTCTCAAGCTTCTGAACAACCCCCAAAAAAATTATTACACCATCCATGTTGCCGGTACCAACGGTAAAGGCTCAACTGCCACCTATATTGAATCCATATTGCGAAAAGCAGGATTCAAAACAGGTATCTACACCTCTCCTCACCTGGTTCGATTCAACGAACGAATCTGTGTCAACGGAGAACAGATATCCGATGCACGAGTGGTGGAAGCCTATGAAGCCGTTCATGCCGTTGACCTTGGAAAAAGAAAAGCCACCTTTTTTGAAATTAATACCGCCATGGCATTTTACCATTTTTCCAGGGAAAAAATAGACTGGGCGATCATTGAAACCGGTATGGGCGGAAAATTCGACGCCACAAATGTTATCCGTCCCCAGGTCAGTGTCATCACCAACCTGTCCATTGAGCATACCGATTACCTTGGCAGCACTATAAAAGCGTTGGCAAAGGAAAAAGGCGGCATCATCAAACAAAACACCCCTGTTGTAACCGGGGTCTGTCAGCCATCCGGCCTTGGGGTTATCCAGCAGATTGCAGCGGAAAATTGCGCTCCCCTTTTTCAGTTCAAACATGATTTTTCCATCCGGAAAAACCCCAAAAAAAACACCTATCAGTTCCGGGGCCTCCACCAGACCTATAAAGAAATCATAAAACCCCTGCCCGGGGACCACCAGCGGGAAAACCTAAGCCTGGCCCTGGCTGCCTGTGAACTTATATTTAATAATTTCATTGAAACTGATCCTCGATACACCCTGTCACCCACACTAATCAAACAAGGGCTCGCAACTGCAAAATGGCCGGGAAGATTAGAAATTGTCCGGCAAACCCCCCTGGTTATCCTGGACGGGGCCCACAATCTCAAGGCGGCCCAGGTACTGGGCAAGTATTTGTCCCAGACCCTGTCCGACAAGAGCCTCACCCTTGTGGTGGGAATCCTGGATGACAAACCCTACCAGGAAATGCTCAAACATCTGGTTCCCTGTGCCCAAAGAATCATTATTACCCGTGCCAAAATTAACAGAAGCCTTGCAACCGAGGTATTAAAAGAGGCCGTAAAAAAAATAACCCATAAAAAAATTGAGGTTATAGAAGATGTAAAAGCGGCTGTAACCCATGCAATAGCGACATGTTCAGACAATGATGCCATCTGTGTTGCAGGTTCCCTTTACGTGGCTGGGGAAGCAAAAGAAAAATTTGATGTGGATTTTCTTTGATAACGTGGTATAAGAGCATCTGGATTTTATGCGCCCGTAGCCCAGTGGATAAGGCGTCAGCCTCCGAAGCTGAAGATCGCTGGTTCGATTCCAGCCGGGCGCACCAATCTTACCCCTTTGAAACTTATCCTCCATGAAATCATCCCTTAAAATTGGCATATTAAGTTATAGAAGCAATCCCCATTGTGGCGGTCAGGGTGTTTATGTCCGGCATCTTACCCAGGCCCTTTCGGATCTTGGCCACCAGGTTGAAGTCATTGCAGGCCCGCCAGACCCAAATCTGAACGGCAGTGGCACCCTGACCATGCTCAAAACCCTAGACCTCTATAATGCAGACGATCCCTTTCGGACCCCTCACTTTGAAGAACTCAAAGACCCCATCAACCTGTTGGAATGGCTGGATGTATCCGCAATGGGATACCCGGAACCCATGACCTTTGGCATGCGGGTAAACCGTCATTTAAAGGGGAATGAAAGTAAGTTTGATATCATCCATGACAATCAAAGCCTTTCCTACAGCCTGCTCTCCTTGCAAAGGAAGGTACCGGTAACGTCCACCATCCACCATCCCATGACCGTGGACAGACGCCTGGAAATTAAAAGCACAAGATCCTATATTAAAAAACTCAAGGCCATCCGATGGTATTCCTTCATTGGCATGCAAAAACAGGTTGCCAGGAGACTTGGGACGATCATTACCGTATCAGACAGTTCCAAACACGATATTGCACGGGAATTTAAGGTGCCGGAATCAAAATTTATAACCATCCCCAATGGCATTGATACAGACAATTTTTATCCCCTGGACCACATCCGGAAAATTCCCGGTCGACTCATTGTGACCAATAGTGCAGACACCCCCTTAAAGGGGTTGTATCATCTCTTGTTTGCCCTTAAAAATATTCTCAAAAAACACAGGGTAAGCCTTACCGTCATTGGAACCCCCAAAAAAAATGGGGGGATTGAGAACCTGGTAAAAAAACTTGCGTTGGGCCGTCATATTGAATTTACCGGCCGCATCGACCATGATCGATTTGTCAGAGAGTATGCAAAGGCAAGTATTGCCGTTGTTCCCTCCCTCTATGAAGGTTTTGGATTGCCCGTTGGAGAAGCCATGGCCTGCAGGATTCCTGTTATCTGCACCACAGGGGGCGCTCTCCCGGAGGTGGCAGGGGATGCGGCCAGATTGGTTCCCCCCGGGGATGCCATCGCACTGGAACGCGCCATTATTGAATTGCTGGAAGATCCACACCAACGGGATATTCTTGCCCAAAAGGGCTATGAACGGGTGATGTCGGAATTTACCTGGGAAAAGACAGCCATCAAAACTGCCCAGGCCTATAGAGGAATTATCCATGATTACCATTGATTTTAAACGGCTTGACATCCGCCCCAATGACCGGATCCTGGATATCGGCTGCGGAGAAGGCCGCCATACCATCCGGGCTGCCCAGGAACCAGACACCATCTGCACCGGAGCTGATTTTGGTTTTGACAACCTTGTTCAAACCCGGGACAAGCTGGCATTCCATGAAAAAATCAATGATCTGTCCTGCAAGGACTGGAATCTGTCCACCATGGATATCACCGCCCTGCCTTTTGCGGACAATAGCTTTGATGTTGTCATCTGCTCGGAAGTGCTGGAACATATTCCAGATGATG
>CAYWNB010000255.1:0-4463 GCA_964459195.1 uncultured Desulfobacula sp.
TATCTGTTTAATCCTCAATTAGCTCTAGCCACTCTTCCTGTTTCTTGAGCGCTTCCTGTATCTTTAAATTTTCCTTGTATCGCTTGTCCATTAGTTCCGATTTAATGGCTTCTTCAACTGCTTCATCAACATTATTTTTTGGTGATTTCATAAATTCTTCCTTTACGTTAACAGCGCGCTTCAGCGGTGCGGAGCGAGGAACGAGCAAAGCGTCCGACTGCAAGCCCTTATTATATGATTATTCATACTTGCGCTCATTATGCTTGAGCCAACCACCTACATGTCGGCCACCTGGATCATGGTGTGTCCAATGGATAACACCACCCTTAGAACTCCATTCATACTCACCAAAGAACTGTACTAAATCTCCATTTTGAAGCGTGTTTATCTTTGGTGCCAAATCAATGTTGTGTGCAACCAATAAAGTTTGACCAGAGGATAGGCGTAAGATAAATCTTTGATGGCGACTGCCTTGATTATCATCACTTAAAATACGGCTCACTTTCCCTGACCCGCTGACTTGTATGTCGCTTAACTGGTTCTGATATGCGTCCGTAATTGCTTGGTCGCTTTGTATACTTTCCTCAGTAAACGAGGAAATAACATTTTGATTATTTTGTATATACCCGTAGACTACGATGCCGATCAATATTACAAAAAATAGTTTCTTCATTTAGTTCTCAAATGCTCCGCTTCTCATATAACAGTTGAGCTGAGTTGCCTGGGGTTTTGCTCTCATAATCTAACCCTATTCGTTATAACTTAATCTCGTCGATTGGTAATATTTGTTTGCCGTGACGTATGGTTAAAATAGAAATGGTTGTCAGATCAAGGTGATAGATAATTCTGTAATTGCCATATATTATTTCCCGGAATCTGTAGTCCGAAATTTCTGACACAATACGCCCAAGTTCAGGAAATGATGTAAGTTGTTCAACTTTATCAAAGACTGTATTGAGCCACCTTTTTGCCGCTGAAGGATTATCCAGAGATATGTAATCAATTATTTCGGCAGCCCTTTCAAGAGCAAGGGGAGACCAAATTAGCTTCATAAATCGATTCGTCCCAGAAGTTTCTTGTGAGCATCTTCATGGCTGATACCTTCTCCTTTGTTTAATTTATTAAGAGAAGTGCGTATGTCAGCCAAAAGATCTATTTTGTCCTGCATCAGTTCATACTCATGAACATCGATTAACACCGCCACGCTTTTGCCACGTTGGGTGATAATTAATGGCCTTTTGGTCTCATGGACTTGTTTGATAAAATTAGCCATGCCATTTCGTACTTCTGAAAGCGGCTTTATGTCCTGATCAAATTTTAGCTTTTGCATATCATCCCTCAAAGTTTGTTTTTGGTACATTATAGCGTACAATTAATGATACATGCAAGGCGTTTTTAAATTAATATTGAGTTCACAAGCTTGTCTGAATGCAACGGTTGAGCTGACGGGCCGCGCCAAAGAGCTTAAAAAGGCGATTGCGTTGCTCGCGGTCCCGTCCAGTGATTGGTTAAGGCAGAAGCATTTTCCCGTTTTCAGTGAGTAAGGCCCCTTTATTCCTTCGAATAAAAACCAGTTCAAATATTTTTTTACTTTACAAAATTCAACCTTGAAATATAGTGTTTCAACAATCATACTGGGTCCCAGATGATATTATTTTAATAAAAACCGCTGAAAGGAAAACATAATGGTGAAAAAAGCTGATAGAATTGAGTTTATGAAATACAGATCCCAAACGATGCGTAATCTTATTCAATCCCTGTCAAGACACGATCTTGTCTCTTTTGGCGGAGGGGCTCCTGCAAAAGAAGCATACCCTGTTGATCAGATCCGGAAAATTTCCCAGGATGTTTTCAGAGAAGATAACCGGGCATTTGAGGCCCTGGGATATGGAAGCCCGCTTGGACTCACGGACCTGCGGGAACAAATCAGGGACGTCCTTTTGAAACCAAACCGTGTTGATGCACAATTAAATGAAATTATGGTCACTGCCGGCGGTATCCAGACAATGAATCTTCTCTGTCAGCTGGTCACCAATCCAGGTGATAAGATTCTGGTTGAATCCCCTACATTTGTTCACGCCACCATGATATTTGAAATGTTTCAAATAGAGTGTATTCCCTGCAGTATTGATGAAGATGGGCTGCTCCTGGATGAACTGGAACAAAAGATAAAGCAGTACAATCCTGTATTTATATATACAATGCCGACATTTCAAAATCCAACCGGTGTTACAATGTCTTTGGAAAGGAGAAAAAAAATCGTTGAGCTTGCAGAACAATATGATATCCTCATCTTTGAAGACGATCCCTACAGAGAAATTCGTTACAGCGGGGACAATCTGCCGCCGATCAAAGCATTTGATAAATCAGGCCATGTCGTTTATGCAAGCAGTCTTTCAAAAATTTTTTCGCCAGGGGCACGGCTCGGCTATATTCTTGCTGATGAACCCATAATGGATCATTTAGTTGATATAAAAACTGCGACAGACACCTGTACAAACGGTTTTTCCCAGGTTATCTGTGCTGAATTTTTCAAAAGAGGGCACTATCCCGATCATGTGCAGCGTCTCTGCAAAATTTACAAGGGAAGAAGAGATGTTATGCTGCAAAAAATTGATGAATCTTTCCCTGAAGGGACAACCCGCACAGACCCTGATGGAGGATATTATGTCTGGGTCACACTCCCATACGGACTGGATGGCAAAGAACTTCTGCAGGATGCAATTAAAGAAATACAGATTACGTATGGTGTAGGAGAAGGGTTCTACATCGAAAAGGATGGAACCGGAAATAACTGTATCCGCATGTGTTTCAGCGGCGCTGCAGAAGAACTGATTGAAGAAACAATCACCAAACTGGGAAAATTTTTCTGTTCAAAAATAAAATAGGAAGGCATCAGATGAAAAATACCGTAAAAGAAAAACTAAAAAACAATGGAAAGGTTATCGGCACATTCCTCTTAACCAGCAGCACTTATGGAATAGAAAGTTTAGGAAATACAGATATTGATTATGTTATTATCGACACTGAACATGGTCCGTATGATACTGAAACCATGGCAGACCTGATCCGGGCAGCAGAAAATGTAAATTTAACCCCTTTTGTCAGGATTTCAGATATCAATCATAAAGAAATTCAGAGAACGGTTGACCTTGGAGCTCAAGGATTGATTGTCCCTCTGGTCAGAACAATGGCGCAAATTCAGCAACTTGTCAATTACGCAAAATTTACGCCCCTTGGCAACAGGGGGTTTGCGCCGACACGGTCAAACAAGTTCGGACATGATGAAAATTTCGCAGACGGCATTGAATCGTTCATGAAAATCTGCAATGACAATGTCATGGTAATTCCACAGTGCGAAACAGCAGAGTGCCTCGAAATAATAGAAGATGTTGTAGATGTGGATGGTGTTGATGGAATCTTTATCGGCCCCTATGATCTTTCAATTTCTCTTGGAGTACCTCTCCAGTTTGACAACCCGGTATACCAACAGGCTCTCAAAAGGATACAGACTGCATGCCATACAAAAAACAAACCCGTCTTTATTTATTCGGGTGATATGGATACCTCTATTGAATTAATGAATAAAGGGTTTGACAGCGTTGCCTACAGTCTTGATGTAGATATGCTTGCCAAAGCATATAGAAACGACCTTAAAGTAATGCGGGAGAACCTGAAAAATTAAAAAACGTATTATCATTTTCGACTTCATCATGGTCCTATCAATATTTGATTTTGATGTTTATCAGCTTTATTGAAGAGCTTGATATCATCGAAAAGGTATCTTACCATTCACCGTAGTAAAATAAGGATTGATCTTACTTTAAATTGGCCCTTTTTACGATTGAACTCACTGGTTTTTGCGCAGCGTAACCCATGAGGCAGAGAGAACACCTGCTGTCAACAAAGATTGTTCTATTTTAATTTTCATGACTTATAACGGCGGGCCAGCGGGCGCGCACTTTTTGCGATCCGTTGTATGCCCTGGTTGACGCTAAGATGTTGGTTCTTAGGAATCTGTGCACCATGCCATACTGCAATAATCCAAACGACATCGTCTTTGATTTTATAAAAGAACCGATAAGGAGATATGATTACCTCTCGGTAGGGAAGCTCTGCAAGCTCAGGTATGATTCTTCCGGATTCAGGAAAATCCTCGAGCCTTCGCAGGATTTTTTCTGCTCTGTTCCTAAAATTGACAGCTGCCGAAGGTTTATTCTTTCGAATATATGATAACCCCCAAACCCCGCGGTTAGGGTAAAAATATTTTTAGGCTTTCTTAAATTATATTTGCAAAAGAGACCATTAAAAGGGTCCACCTGCATCTCTTTATTCTTAAATTAACTCACATTTCATTTTGATAAATTGAACAGCTTCTTCAAAATGCATGTCATACAGAGATAAAGCATTGCTGACCCAACTCTGATTTGTTCCAGTCAAATGTTAGAAAATCTATCGTAGGT
>CAYWNB010000256.1:0-3071 GCA_964459195.1 uncultured Desulfobacula sp.
TTTGCAAAGGCTCCCCTTATATCCCCTGGTTCAGGCACCAGCTGGAAAAACACGACAAAATGTTCAAAAAAATATATTGCCCGGAATGTGAAACCCTTGCCCGGGATATGCAAAATTTCATGCGGGAGATAAGAGATGATCTGATAGAAAAAGAGACCCGGAAAGCAAGGTCAAAAGAGTGGGAATAGAGACACTAGGCCTGCTGATGGGGGTACTGGTTTTTGCACAAGTTTTTTCCCTGTGCGCTGCTGCCTTTTTTTTGTTTCTCAAAAAGGGCAACACCTTTGCGGAATCCGCCGCATATGCCATTATCACAATTTTTATGCTGCTGTCTTTTATCCATCAGATCAGCTTTATTACCGGGATACCCATCATTGCCACAGGACTGGAAACTTTTTTTCTTTTGGCCTCCCTTCTCTTGATATTTAAACATCGACCCTATATTCCCGGCATATTCAAGGCCTTAAAAAGTGTTGCGTTTATAAATCCCATCGCCTTTACTTTTTTGGGAGTGTGTCTCATCTATATGGCAATCCATGCCATCTTACCCGTCCCAAAAGAATTCCAAAATGAACTTTATGCCGTCGCCCTCTATGAAAAAAATGGATTTTTTCCCCTTGGCGCCACCGCTGAATTCCCCACATTTTTACCGGTGAATCATCTTATTTTATTCAATACCTTTCTTTGGGTTGACCCTGCAGACATTGGCGGTTTTTGTTTTCTGGCCTATCTTTCCATCGGATTTTCTACCTATGCACTTGCCAGACGTTATTCATGGCAGGGCACAGCCTTTACAACCTCCATTTTGGTCATGTCCATGCCAAGGCTTGTTGTCCAGGCAATCTATCCGGGCACCCAGATCATCTCGGTTGCAGTGGCATTGTTTTGTATACTGGCCCTCTATCGATCCTGCGAACGGCCAACCCTGATGGATCTTCTTTTATTGATCCTGGGGCTCTTTTTCTGCATATCTGAAAATATTTCCACCATGATCTTTGCCCCCATTCTTTTTGTTCTGTCCTGCGTGGTGCTTTTCAGACGGCATGGCATTGCCGTATGGACGAGTCTCCTGGGCAAAAACCCCTATGCCCTTTTGGCCATTGGACCAGTTATCATTTTTTCCCAGTCATGGCTTTTTTTATCGAATTATTTAAATAAAGCCTCCTGGCCGGGACCCTTTTCAGCCATTCCCTTCAACCCCGATGGGATACAAGGGGCATTGGCAAACTTTATTCGGTATATGTTTGAGGGATTTAATGCTGCAATCCCCATAGAACTCTCGCTCGAAACAATTTTCAAATGGAGCATGGCTGAAACCCTGGAAGCTTTTTATGATTTTTCGGTCATACCCTTTCTGGGTGACAGCGGTGCGGCCCAGGTGTTTCATTTGGCCTGGAACCCAGGAGGGATGTTTTCCTTCGGACCTGTCGGGTTTTTCCTGGTGCTTCCGGCCCTGATGTATGCTGTATTAAAAGGTCCCCGAAGGCTCAAAGCGGTTGCCATAGCCTTTTTTGTTTATTTTTACCTGGCATCTTTGATCCTGGCATGGACACCGGGCAATGGCAGGTTCTTCGAAATTTTTTATGTCTGTTCAGGATTCAGCATCGCTTTTTTTTTACCCCCCTGGCGGTTCACAAAAACAAAAAGGCGCGCATTCCAGGCAGCTGGATGCATCCTGCTGTTTTTGACACTTTTGGCGGCTTCGTGACCCCATGGGCGATGATCCGGCCCATGGGGTGCAACTTTGTATCACCTATTTCTATATTTCCAACAGGACAGCGCCCCCTTATTTAAGGATAGGGATCAGTGTTCTTCATTGACCCGGACCACTAATTTTCCAAAATTTTTGCCTTCCAGCAGGCCGGCAAAAGCAGTTGGCGCGCTCTCTAACCCCTCCACTATCTGCTCGCGATATTTTATCTGCCCTGCGGCAAGCCATTGGGTCATATCCGTTGCAAATTCATTGTAGCGATGGCCATAATCATCAAAAATAATGAATCCTTGAACCTTGAGCCGTTTGACCAGGATACGACTCATAAGAAGGGACATGCGGTCGGGTCCCTGGGGAAGCTCTGTGGCATTGTATTGGGAGATAAGCCCACACACGGGGATCCTCGCCTTTGTGTTGAGCAAGGGCAGAACAGCATCAAACACCTTGCCTCCCACACTCTCAAAATAAATATCAATGCCCTTTTCACACGCCTGTTCAAGTTGCCGGGCAAAATCAGGTGCCCTGTGATCCAGACACGCGTCAAAACCTAAAACCATTTTTGCGTATCTGCATTTTTCATTGCCCCCGGCAACCCCTACGACGCGGCACCCTTTTAATTTGCCGATTTGGCCAACCGTGGCTCCCACAGGTCCTGTGGCAGCAGCAACCACAAGGGTTTCTCCCTGTTTTGGCTGTCCAATATCCAGCAATCCCATGTAGGCGGTAAACCCCGGCATCCCCAATATTCCCAATGCATGGGAGGGGTTTTGGGGATCCTCCCCCAGGGGCATCAGGCCGGACCCATCAGAGAGTGCATAATCCTGCCATCCGCTGGCGGCAAGTACCCAGTCACCCACTTTGTAATCCGGGTGGCAGGACACTTCCACCCGGCAAACGGTTGCCCCCACCATGACCTCACCCACCTTAACCGGTTCTGCATAGGAAGGTGCATTGCTCATTCTGCCCCGCATATAGGGATCTAGGGAGAGGTATATGGTTCGCAACAATATCTGGCCCTCGGCAGGTTCAGGGACAGGTGATTTTTCCAGGCGAAAGTTGTCTGCAACCGGTGCACCGTGGGGGCGGGAAGCCAGCACGATGGAACGGTTCTGTTTTCTTGTCTGCGTCATGATTCACTCCTTTTGCTATTGTTTTTTCTGTTCCTTCTTATCCTTTTTATCTTGGGCACAATGCAATGCTTCTTCCATACCAAGGGTTAAAAAACACCGGTTGCATGAAATGCAGGTTGCTTTTTTAAGGTCTCCTGCGGCCCAGCGTTTGACAAGGCCGGGCTCCCTTATGAGCGGTCTTGCCAGGGCGACATAGTCGGCAGCCCCCGAGGCGATCACCTCTTGGGCAA
>CAYWNB010000256.1:3171-4451 GCA_964459195.1 uncultured Desulfobacula sp.
CTCAGCAGATAGCCGTGGGCTGCGTGGATCTCAACGGCATCAAATCCTGCACTAACCGCTCTTTGTGCGGCATCACCAAAGGCTTGCACGGTTCTTGTAATATCGCCCGCCGTCATTGCAGACGCTTTTTTAATCCCCGCTTCAACCACATCTGAAGGTCCCAGAGGAGCATGGGCATCTTTTCCAATAGCCCGCATTCCGGCATGGGCCAGCTGTACGGCCACAACGCCGCCATTTTTCTGAACAGCCAGGGCCACTTTCTTCAAACCATCGATCATTTCATCGGAATGGATACCCATCTGCCGGGGGCCTGCCTGACCTTCCAATGTTACATGGGCATGGCCAGTAATAACCAGCCCGACATCTCCCTTGGCAAGGTCTGCCATACAATTGAGCAGCGGGTCCTTTGCTGTGCCGTCAAGACCTGCCATTGCCTCGTAGGTGGCGGATCTGACAAAACGGTTTTTTATCTCCATGCCGTTTATCCTGGTTGATTCAAATAATCTGGACATATGTCTCCTTTTTTAATGTTGAGGACTCGTTAAAAACGATCCTGATATCAGGTTAAGGTTTTAGGAAAAAATCAAACAACAGCCGGATACATTCTTTTACCGGGACTGTGGACCCGACTATTTTCATGTTCAGCAAGGCACCTTCCCAGGCATTCCATATGAACTCGGCCAGGACAGTTGCTGTGATGTCATTTCGAATGGTTCCCAGGGCTTGGCCCTGGAGGATGTAATCTGAAATACGGGTTTTCCAGGTCATTGTTGAATGGTGCATCTTTTGCCGGCACCGCTCACTGGCCTCGCTGATCTCTGCCGCCAGGTTGCCGATCAGGCACCCTGTTCTCACCTCGCATTGTTCATGATGGGAAACGATCATCTCAAAAGAATTGCGCAGGGCGGCAAGGGGCTCTGCCGAGCCCTTTTCCAACAATCCGTCCCACTGGATTGCCAGGGTGTCTGAATAGAACCCAATGATATCAATGGTGAAGTCTTCTTTGCTTTTGAAATAATTATAAAAGGATCCCTTGGGCACCCCGACCGCCTCCACAATCTCCTTAATCCCGGTACCATTGTAGCCGTTCTCTCCAAACAATCGAAGTCCTGCCTCAAGGAGTTTAAGCCTGATCTGGGCTTTCGGAATCTGAGCTTTTGTCATTATTTTTTTCATAATCGTAAATATATGACCGGTCGTCTTAATAGTCAAGGCGGCTATTTCAATGGATTTTTACATTTTAAAAAACCAGATGATGGACTCTTGATGGCAAAAATGAT
>CAYWNB010000257.1:0-4429 GCA_964459195.1 uncultured Desulfobacula sp.
GAAGCATTAAAACTCATCAGGTCTACGATCCCCACAACCATTGAGATCAAGCAGGATATCAGTCCCGCCTGTGGTGTGATTAAAGCTGATCCCACACAAATTCATCAGATTGTAATGAATCTTGCAACCAATGCGTATCATGCCATGGAGGAGATCGGTGGTGAACTGAAAGTAGGTCTTAAACAGATAGAACTTGGAACCCTTGATCTGATTAATCCAGATATGACACCCGGTCAATATGCGTGTTTAACTGTGGTTGATACAGGCATGGGGATGGATAAAAAGTTAACACAGAAAATCTTTGATCCATTTTTTACTACCAAGACAATAGGCAAGGGTACCGGAATGGGTCTCTCTGTTGTCCATGGTATTGTAACAAGCATGAATGGCGCTATCCATGTTTATAGCGAACCCGGTAAAGGAACCGTATTCAATGTGTATCTGCCGGTGGAAAAGAGTTTTTCTACAGAACCAATAACCAATTCAAACGTAAAATTTCAAACAGGTACTGAACAGATTCTTCTTGTAGATGATGAAGAGGCAATTCTTTCACTGGAAAAACAGATTTTGGAGCGTTTGGGTTATCAAGTGACTTCACGTATCAGCAGTACTGAAGCCCTTGAAGCCTTTCGTGCAGCTCCGGATAAATTTGATCTGGTCATCACGGATATGGCAATGCCGAATATGCCTGGAAACAAACTATCGGTAGAGCTTATCAAAATTCGTCCTGATATTCCTGTGTTGCTTTGTACCGGATTCAGCGAAACTATGTCTGAAAAAAAGGCGGCTTCACTGGGTATTAAGGGGTTTTTATTAAAACCGATTGTGATGAAGGATCTTTCGCAGAAGATACGTGAAGTTTTGGATAATGTTGAAGGATATTTTATATGACTGGAAAACCAACCTATAAAGAATTAGAAAATTGTGTTCGACAATTGGAAAAAGAATCAGCCCGGCAAAATCGTTTTCAAAAGATTAACACCACCCTGTTTCAAATTTCCAATGCAGTGAATATTACTCCAAATATGAATGATCTCTTTCGATCCATCCATAACTCATTAAGCAGCATTTTTGATGTTACCAATTTTTTTATTGCCATAGTGGATATCAAAGAACATACTCTGCATTTTCCATATCTTGTGGATACAGGGGGGGATGAAGGTTTTTTATCAATAACAAATTTTAATGCTGATGATTCCTTAACCGGTTTAGTTGTTTCCCAACGCAGGCCTGTTTTATTGAAAAAAAAAGATCTTGAAAAACGGGCGAGCCAAAATGGTATACGGGGTCCTATACCTTTGATCTGGATGGGAGTTCCATTAATTATTAAAAATGAGGTTATCGGAGTGGTTGCTGTCCAGAGCTACTTGGATTCCAACCTTTACAATGAACAAGATCTGCAAGTCCTTTCGGGGGTCTCTGATCAGATGGCGATTGCTATTGACCGCAAACATGCTGAAGATGCATTACGTTTATCCCATGAAAAATTCCTAACGGTTTTGGACAGTATTGATGCAAATATCTATGTTGTTGACATGGAATCATACAAAATCCTCTTTATGAATCAAAACATGATAACTACCTTTGGCAGGGATATGACTGGTGAAATATGTTGGGAAAATTTTAGAAACGAATCTGAGCCATGCAAACATTGTACTAATGATCAATTAATAGACGAAAATGGAAAACCTGCAGGGTTGTGCACCTGGCAAAATCAAAATCCCATTACGGGCAAATGGTACATAAACAGCGACCGTGCCATAGAATGGTCGGACGGACGTGTGGTAAGGCTTGAAATATCAACAGATATTACTGATTTAAAACACATGGAAGAAGATCTTCAGCAGGCCCAGAGAATGGAAGCCATCGGCACCCTTGCCGGCGGTCTTGCACACGATTTCAATAACCTTTTGTTTGCGGTGATGGGAAACATTTCTCTGGCCCAGGAAGATCTAAAACCTGAAATCGGAATCTCTGAAAGTCTTAAGGCAGCTGAACACGCCTGCATCAAGGCAAAGGAATTGACAGCACGGCTGATTACCTTTTCAAAAGGGGGTGATCCGGTTAAGAGAATCAGTTCCATTGGTGACTTGTTAAAAAATACTGTTGTTTCAGCATTGAGCGGGTCTGACATCAAGCCGGAAATTTCCATGGCCGATGATATCAGGCAGGTAAATATTGATGAGGGTCAGATCAAACAGGTTGTCCGTAATATAGTTATCAATGCAAAAGAGGCAATGGATGGTAATGGGCAACTCAAGGTGTTATGCAAAAATATTGAGATATCAGAGAAAGAGTCCCTGGGCTTAAATCCTGGTCAATATATTAAAATTGCCTTTGAAGATCAGGGATGTGGAATATCAAAAGCAAACCTGAACAGAATCTTCGATCCTTATTTATCAACAAAAGATATGGGGGCTGATAAAGGACAGGGACTCGGGCTTACCATCAGCCATTCCATAATTGAAAAACACGGAGGATTGATCACCGTAGAATCTGAATTGGGAAAAGGATCAACCTTTTCGGTTTATCTGCCGGCTGTCTTTGTCAAAGAACCTGATCTGCAGGAACCAGAGGGAAAGCCCGCAGCACAGGAGTATGTAAAGCAACCGGCCACGGGTAAAGGGAAAATTCTTTTAATGGATGATGAAGAAACAATCAGGACTTTTCTGAGCAAAGCAATTAACCGATTAGGATATTATGTTGAAACCTGCTCCGAGGGCAAAGAAGCTATTGAAATATATAAAAAGGCCATTGAATCAAAAGAACCCTTTGATGTGGTAATCTTAGATCTAACCAATAAAATCGGAATGGGGGGTCAAGAGACCATGAGAAGACTTCTTGAAATTGACCATAATACAAAAGGAATAGTTATTACGGGTTATTCTGATGATCCGGTTGTTGCCAATTTTAAAGCATACGGTTTTTCTGGGGTTATTACAAAACCTGCAACCAGGTATGAACTGATCAGGGTTATAGATGAGGTTGTTTCAACGGATAAATAAATCTTGGGTAGCATCATATATGGTATATTGGTTGTCCTTCAAGCTGAACACTTAGATTACATTATATTTGCGTAAAGATAAGCCCGGAACATCGGGAAAGGAGGAAATCAACTCTTTGAAATTTGTTATTGTTACCCAGTGGGTGTAAGTCCCACTTGATCAAATAAAGAAGTGAAAATATCTGACAGTTCATGAACGTTTTTTAACACAAAACCTTTCGGCTATCATGGAGGAGTAAATGCGCAAATCTGAATTTATGAAACAATTCAGCATTAACGGGTAAACCTACAGTTTTTATGATATCATGCGGCTGGAAGAAAAGGGGTTCGGGAAAATTAGGCTAACAGGCAAGGTGCTTCATGTCTGAGGTATTAGAGAAAAAATCATTGCTGCACGACGATCAGGAATTAATGAGATTATAATATCTAAGGGACTTATCAGTGAACTCCATGAGCCCTCCTGACCGAGGAGAAATCACCCACTGTTGTAACAGGGAATCAGATTATCGTTTAAAAATTTAATAATATGGAGATAGTTTCAATGGATTTTATGTACATTTTATTAATTCTTGCAGGTATTATCGGTTTGGTACTGTTCTATTTTATTCTTTCATATTTAGCCCTGTGGATCCAGGCATTGGTGTCTGGTACAAAGGTTGGATTAATCAATATTATTTTCATGCGGTTCAGGAAAGTTCCGCCGAAGCTGATTGTTGAATCTAAAATCATGGCAGTTAAGGCTGGGATAGAAATTCCCACCGACAGCCTTGAAGCCCACTACCTTGCCGGTGGTAATGTCAGCCGGGCTGTCCAGTCACTCATAGCAGCCGACAAAGCCAATATTGAACTGACCTTTAACCGGGCTGTTGCAATTGATTTGGCAGGCAGGGATGTATTAGAGGCGGTTCAGATGTCTGTTAACCCGAAAGTTATTGAAACCCGCCTGGTGACAGCCATGGCAAAGGATGGCATTCAATTGACAGCTCTCGCAAGAGTCACGGTCCGGGCCAATATCGACCGTCTGGTCGGGGGTGCCGGGGAAGAAACAATTCTGGCAAGGGTGGGAGAAGGCATTGTAACCACCATCGGTTCGGCCAACACCCACAAAGAAGTACTTGCAGATCCGGGCTTAATATCAAAAACTGTTCTTTTAAAAGGTCTGGATGCAGGAACCGCTTATGAAATTTTATCCATTGATATTGCAGATGTGGATGTGGGCAAAAATATTGGAGCTGAATTGGAAACCGACCGGGCAGAGGCTGACAAGAAGATTGCCCAGGCAAAAGCCGAAGAAAAACGTGCCATGGCTTTTGCCCAGGAACAGGAGATGAAAGCCCGAGTCCAGGAAATGCGTGCCAAGGTTGTCGAAGCAGAAGCACAGGTACCCCTGGCAATGGCTGAAGCTTTCAAAAGCGGTAATTTGGG
>CAYWNB010000258.1:0-4412 GCA_964459195.1 uncultured Desulfobacula sp.
ACCGTTACCAAGGGGACTGCCAAAAAATCTTTCCGGGGATTTACCCGGGATAAGGTGTTGTCAAAGCTTGTCATTGGCGGGAAAACCGGTTCCCTGTACAACAGGGAAAGGACAGTTAAATATGACTGGTTCACCGGATTTGGCAAAGAAAAAACCGGAGAAAAAGCGCTGGTAGTTGCCATTGTTGTGGGTCACAAAAAATACATCGGAACCCGGGCCAGTAGCTATGCCAGGACAATTCTGAAAACCTATTTCAAAGAAATACCCGTAACGACAGCACAGCTAAACAAGGGAAATAAGGATTAACCAAAAAAAAGAATTTCTTGGTGGAGGATAAAGAATGTCGGCAATAAAAGATCTTTTCAATCTAATCCATAGGACACTGGCCATTCACATTGAAGTTGGGAAATCGCTTTCCAGGGCAAAAACCAACAGCCTTATTCTATTTCCATACCATCCCTTGGTTTTCTCCTGCGGCATTTCAGCCTTTGTGGCCTTTAAAGAGAAAAAAAAAGAGGCAGGCTTTGATCTGGTTCAGTTTTCAAAAGAGATATCAAAATTGCGGAAGAAGGTGCTTTTGCCGACAGGAACAAACCCGGAAACCTGCACCCCTTCCATTAAAAAAGAATACCTTGGCGGAGATCGGGTGCTTCATTCATTATTTAAAACAGCCCAGACTTTAAAATTAGAATCTGTTTTCGGTACCCTGTTTTTCAGGGAAGATAAAATTGCTCAGCTCACCGACATCATCGATTCTTTACGTCAAACCATAGCAGATCAGGAAAAGGAATTCAAACGAACAGGACCCCTTCTCGCTTCTTCGGATGTGGAGATCATTTCCAAGCGCATCGAAAAGCTCAAGGATATTTTCTGGTGCCTGAAGAATGAAGTTCTGGACAACATAACCGCCGTAAAGAAACTTTCCAGGGGGATAACCCCGAACATCAATCCAGAAGGATTAATCATTTTCAAACGGATCAACTCGGTTTTAAACAGCATTGACCGGCTTGAAGTACGGGGACGGGACTCTGCCGGAATCTCTGTTGTCCTTACCCTTACAAAGGATGAATTTGAAAATTTCCGCACAGAACTCCTCCAGGCGGGACTTTCCGAAGGTCTGAAAACCAGGACCAATCACCTGGTCCTGTCCAACAACAGCATCAGTATCAATGATACCGTCGAAGAAACGACCGGGAATCATCTGGTCAGCATCTCCTTTGCCTATAAATTTGCAGCAGAAATAGGCGCTTTGGGTGATAACATCGCCTTTATCAGAAGCCAGATAAAAAATGACCATCTGCTCCAGCTTCTGGCCAATTACACGGTCAGAGCCAACTCAGTTTCCGCCCATACAAGGTGGGCTTCGGTGGGGGATATCTCGGTTGCCAACTGCCACCCGGTTGACAATACCCCCACGGACAAAGAGATCGAAAAAACCGGTATCATCCATGTGTGCCTCAACGGAGATATAGACAATTATCTTGAACTGAAAACAGAATATGAGGCCCGGTACGATAAGATCCACAAATCCATCAATACCGATACAAAACTTATTCCCCTTCAGATAGAACACCACTTAAAGCAAGGCGCTTCCATTGAAGAGGCCTTCAGACTTGCCGTCAATGATTTCCATGGTTCCCATGCCATCAGCATGCACACGGATCTCGCCCCCGGAAAACTTTTTCTTGCCCAGCGAGGCAGCGGTCAGGCCATTTTTGTGGGGATTGCCCCAGACCATTATATTGCAGCCTCGGAGCTCTATGGGGTTGTTGAAGAGACCCAGGATTATATCAAACTCAATGGAGAGGAAAACGGCCAGATTGTTGTCCTTGACCAGAACTCAGCTGGCGGGGTGGAGGGGATTCGTTCCTTTTATTATGACAGCCGGCCCATTGTTCTGGAGGCTTCCCATGTGTTGACAAGCCAGATCACCTCCCGGGATATTGACCGCCAGGACTTTCCCCATTATTTCCTCAAGGAGATCTCAGAGTCCCCCCTGTCCGTTGCCAAAACCCTTGAAAACAAATTTACCTTGATTCCCGAAACCAGCCTCTTTGAAACCAATCTTGGTGAGCAGGTGATTCCAGCGGACCTTGAAACACAATTGAAACAGGGAAAGATTAAAAAAATCTATTTCATCGGCCAGGGAACAGCCGGCATCGCTGCCCAGGGATGTGCCACCCTTTTAACCCATTACCTGGGTGACAAGGAACTTAACATCAGGGCACTCAAATCATCGGAATTGTCCGGGTTCAGTATTCTTGACAATGGGAAGGATAAAAATGCCATGGCCAATACCCTGGTGGTTGCCATGAGCCAGTCCGGCACCACCACAGATACCAACCGCGCCGTTGACATGGTAAAAGGCTACGGTGCCAGTACCATTGCCATTGTCAACCGAAGGGATTCCGACCTGACCTTTAAAACCGACGGGGTTCTGTATACCAGTTCCGGCAGGGATATTGAAATGTCCGTGGCCTCCACCAAGGCTTTCTATTCCCAGCTGACAGCAGGCGCCATTTTAGGCCTTCATCTTTCAAAAATTTTAGGGGCAAGGTCCAGTGAATTTATTACCCAGAGCATACAAGAACTGATCTCGTTGCCTGAAAAAATGCAGACCATCCTTAACATGCGAGAAGAAATCAAAGCCTCTGCCTCCCGCCTGGCAGTAGCGAAAAATTATTGGGCAACCGTGGGGTCCGGTGCCAACAAAACATCGGCCGATGAAATCCGGATCAAATTGTCCGAGCTATGCTATAAAACGATTTCGTCTGATTTTGTGGAAGACAAAAAACACATTGACCTTTCCTCGGAACCCTTGATCATTGTCTGTGCCGCCGGTACCAGGGAAAGTGTATTGGGTGATATCATCAAAGACTGCGCTATTTTCCATGCCCATAAAGCCTGGCCAGTTGTGATCACAACAGTCGGGGAAGACCGGTTTGACCTCTATGCAAAAGATGTCTTTAAAATTCCGGAAATCAGCGAACACCTGGCACCGGTACTCAACACCCTGGTGGGCCATATATGGGGTTATTATGCCGCCCTTACCATTAATGAGGGCTCAAAATTTTTGTACACCTGCAGGCAAGAAATCCAGGATGTTCTGGATGAACATACGGCCATAGGCCACGATGAATACGAGGTGTTGCTAGAAAAAAATTTCCGGGAGAAAATCGCTATTGTTTACAATCGTTTCTCTAAAAAAAGGCGGGAGAAATTTTTCCCGACTTCCATGGGCCTTGATACGGTGTCCAACATCACCCTATTGCTAAAATACCTATCTGGCAGGTTACCGGTTTCTGATTTTGAAATTGACTTTGAGATAAAGGGGACCCCGTCCAACATGCTCAATACCTTTTTTGATAATATGGGAACGGCCATTAACACACTGGCAAGGCCGGTGGATGCCATCAAACATCAGGCAAAAACCGTTACCGTGGGTACCAGCCGAATCTCTGAAGTATT
This sequence comes from uncultured Desulfobacula sp., assembly GCA_964459195.1. Classification (GTDB taxonomy): domain Bacteria; phylum Desulfobacterota; class Desulfobacteria; order Desulfobacterales; family Desulfobacteraceae; genus NBML01. The sequence continues at coordinate 3,469 of CAYWNB010000258.1, forward strand.
TGAAGGCACCCTATTTGATGAACTAACGGCCAATGATATTCAGATATCCCAGTTGACCAACAAGAATGTATTGGTCATCAAAAACCTCCAGGAAGTGATCTCAACGGTGAAGGGAGGTCTTTTATACCAGATCTCAGGACTCAGCCTCCTGGGAGAAGTCACCCCGGAAACAAAAATCAAGGTCATCAACAAAACCGGTTCTATCACACAGGAAACCTCCCGGGTGGAGAATGACCCCCGGCTGAAGGGGACCAAAAATATCATTGTCAGGGAAGGAAATGTCTATATTGGAAAGGGAAGAAAGGACAATAAAAGCATATTGGTGATTCCGGTCATCTCCAAATCACCATCAACCCCGAACATCATTGAATATATTCTATCGTTGAATGTGAACTTTAAAACACCCGGACAAGTTTCGCTTTTGAAAAAAATAAAGGCCCTGGGGGGGAAATATACCCGGTTAAAAGATTGGGTTCTTGAAAGTGAAAATATTCAATGGGATGATAACTTCTTAAATCTGGTTGCCGTCGAAACCTTGTTTGGCGACACGGCTGAACAAGTAGTGGAAACCATTCTTAAAAAAATCAAATAACCGGTATGGTTGTTGCCCATAGAAAAGAGCAGATGTATTCCTATCTCATCGTTCTGACCATCTGCTCCACTGTTGGCCTCCAATGCTGGCGGACGCTATTTGATAATTTTGGCGTCAATGTGGTGGGGCTTGACGGCCACCATGTCGGAATTTTGCAATCCATCCGGGAAATCCCCGGATTTCTGGCACTGTTGGAGACCTATGTGCTGCTGGTGATTAGAGAACATCGACTGGCCGCCCTTTTCATCCTCTGCTGCTGTTGCCAGTATTTTTGTGGCAATCAGTATTTTCTTTATGGCCCCTTTTTTAAGCTATCAAGCCATGTTTATTCTCTTTGGATGCCTCATCAGCG
>CAYWNB010000259.1:0-4412 GCA_964459195.1 uncultured Desulfobacula sp.
CCCACATCATGCATGGTGGAGGCAAGGTCCAGACGTTCATACTCTTCCCGGGACAGTCCCAATGCTTTTCCCATGATGCGGCAGTATTTGCTCATGCGATTGATGTGGGTGCCTGTGTCCTTATCCCGATATTCCGCAGCCTTTCCCAGGCGGCTGATCACCTCTATCTGGGCTTTTCTCAGCTCCAGGGTTCGTTCCCGAACCATCTCTTCCAGGATGGTATTCTGATTTTTAAGGGCCTCCTGGGCAAGTTTCAGAGTGAGATGGATTTTCACCCGGGCCTTAACTTCGGTGACGTCAAAGGGTTTGGTAATGTAATCCACTGCCCCGAAATCAAAGCCCTTGGTCTTATGGTTCAGATCATCCATGGCGGTGATGAAGATGATGGGGATATCCCGGGTTTCGGGCATTGCTTTGAGTCGTCGGCACACCTCAAACCCGTCGGTGCCAGGCATGACAATGTCCAGAAGAATCAGGTCGGGTTGTTTTTCATGGGCAAATCGGATGGCATCCTCACCATTGAGGGTGACCCCCAGTTTATAGGTCTCCTTTAAGGCCTGGACAAGTATGGCCACATTGGCTTTGGTGTCATCCACCACAAGGATGGTACAGTCATTAATAATTTTCATAGATCAATCCTTATTTCAAAAAAACACCGGATCTGGACTTTGGCGGGCAGGAATTTCGGGTGTTATGATGATAAAAGTTTGTTGATGCTGGCCACCAGATCTCTGGTTACATAGGGTTTGGATACGGTGGCATGGAAACCATATTGCGTATATTGCTTTATTACAGGATCCGATGGATAGCCACTGGATACGATGGCTTGAACATTGGGATTAATTTTTTTCAGCTGTTCCAGGGTTCTTACACTGGTCATTTCATCATCCTCGGTCATGAGATCGAGAATCACCACACTGAAGGGATATTCTATTTCCATGGCCAGCCTGTAACTTTTAACAGCATCTGCCCCGTTTTTGACACAGGTAACCTTGAAACCCACCCGTTCAAGGACCTGCCAGGTGATATCCCTGACCATTTCATCGGCATCCATGACCAAAAGTTTCCCAGCCTGTGGGGGATAAGCACGGGATGATCCCATGGTGGTGGGGGCACCTGGTTTTTGGGCCGGGAGATAGATATCCATGGTGGTTCCCACTCCTTTTCGGGAATTAACCGCGATGACACCGTCATGTCGTGTGATGATGGCTTCGCTGAGGGAGAGCCCCAGCCCCACTCCCCGTTTAATATCCCGTATTTTAGTGGTGAAGTAGGGGTGGAAGATGTGGTGCAGGTCTTTGGTTTCAATTCCCCGCCCATTGTCCCGGATGGTTGTTTTTATATAATGGCCCGGGTTCATGATAACATTTGAAATGAATTCCCTGTTTTCAATGGAGACATTTTGCAGGATTACTTCAATAAATCCATCCATAGGCAGGGCCTCTTTGGCGTTGAGGAGCACATTTCCCATGGCCTGGGCCATTTGCGCAGTGTCCACCCTGCAGGGCCACAGATCCTTCGGAATCTCCAGTTTGACCAGAGCATTGTTATTTCCCAGAACGGAGTGGGTGGCTTTGGCCATCACATTTCCCAGCAATGTGTCCTTGGCCGGTTTACGATCGCTGGAGATGGCAAAAAAACTTTGAGTAAGTTCAGAGGCGCTGGTACTGATTTTCAGGGCGTTGGTGAGAAAATGATTTTGTTCCGACGGCGTTGTGGAGGCCATGCTTGAGAGTTCAATGTAACCTGCAATGCCGGTGAGAAGATTGTTGAGATCGTGGGCCACACCCCCGGCAAACAATTTGATTGTCTTGCTTTCCCTGGATTTTATCTGGTGGGCCTGTAAATATTTTTTTTCAGAGATGTCAATGGAAACGCCATCGGCATACTGTCTGCCTTTTTTTGTGTAAGGGTGTCCTGATTTTTCATGGAGCCATATGAAATCCCCGTCCTGGCACTCAAAGGGGTATTCAATATCCAGAGGCATCTGGTGTTTGTAAAGGTTTTTGTAGCCAATTTTTACCTTTTCGATATGGGAAGTATGGACCCTTGTCAGCCATGCTCTTTTTCCTGTTTTGATGATGTGCTCCATGCTAAAACCGGTTATTCCTTCCACGGCAGGGCTTATATAAGCGATATTGCCTCCGGCATCAACTGTCCACACCGTACAGGGGATGTTTTTAAGTAATGCTGCACAAGCGTTTTCACGTTGGGTCAACTCTGCATTTTGGTTCTCCAGCGTATCCATGAGCTGTTCACTGTAACGTTTTTCAGGTTCATTGGAGTTAGGCTGATGGTGGATAGAGACCTTGAAATCATTGCCATCCAGAATTTCGTTGATGGTTTTTAACAACATGGCCGGATCAGCTGGTTTGATAATAAACGCCTGGGCACCCACCTTATGGGCAAGTTTTCTGGCTTTGGCTTCGGTGTGGGTGGATGAGTAGAAGACCAAGGGGATATGTTGCAGATTCTCATCCAATTTGCACAGGCGACAGAATTGAAATCCATCCATTTCGGGCATGAGAATGTCCGAAATGATCAGGTCAATGGGCTTAATTTGAAGCAGGCTCAGGGCCTCTTTTCCACTTATGGCTGATGTGGTATTATACCCATTCCGGGTTAACAGGACTTCAAGGACTTTCAGATTAACCTTAATGTCATCAACAATGAGAATACTCTTCATTTGAGCTCCATATGGTGTTCAAGGGTCAGGATCTGCATGATTGATCCATTGAATTTTGCAGATGATGCGTTTCCAGGTTATTAATCCCATAAACAAGATAAAACAGTAGCAAAGAAGAGAAGTTAAAGTCAACTTGTTTTGAAAGAAGAAACTCCTGGACTTGCTATTTTTCCCGGCCCATGCCGTGGTACTCAAACCCCATTTCAATCATCTCTTCTGGATCATATTGGTTTCTGCCGTCAAAAATAATACTGGTTTTTAAAAGATCGGATATGCGCTCAAAATTAGGCTGCCGAAAGGCCTTCCATTCCGTGACCAGCACCATGGCATCCGCCCCTTCAAGTGCATGGTATTGCGTATCAGCAAACACGAGCCTGCCATCGTCAACCCATTCTTTTGGAAACTCTGTTCTGGCCTGATCCCGGGCAACCGGATCATAGGCCCTGATACCGGCTCCTGCGTTGATTAGTTCTTCAATCAGAACAATGGAAGAGGCATCTCTCATATCATCAGTGCCAGGTTTAAACGACAGCCCCCAAACACCAAAGACCCGTCCGCTAAGATTTCCTGAAAACCTGTGCCTGATCTTTTCCACCAGCACTCGCTTCTGGGCCTTGTTCCGTTTTTCAACGGCATCCAAAAGATTTGGTTCAAAATCCACTTCCCGGCTGGACCGTATCAAGGCCTTTACATCCTTAGGAAAACAGGACCCCCCATACCCGCATCCAGGATAAATAAAAGAATAACCAATCCTGGAATCAGACCCGATTCCCTTGCGCACATTTTCAACATCCACTCCGAGACGTTCACAAATATTGGCGATTTCATTCATAAAGGATATTTTGGTAGCCAGCATGGAGTTGGCGGCATATTTGGTCATTTCTGCATCTTTCACATCCATGAAAATCAGCTTGTCCCGATTCATTGAAAAAGGGGCATATAAACGTCTCATAATCTTTTCCGCCCTGGGAGAATTTGTTCCCACCACAATCCGATCCGGCTTTATAAAATCCTTAATGGCCGCCCCTTCTTTTAAAAACTCAGGATTGCTGACCACATCAAATTCAATCTGTTTTCCCCGCCTATCCAGCTCCGCCTGGATGGTTTGCCTGACCTTGTCAGCCGTTCCTACGGGCACGGTGGATTTGTCCACAATCACGGCATATTCGTCAATATTCTTGCCGATCTCCTTTGCCACCTGGAGTACATACTTTAAATCTGCTGCCCCATCCTCCCCGGGCGGCGTGCCCACGGCAATAAAAAAAATAGATGATGTTTTGACAACCGCTTCTATACGGGTGGAAAAATTTAATAACCCTTCTTTATAATTTTGAAGCACAATGGATTCCAAACCCGGCTCGTAAATGGGCAAAATCCCTTTTTTCAAATTTTCAATCTTGGCGGCGTCAATATCCACACAGGTCACCCGGCTTCCCATTTCTGAAAAACAAGCCCCTGTCACAAGTCCGACATATCCGGTACCAATAATCGTAAGTTCCATTAATTTTTATCCTTTCAATCTGCTTTTATCTGGGTATAATCAATCTTTTTGCTGCCTGATACTAACAGCCACAGTTATTATAATCAACAGTTCAGAATCCATTGGCACAAAGAAAAGAAAATGAGAGCCCAAAAATAAAAAAGGCCTTGTAAAAACAAGGCCTTGAATATTTTTGGTAGCGGGGGAAGGATTTGAACCAACGACCTTCGGGTTATGAGCCCGACG
>CAYWNB010000260.1:0-1880 GCA_964459195.1 uncultured Desulfobacula sp.
GAACAGATCACCCGGTTTGACAATATCATCGGTCAGTCAGCACCCATGGAAAAATTGTATTCATTAATCCCGGAAGTGGCCCAGAGTGATTCCTCCATTCTGATCACCGGGGAAACCGGTACGGGAAAAGAATTGGTGGCAAAAGCCATCCATGCCAAAAGCCCAAGGGCAGAGCTCCCCTTTATTGCCATCAACTGCGGCGCATTGCCGGACACGCTAATGGAAAGTGAATTGTTCGGACATAAAAAAGGGGCATTTACCGGGGCGGACCATTCCAGAAAAGGCTTTCTGGAAATAGTTTCCGGTGGCACCCTGTTTTTGGATGAAATCGGTGATATCAGTGCAAAGATGCAAGTAGATCTGCTCCGGGTGCTTGAGGACAAAAAGATATTCAGCGTTGGCAGCAAAACACCTGTTGATGTTGATTTTCGCCTAATCTCGGCTACTCGGCAGAACCTTGAGGAGCGCATCATGGACGGGGTGTTCAGGGAAGATTTTTATTACCGCATAAATGTGATAAAAATCCATTTGCCAACCTTGCGGGAGCGCAAAGATGATATCGAGCTTCTGGTGGGGCATTTCATGGGAAAATACAGCCATGAAACCACGAAACATGTGGATAGGATTAAACCTGCGGCCATCACGCTGTTGAAGTCTTACGACTGGCCGGGAAATGTCAGGGAACTGGAAAATGCCATTGAACGCGCCGTTGTGTTGAGTAAATCCAGGACGCTTGATGCCGGGGATTTTTCATTTTTACAGCCGGCACGGGCAGCTGCACCCAAGGGACAGACATTAAAGGCAGTACAAAAAGAATATATACTTCGGACACTTGATGAACAGGACTGGCAGATTACCCGATCGGCAGAGGTCCTTGGCATAAACCGTGTGACCCTTCATAAAATCATTAAACGGGACAATTTAAAAAAATCAACATGAAAAAACAGATCGGTCTGGTGCCGCTGGGAGAGGTCCCGGCGCTTGTGTTAAAGGTAATCGCAGCCAATATTGCAGCCTATTACAAATGGCCGGCCATTGTTCTGCCCATGGAGCCCGTTCCCAGGTCCGCCTTTGATGACAGGCGGCTCAAGTATGATGCCGGTATCATCATCAACACGCTCGATGAATGGGATTTTAGCGATTATTCTAAAATTGTCGGGGTGATGTCCCAGGATATTTTTATTCCTATTTTCAATCATGTTTACGGTCAAGCCGTCCAGGGCGGTAATCTCGCCCTTGTTTCGCTGTTCAGGCTGAATCGGAACGCCGACGGATCATTACCACCGCCGTCCCTTTGTTACGAGAGGGCCGCTAAAGTCGCACTCCATGAACTGGGGCACCTGTTCAATCTTTTCCACTGTGATGAAAGCAAATGCGTCATGCACTTTTCCGGGGCCATTGACGATCTGGACAACATTCCCTTTTATCTTTGCCGGGACTGCGAAAGACGCCTGACAGCCTGAACAGGTGCCCTTTATTGCTATTGGGTTCTCAAAAACTCCTTTACAAGGATTTCCCATTGGATCTCAGGGAAATTGCGGTATACATCATCTATTGGTTCACCGCCCGTGGCAGCCAGATTTTTGTATTCAGGACCGATCAGGCGTAATAGCCTCTGGCTTTCGCGGTCTGTCCATTCAAGGCTCGCTTTTCCGGAAAAAAGCCCCTTGTGGTTTTGTTTGGGCATATTGGGCTCAAGGACACACAGCCAGCCTTAATGGTAAGGATCTTCATGGACGATTTCCGGGTGCTCCTGTGCTTTGCTGTTGATTGCCAGCACACTCCCTGTGATAGGTGAAACTGCTGTGGTTTCCTTATCTGCGCGGGAAAATGTCAACCCGGCATGATCTTTTTTCAAGGTAGTGCCGATGGGGGGCATC
>CAYWNB010000260.1:1980-4403 GCA_964459195.1 uncultured Desulfobacula sp.
CAGATGGCGGTTTGCCTTCATGTTTCTCTTATTGAAATTAAAGAATTATATTACGTTTGAATATGAAAATGTTTCAAACGGCCATGGGGAGGTGACAGACCCGTGTAGTTTTTTGCTACACGATTGTCCGCATATTTGAAGATAAAAGTTCAAATTGACTATGGATAGGCTGTCTTGGCGGATGTTGCTAAAAGCTACAGACCTGTGGTGATTTTTTACACAGAACGAACGCTTCTCTTTATATCTCAGTGACCGCGGGTAAACCTGGCGATAAGAGGATTGTGATCTGAAAAGGCTTTGCAGTCAAGGGCCTGGATGTCAACCAATGTAAGCGCCCTTGTGTATATCCGATCCAATTGGAATCCAAACCATTCTTTAACATGTTCGGAATGCCGGGGCCGGGCAAGGTCAAGATTCAGCCTATTGGTAAAAGTATCTAATATGGTTTTTCGGCTTTGCCGCCAACAATTAAAATCTCCGGCCAGGATCATGGGACCTTCGTGGTTGTTGATCAGGTCGTAGAGCCGGGAGAACTCCCATTGGTACCAGGCAAGGGATCTGAAATTAATGGCGTGGATATTGACCACCATTAACAGTTCTTTGTCTTGAAATTGATAAATGGTGATCAATGTGTTTTTTCGGGTGGAGATAAAGGCTTCCCTTGCCCGGGTCATTTGGAACTGACTGGAAAACGGATCCGCACCGGCAGCGGTTACCACGCCGGAAAAATTTCTTGGCAATCGGATATTGGCGGCCCCGACAAAAGAAAATCCTGCAATGGAAAGAAGGGATGGGGAAAATCGGGCCTCCTGGAGAAGTATCAGCTCCAGGCGATATTTTTTTTTCCACTCCTGGATCAGGGCTGGAAACTTTTTTTTCAGGTTTTCCTTGTGGATGTTCCAGCACAGAAGACCGAAGTCACCGGGAATAACGGTTTTTTCAAAAATAACCGGGGACTGTATGAGGGGGGTGGCAGGGGTTAACATGACAGCTATAGCAGGGGCGCAAATACGCTCATTAAATTTTCACCCATTTTTCGCCATTTGCTGGCAGGTTTCATCTGGCCATGGCATTTTTCAAGAAGTTGTTTCATCCAGCGTTCACTTACCGCAATGATCTTTTGGGAATAGATAAAACTGACCACCTCATAGTTTAAAAACAGGCTTCGCTGGTCAATATTGGCAGAGCCCATCATCACCTCTTTTGTATCGATCAAAATGGCTTTCGCATGGATCATGCCCGCCCGGAAAAGACAAACTTCAATTCCGTTGGCAGACAAGTCTCTCATATAACTGGACCGACCCAGATCTGCAATTAAATGGTTGGAGCTGGCCGGGGTGATCAGTTTGACATCCACCCCTCGGTGGTGTGCAATGACCAGGGCCTGCATCAGACTTTTGTCCGGCACAAAATAGGGGGTGACGATCCAGATTCGCTCTTTTGCCGTAAATACAGCGGATAAAAGGGCTTCATACAAGGCATCGCTGGCAATATCCGGACCGGAAGGGACCACCTGTATGCCGGTATCGCCATGAAACTTTGACATTTGTACGGGTAAATCGAGCTTATCTTTGGCCGTGTGGTTCCAGTCTTCGGTGAAAATTTCCCGGTAATGGAAGACCGCAGGCCCCTGGATTGAAAAGAGAATATCCTGCCACCGGTCATCACAGGGGGTGGGTCCCATATATTCACGGGAAAGATTCATGCCCCCGGCAAGGACGGTCTTGCCATCAAATAGGAAGATTTTTCGGTGATTTCGCAGGTTGATATAATTTTGAAAGGGTCGGGTAAGGGGTGGCATATAAAATGCCACCTTTCCTCCGGCTTTTTTGAGCTCTTTTAACGGCCTCTGGAAAAGATACAGGGGCAGGGACCCAATACTGTCAATGAGCAGCTTGACGCTCACTCCCCGGGAGGCTTTCTGGGTCAATGCAGCAAGAATCGATTTGGCCACTTCATCCGAACTGAACACATAGGTGGAAATTAAAATCTGTCTTTTTGCCTGTTTAATCTGGGTCATCAAGGCGGTATAGGCGTCCATCCCGTCGGCATAAAACTCAAACGAATTGCCCAGGGTGGCACCGGCAATTCCGTTTCCCCTGAGGATCATATCAAGGGAGGTTGCATTCTCCGGGGCGACTTCGCCCTTGCATGCCAGTTTAATCGGCGCCTTGGTCTTCTTTTTCCGCTTCCGGCTCCGGAAGACAAAATAGAGGGGGACGGCAATATAGGGAAGCAGGATAATGGCCAGAAGCCAGGCAATCATACTGGTGGGCTCCCGTCGCTGGTACACCATGTGGCCAAGGGCACTCAATACAAGGATGTCGGCGACAATGGCGCTTAAATGGATTATTAATACATAAATCATTTGTTCGTTCATAGGGGTGCCCGGATATGCCAGATTGTTTGTGTTACAACCATTG
>CAYWNB010000261.1:0-4402 GCA_964459195.1 uncultured Desulfobacula sp.
CAATGAACTTGGGGCAACCGCTTCGGCCATCGCCTGGGGCGAGCTATACAGCGCTTTACAACAGGGATTGGCCGACGGCCTCGAGGGTCCTCCCCAGGGCATGATTGATATGAAGTTTACCGACTTCCTGAAATATTACTCATATATTAACGTTTTTTATGGGCTTGCAGATGTTGTCATAAATGAAAAAGTGTTCAACAAGTTATCCAAGGAAAATCAGCAGGCCATCTTAAGGGCTGGAAAAGAGGCTGGTGCCTACCAGCGATGGCTTTCAGTGAAATCCCATGTGGACGGCCTTGCCATGTTGTCCGAGTTGGGTGTTGAAGTCAATGTGGTCAAAGACAGGCAGGCTTTTGTGGATAAAGTTAAACCCGTCTGGAAAAAATTCCGGAAAAAGATCGGTGAGGAACTTTTTGACTCTGTAGTCAATACCAAATAAATCTCAGGCATCAACAGGGGAGCTGTGTTGTATCCGCTCCCCTGTTGATTAACTATGCACTGAAGACATGATCATGGTTAATGTTTTGGGTCCTGACGAACCTTATCCATTGAGTCGAAAGAGTAGGTTCAGCCCGATTTGGAAAACACAAAATTTATGCCCCATAACTTTTAACCTGAGGCGAAATTATGCTTAGAAAAAGTATCTTAATACTCAATGATTATTTTGAAGAAATCATTGTTGTAATCTTATGTAGCACACTTGTTTTGGCACTAACCTATACAGTTATTGTAAGGTATGCCTTCCATACTCCTCTGCTTTCCGAAATTTCCCACTTCGCAGAAGAAACTGCTTCCTTTGCCTTTGTCTGGCTTCTATACTTTGGGGCAATTCTAGCCACAAAAAATGGACAGCATTTTAGCATAACGGTTCAGTTCAATTTATTACCGAAAAAATTTCAGCGGTATGCATTTCTTCCGGGATACTTTGTATGGATGCTATTCAATCTTGTCATCATAAAATTGGGTATGGAACTGGTAAAATTTTCTCCTGAGGAGAGCATGGCACTGGAAATCCCAATGAAATATGTCTATTTCATTATCCCTTTGTCCTTTGCTTTAATCACGCTTCGCCTTATACAGCATACGTATCGGACCATGCGGTCAAATGATGAAGAGGAGAATAATAATAATGCCTGAATTATCCATGATCCAAGTCATATTTGGTAGTTTGGTTTTGTGTCTGCTGTTAGGAATACCCATCGGGTTTTCCTTGGGGATTGCATCGCTGATGGCGTTACTCATGACGCCTATACCGCTGATCTACATGGCGGAAACCTTTTATTCAGGTGCCGACATCTTTCCCCTCCTGGCAATACCAGGTTTTATTCTCGCTGGTAATTTAATGGAAAAAAGCGGGATCACTGAAAAAATAATTGATATTGCCTATGAGCTTTTCGGTAATGTACCGGGCGGTTTGGCCGTTGTCACAATGATTTCCTGCATGTTTTTTGCTGCTCTTTCAGGTTCGGGTCCAGCCACTACGGCGGCAATCGGAGCAATCATGATTCCTGCCATGGTAAGTTCAGGATATCCCAAGCGCTTCGGTGCGGCGGTCTCCTCGACGGGAGGTACGATTGGAATCCTGATTCCCCCTAGCAACCCGATGATCATTTATGGCGTTGTCGCAAATGTATCGGTCGCAGGTATGTTTATGGCCGGCGTAATACCGGGGCTTATTTTGGGAGGCGCGCTTTCCATACAGTGTTTGATCACAGGTAAAATAAAAGGCTATCATGCTACCGGAAAGACATTCTCGATATTTAAGGTGTTGAAAAGCATTTGGAAAGGAAAGCTGGCACTTCTGATGCCAGTCATTGTCCTGGGAAGTATATACGGAGGCATTGCAACTCCCACCGAAGCCTCCATGCTGGCTGTGGTTTATGCTTTCCTTCTAGGATTTTTTATTTATCGACGACTTACCCTTAAGAATGTCTACGATTCAATGCTGAAAGCAGGGATGTTGACGGGTGCGATTTTGATTATCATGGGACCGGCTATGGCATTCGGTAAATTGTTGACAATGTATGAAATACCGGCTCAGATCGCTGCCCATATCTTGTCTATTTCAGACAATAAACACATTATTATCATCATGATCTGCATTTTCCTGATTTTTGTAGAAACTTTTATGGAGACACTTAGCACCATCGTTCTTCTCACGCCCATTTTTTTGCCCATTCTCGCTAAAATAGGTATAGACCCCGTTCATTTCGGAATTTTGTTCGTCATTATTTCGGAAATCGGATTTTTGACACCGCCATTAGGCGTCAACCTATATGTTGCTTCAGCCATATCGAACTTAAGCATTGAGGAGGTTAGCAAAGGGGTGCTCCCGTTTATTCTAATGATGCTCGCCGTTGTCGGATTATTGATTTTTTTCCCAGGACTATCAACTTGGGGATATTACCTGGTTGTTGGGCGTTAATTTGGCAAAGTGACAATTGCCAGCTTAAATCGAAGATTATTGCCAGCTGGCAATCGTTTCAAGCCCAGACATGATTTTAAAAGAAAATAACTGCCGAGGAAGTTGCGGCCACACATGATTACAATTTTTAGCATGAGGTGATTCTATGCCATTTGGATATAATGGAAAAATTTTGCACATTAATTTGACGGATAGCAGTTGGGAAGTTGAAGAACCCGACGAGAAATGGTACCGAACGTATGTGGGTGGAACAGCCCTGGCAGCCTACTACCTGCTTAAATACCTCAAGCCTGCCGTGGATCCTCTTTCGGAGGAAAATGTCCTGGTGTTTGCCTGCAGTGTGGTGACGGGTGCGCCGCTGTCCGGCTACAGTCGGTACACGGTAGCGGCTAAATCTCCTCTAACCGGTGCAATCGGAAGGACTGAAGCCGGTGGATACTTTGGACCCGAACTGAAGTTTGCGGGGTTCGATGCCATAGTGGTGAAGGGACGGGCTCCCAAACCAGTCTATCTATATGTTAACGACGGCAAGGTAGCGATCCGCGATGCGGCTGCTATCTGGGGTCAGGACAACTGGATGACGCTTGAAAAAATCCGGGAGGAAACCGATGAAAAAATGGTTCGGGTGGCTTCCATTGGGCCAGCCGGTGAAAAAATGGTTCCCTATGCCTGCGTTCAGAACGACCTGGAACATTTCAATGGTCGGACTGGAATGGGAGCTGTCATGGGATCGAAAAATCTCAAAGCTGTCGCGGCCCGTGGGCGCAAAAAATTAGAGATGGCTGATCCCCAGAGGGTTAAGGAAATCCGCACCTGGCACAATGACCGAATCAAAGTCCACCCGCCCAATTTAAATCTGTCGAAATTCGGAACCCCGATTTTGGTAAAGGGCTTGAATGATACGGGTATCCTGCCTACCCACAATTTTCGAGACGGTGTGTTCGAGGGTGCCGACAATATTAACCATGAGATTTACCACAACACCATATTTGACTCGAGCAGTACTTGCTACTCTTGTGCGGTTCGGTGCAAGCGCCGGGTTTCTCTGAAAGACGAAAAATATCCGCTGGACAAACGGTTCGGTGGGCCGGAATACGAAACCATTGCCGGCTTGGGTTCGTTGTGCGGTATCGACAATCTGCCGGCAGTGGCCCGTGGCAATCAGCTTTGCAACCTTCTGGGGCTCGACACGATATCAACGGGTTCGGCCATCGCCTTTGCCTTCGAGTGTTTTGAACATGGAATGATCACCGAAGAAGACACGGGAGGACGTCCATTGAACTGGGGGGATGCCGATACCATGATCTGGCTGATCGAAGAGATTGCTAACCGTCGCGGGATCGGTGAAATTCTCTCCCGGGGTGTTAAAAAAGCGGCTGAGATTATGGGCAAGGGCGCAGAAAAATATGCCTTCCACATCAAGGGACAAGAGTTGCCTCTGCACGATGGCCGAGGAAAGACCGGCATGGCGATGGGCTTTGCTCTGTCACCAACCGGTGCCGAACATATGGAGTCGCCCCACGATGTCGCTTTTCAGGGCGATGGGGTAAGTAAACTGAATGCTCTTGGCATTTTCGATCCAGTCAAGCCCCTTGAGACCAATGCGGAAAAGGTGAGGTTTTTTGTCAACGGTCAGAAAGCGTGGCAGATCAACAACTGCTACGGTATCTGTGATTTTTGCTCCGTGCCCATTCACGCCATGACTTTCCAGATGCTGGTGGAGTCGATCCGCGCCATCACCGGCTGGGATACGAGCCTGTACGACATAATGAAAGTATCGGAACGGAGTAATGTCATGTCCCGGGTGTTCAACAACCGGGAAGGTTTTAAACCCGATGACGACAGAGTGATACGTCATTGGCATCAACCAATGCCCAGCGGCCCTATCAAGGGGCAGTACATCGACCCGGATGAATTCCAGGAAGCCATCAACCTCTATTACGAAATTTCCGGCTGGGACAAAGAAGGCAAACCCAC
>CAYWNB010000262.1:0-4384 GCA_964459195.1 uncultured Desulfobacula sp.
ATATTTGGTATTTTGTGGTTTTTGTGGCCATGGGGTTTGGGATTGTCAATACAACGCTGATGGCCATCTTTGAAAGGATGCGGGAGTTCGGGTTGATGAAGGCCCTTGGCATGAGACCCGTCCAGATTATAATAGGAGTGATAACAGAAAGTTTTTTTCTGTTGGTTCTGGGGATATCCCTTGGCACGGGCTTTGGATTTTTAAGTGTTGCCGCCATTGCACGAAACGGGATTGATCTATCTGCCCTGGCAGCAGGAGCTGAAATGTGGGGAATTCCGCGAAAACTTTACCCAGAAATCTGGGCACAGGATGTTGTCGTTGCAGGGCTTGTGGTTCTTGTCCTAGGCATTTTTGTGAGTTTATACCCTGCAGTCAAGGCGGCAAGGTTTACCCCAACCCAGGCCATGACAAAAAATTAGCAGGGAAACCATAATAAACCTATGCGCAAACAATGAAGTTGATGCGGTACACCAGATGGAGACATGATATGGCGATTGTTGAAATAAAGGATGTCAAGAAAACATACTTTCAGGGGAAAGTAAAGGTTGAGGCCCTGAGGGGAGTTGACCTCACCATAGATAAAGGAGAATTTGCCGCCATTGCAGGGCCGTCCGGGTCCGGCAAAACCACTTTGCTTAATATTATCGGTGGCCTTGATCTGCCCGACGGCGGGACTGTAATCCTGGACAATAATCCATATGCCCAAATGAACCAGGCCTCTCTTGCATCCTTAAGACTCCACAAAATAGGCTTTGTTTTCCAGGCTTATAACCTGATACCAGTCCTGTCCGCTATTGAAAATGTCGAGTATGTCATGCTTTTGCAGGGTGTTCCCCGAAAAGAAAGAGAAGAAAAAGCCCGGACCATTCTTGATGATGTCGGGCTTGAAGGCAAATACAACAGAAGGCCAGCCGAGCTTTCAGGCGGCCAGCAGCAAAGGGTGGCCGTTGCAAGAGCCATTGTTTCAAGTCCTGCCATTGTGCTTGCGGACGAACCAACAGCAAACCTTGATTCAAAAACCGGGGAAAGCCTTTTGCTGATGATGAAAAAGATGAACAAGGACAAAAAAGTTACTTTTATTTTTTCAACCCATGACAGCATGGTCATGGCGTATGCCAGGCGTCTTATCACGATAAAGGACGGGCGCATTGTAAATGATGAAACCAAATAGCTGCCACATCTGTTTTCTTGTCCCTTTGTTTTGTTTTGTTTTCATTTTTACATCCCTGTGGGCCGAACAGAAAACTTTTACTGATACCATCAACAACCAGTTTGGCGGACACCTGAAACTTGAAGGAGGCATAACAGGGTATGATGCCCAATCCTATTTCGAACCCGTGGGAACCCAGACCGGTCTGGATGGTGCTGCCAGCATTCGGTTGACGGACAAACTTGCGTTTTCCGACATTTTTTATATTGAAGCCCATTATGAAGCAGCGGTCAGATTTGGAAACACCTATAAAAAAAGGACAGCGCTTCAAGAAACTTTCCCTTGGCTGCCGGACGGTCTTATGTCCCGCGTCTCAGATATGGATAACCGGCGGCTTTTTGACCTGACAAAAACAGTTAAAGAGACTGGAGACACTCTTTTGTGGCACCGGCTGGACCGGCTCTTTTTTTCTGCCAAACCCGCCTGGGGCGATATCATGGTCGGCAGGCAGGCCGTGACATGGGGAAACGGTTTGATATTCAATCCCATGGATCTGTTTAACCCGTTTTCACCCGCTGACATTGTCCGGGATTACAAAATGGGGGATGATCTGGTCTCTGTCAGGTTGAATACTGAGGCCATAGAAGAGATCAATCTTTTGTATGTTCCAAGGCGGAATGTCACAACCGGGAACCTCGATGCCGACGCCTCCTCAATTGCAGGCAAACTCCATTTTTTTGCAGGCGATATGGAAGTGGACCTGATGGGTGCCCGGCATTATGACGAAACCGTCTTTGGTTTAGGCGGCACTGGCTATTTAGGCGATACGGCCTGGCGGTGCGATATTATCTGGTCCTCCCTGGAAGATACCCCAGGCAAGAGCGGGTATTTCGAGATTGTGGCAAATATCGATTATTCCTGGATCTGGTTTAATAAAAACATGTATGGGCTGATCGAGTATTACCATAACGGGCTTGGAAAAGACAATTATACCGATGCAATGGGAGATTTTGCCCTGATGGAAAGAATTGATCGTGGAGAATTGTTTGCCCTTGGGAAAAATTATATAAACACACAGATCCAGGTGGAGCTCCACCCGCTTTTGAATCTCTATTTTAATACCATCAATAATATTAAAGACCCATCCGGTATTTTCCAGCCCAGACTAAGCTACAGCATGACCCAGAACTCGACCCTCCTCCTGGGGGGCAATATTTTTTATGGCAGCAGGGAAAGCGAATACGGCGGTTTTCTGATCCCGGGCACACCCTATTACACCAATGCTGCGGCAAATGGTTATCTCTTGTTTACCTATTATTTTTAGCAGGGCTTTAAAAAAATGTTGCCCTTGTAAATTTTAAACAAAGAAAACTTTAAAGCAAAAAGAGATAGAGAAAATAGACAGAAAGAATTATTTCGGCATATCCCAGAGGGTATGGGCAGTTTGCACAAGAGTGTTCTAATACAGGCATAGTTGCATGGCGGAACGGGTGGGACAACTGGTACTTGATAGTGCTTCCATTCAGCGTGGCCGGAATAAGTAGGAAGATGGGGTCAACCCCTGATTTATAGATGGATGGAGAAACTTATAAAAGCAAAATACGTCTATGAAGCAGGGATCAAATTTACTTGATCAAATGAATTCAATGCCAAAGGGATCTCCAATGGGAAATGAATACAAGAGCATTTTTGTCAAAGATAATGTTCTAAGAGCTGAGGCCGTTGTAAAGCTTACAAATGCAAGATTTGTGGATGTTATAAACGGCTGTTTTTTCGATGACAATGTGAATATTTTGATAAAAGATGGGAAAATCCTGTCCATGCCGGGTCTGGAAAATGAAACCTTGGAAATCCAACCTGATTTTACAATTGATTTGCAAGGAAAAACTGTCTTACCCGGCCTTTTTAATGTGCATTGTCATATACAAATGATCAATCCCACACTTTTTTCAGATTTTAAAACAATCAAAGCCCGGAAAACATATCACGATCAACAGGTTGAAAGAAACATGGCTGATTGTTTGTCCAGGGGTATTACCAATATCCGGGATGCTTATTCAGATGATTTAAGACCTAACAAACTATTAAAAGATCGCATTCAGATAAAAGAGATCCCCGGGCCACGTATCATGCAGGCTGTTGTTGTCGGTGCTCATGGGGGATATCTATCACCGGAGTTTCAAGGGATTAAAAAATTTTTGTTAAGACTTTTGGGACTTGGAACAATTGAATATGAAGATCAAAATTCAGGCGTAATCGTATTTTCTCCTGGTGCAACTGCACAGCAGGTTCGAGACACTGTTGATAGAGCTCTTAATGAACGTGGAGCTGATGTAATCAAGGTAGGGGAATCCATGGAAAAAAGTCTTCTTAATCCAAATCCAAGCACCATGACTATGGAACAGCTGCATGCTATAACTGATCAGGCTCGACGCCGGGGTGTGCAGAGCACAATTCATTCTGTTTCAGTGGATACGTTTCAAAGGGCTGTGAAAGCAGGATTTTCATCTCTGGCTCACATGGCTCGCGATGGTGAACTCACGCAGCAAGATATTGATGCCTGTTTGAATTCTGATTGTATCATCGAACCGACCTTGTCTGTGGGGTATGACATGAGCTGGCGTCTGAAGGGAGATCAGTTTGACAAGGATCCGAATCTGGAAAAACTTTATGATTTTAGAAACAAAACATTTATTTCTCTGGCTGAAAATTTCTGGACACCGGAACTCAAAAAATTTGTCATAGCCGGGTTTAACAAAGCGAATCTGGGCAAGTATAAAATGCTCGGTATTTTAGACCTATCCAAGTTACTGGCACACTTCAGCCGGTTGGCACATTATGGCATTGAAAATACAAAAAGACTATTAGCACAGAATGTCACCATGGCTTGCGGAAATGACGGGGGTATTCAGGCTTGTACTCCAGCGATGATAGGGCATGAGCTGTCCATTTTTGATCTTTTTATGAATGATGAGGCTTCCGGACAAAAATTTGATGGCATAGCTGCTGTACAGACGGCAACCATTAACAGTGCAAAATCCATGGGAATCGATGATAAATTCGGTTCAATTCAAACCGGCAAAATTGCTGACATGGCGGTTGTGACCGGTAATCCATTTGAAGATTTTCGGGTGATTGGAAAACATGTTGACGCATTATTTATGGATGGTGAATTGACTATCAATAACTGCAATCTGGCCCTTGAATAGTGAATTCGGAGGGAAAGCGCCATTG
>CAYWNB010000263.1:0-4303 GCA_964459195.1 uncultured Desulfobacula sp.
ATGGGAATATTGTGTCTGCTGATTATCTCCCACGGATTTGCCACCATGAACGTCATCCGGGCATTACCAGCCTGGAGTTCAAATATTGTATTGCCTTTTTCCATCATCTCAGGCATCTGGGTGGGCCAGCAGATCCTGCAGTTTATGTTTGCGGCAAGTGGTTCAGCCCTATTGGCCTCAGGAATGGAAGTGTGGGCCGAGAGTTTCTTTTTTGCCTATTTTCTGTGTCTGTTGCTGTATGTATGGGGAACCTGGCATGCCAATGAAATTGGGCAGGCCTCCATTAAAATGATGGTGGATGGCGACCTGAAGAAAATTACCTTGATCGGCGTTGGGGGGCTGGCTGTGATCTTGCCCCTGATTTTTACGCTGATTATGTGGGGGGGGCAAACCAATGGGGTTTTGATCTTTTTGAGATTGGCCGCGATCTGTGCCGGCGACCTGGCGGTTCGATATATCATAATGAAAAGTGCGGTTTATACACCTTTGTTGGAAAAAAATTAACAAGAAATCAATAGGTTAAAGATGAAGAGGGGCAGGTAGAGATCGTTTTCTCTCCTGCCCCTATTATATTTTAGAGTGGGTTGAAAAGATTAAAATATATTGAAAATATCAATTGAAAGATATATTATCACTATAAATAGATAATATAGCGCTTATTGCTTAAATTAGGGTGCTTTATATAAAAAAATTAACGGATGTTATTAAAAACAGTATGAAAGAAGCTTTTTTGTAAAAATTAGGATTTTATATGGCTGATAATACTAATAATAATACTAATAATAATAAAGATATGAGTTTAAACAAGGAAGTGATTCCCAGGGCCAAGGTAAAGTTTGAGGTCTATGGAGAAGAAATGATCGAAAAAGAGGTCAAATCTTCGGGTAACAGCGGCCGGATTTATCTTCCCCCCAATTGGGTTGGGCACATCGTTAAAATTATTAAGGTAGAATAAGAATGGAGACGCTTGTGGAAGAAAACATCAGTATTCGGGAAATCAGGTTGGAAGATACACAAGCTATTCAGGACATACGAATTGCCATTTCAGAAGAAGATGCACGGGTTGATTTCCAAAAATTAATGGAGCAGCATGTTTCAGGAGGAAATGGTAAAACAAGCCTGGTGGCCGAAGTAAACGGCAAGGTGGCAGGTTACATGATATCCACCACCCTCTACGCTGGGTTCGGCATTGGGAAAAGCGCATGGATCATGTCCTTTGGTGTCCATCCCGATTATATGGGCCAGGGGCTTGGGCTTAAGTTGGCCAACAGGATTTGTGATATTTATAAGGAAAAAGGGGTTGGCTCCATCTATTCTTCGGTGATGTGGGATTCCATTGATGTGCTTTCTTTTTTTAAAAAACTCGGATTTGCGCGTAGTGAGTTTATTAACCTGAAAAAAGATTTATAGTCCCCATGGTATGAAATCTGGGCTCGGGCCCTGGTGGTCTTTGGGGGCAGGCATTCCCCGTTGCTTTGGCGCAAACGGTATTCTCATTACAATTATGGGATTGGTGGTATTTGCCGCCTCAACAAAATAATTTTTTTTGTTGAATTTATGTGCTATCTTTTTTTTTGGGGAAATGCTAAGGAAAGACAGTTTTTCATGTGTTCGTATATTAATATTAAATTGGGAGGGAAATGAAGATGAATTCATTTGGTAAATTGTGTGCTGTATCCATCATCAGTGTTTTTTTGTTTGCGGGTTCAGGGTTTGCAGGCGATACGATTAAAATCGGTGTTGCCGGTCCCCACAGTGGCGATTTGGCCTCATACGGTCTTCCCACGGTAAAGGCTGCTGAGCTTGTTGCCAAAGAAGTGAATGCAAAGGGAGGAATTCTTGGTAAACAGATTGAACTTCTTATCGAAGACGATGTCTGTAAACCGGAAGTTGCAACCAATACGGCGACCAAACTGGTATCTGACGGTGCCCAGGTTGTTTTGGGCCATATTTGCAGCGGCGCAACAAAGGCTGCTTTGGGAATCTATAAAGATTCCGGTATTATTGTCATGTCTCCTTCTGCTACAAATCCGGGCCTGACCCAGAGTGGCGATTATCCTAATTTTTACAGAACCATTGCCTCGGATGATTCCCAGGCAAAACTGGATGTGGAGTTTGCCATTGATGTCCTTAAGGTGAAAACAGTCGCTGTCATCCATGACAAGGGTGATTATGGAAAAGGGTTTGCCGAGTTTGCAAAAAAATACGTTGAAGAAGACGGCCGGGCAAAAGTCCTTCTTTTTGAAGGTGTAACACCCGGGGCGATGGATTATTCAGCCATTGTTCAGAAGATTAAAAGAGCAAAGGTTGATGCTGTTATATTTGGCGGATATCATCCTGAAGCCTCTAAAATTGTAAGTCAGATGCGTAAAAAAAGATTGAAAATACCTTTTATCTCTGATGATGGCGTAAAAGATGACACCTTCATCAAGGTTGCCGGAAAATATGCAGAAGGCGTTTATGCTTCAGGACCAAAGGATACATCAGCCAATCCCTTGAATAAAAAAGCGGTTGCAGACCATAAAGAAGCCTATAAGGCAGATCATGGCGCATTCTATATCAATGCCTATTCTGCAATGCTTGCATTGGTCAATGCCATTGAAAAAACAGGTTCTACTGATTACGCGGCATTAACAAAAACACTTCAGTCCGAGTATGTTGAAACCCCCATTGGAAAAATATCCTTTGATAAAAGAGGGGATGCTATCGGAGCTGGGTTTTCTGTTTACCAAGTTAAAGACGGCGTGTATGTAGAAGTAAAGTAACGAGTCGGCAAGATTGATAAGGCCGGGGACAAATACTGCCCCGGCCTTTATTATATAATAAATTTAATTTTGAATTTGCCTTGGTTCCTGGTTTTGTTGTGCAAGAAAAAAATCAAGTCCCGGCAGGTTGTTTCAATTTAGAGGCGTGGAAAAAAAGCATGGATTATTTCCTTGAATTGTTTCTTGGGGGGTTAACCAGGGGGAGTATTTATGCCCTGATAGCCCTTGGGTATACCATGGTGTATGGTATTATTGAGTTGATCAATTTTGCCCATGGCGAAATATATATGATTGGTGCATTTACGGCTCTGATTGTTGCATCGGTTTTGTCCATGCTGGGGTTTAACCATCTTACGGTTTTGATTCTGGCCTCGGTTCTGGCAGTGGTTTATTCCTGCGCCTATGGGTTCACCGTTGAAAAGATTGCCTACAAGCCGTTGCGACATGCGCCTCGTTTGTCTGCATTGATTTCGGCCATCGGGATGTCTCTTTTTCTTCAGAATTATGTTCTGCTTGCCCAGACCTCTGATTTTCTTCCGTTTCCCAGCTTGATTCCGGATTTTGACTTCTGGGAACCCTATGCCCATATCATATCCTCTCCGGAGCTGGTTATCCTGGCCACTACATTTTGTGTCATGGTTTTTTTGACCATCCTCATAAAGTTTACCAGGATCGGAAAGGCAATGCGGGCGACCTCCCAGGATAAGATCATGGCCGCCCTTGTGGGGATTGATGTGAACAAAATTATATCCATCACCTTTATCGTCGGGTCTGGAACCGCTGCCATCGGCGGTGTTTTGATCGCTTCCCATGTTGGCCAGATAAACTTTTATATCGGCTTTATCGCCGGTATTAAAGCCTTTGTCGCTGCTGTACTGGGAGGGATCGGCAGCATCCCGGGTGCGGTTCTCGGCAGCCTTGTGCTGGGGTGGACTGAGAGTTTTTTCACCGGATATATTTCAAGTGATTACGAAGACGTTTTTGCTTTCCTCTTTCTGGTGTTTATTTTGATATTCAGGCCATCTGGAATTCTGGGGCGCAAGGAAACAAAAAAAGTATGATCTGTTTACCCTCTGTCAATCATCTGTCAATCGTATACAAAGTGAAGCTATTATGATGAGTTTTGAAAAAATTAAAAAAGGGGTGTTGGCGGGAATCTGGTTTATATTTTTAACCTTTCCCATCATGGTGATCCGGGTAAATACCGTTGAAAACATCATTGAATGGCGCTGGATGAATATGCTGTATGCGGGTGTCGGCGGTTTTTTCATGTCCATTATCTGGGATGAATTACTTAGAAAACAGGAAAAAAATAAAAACAAAGCCGTGACAGGGGAAATGCCGTTTCTCCAGAGAATGATGGAAAACCAGAGTGTCAGATGGCCCTCCATTATCGGCCTTGTTATTTTTGTCTGCGCCTTTCCCTACATTTTTTCCATGTATCAGACCAATATCATGATATCCGCCTTGATCTATATCATGTTGGGATTGGGGCTCAATATTGTGATTGGGCTTGCGGGCCTGCTGGATTTGGGGTA
>CAYWNB010000264.1:0-1404 GCA_964459195.1 uncultured Desulfobacula sp.
TGTAATAAACAATGCTTTCGAGAAATCGGCTCAGGGTGACGTCCACCTTGTTTTTTTCCAGTAGTTTTAAAAACAGGCGGGTGAGCTTTTGGGCCACCCATTTCCCAATGACAAAGATCAGAACAGCGGTAACAATTTTCATTGAATAGGTGGTCAGCCATATGGTGATGAGATCAATTATTTTTTCGATGTTCAAAGAGGCGACATTCATTTTTTTTCTCCTTTGTTATTGTTTTCTGTATCGCGTGTGTTGATCCTTTTATCCGAAAAACCCTTTGGCAGATCTGTGAACATGATCTCCGATTCGGGTGATTCTTTTTGCCTTTTTTTGTGTGAGCGGCCCTTTGTCCAGAGCTGTTAATGCGGTTTGCATCTGGTCCATATCCCTGGGGCCGCAAAGACAGATGTTGACCCTGGGATCGGACAGGGAAAACCGATAGCAGTCACTGGCACTCAAGGCGGATTCTCCTGGGGGCATATGTTTTTGCTGGAGCAGGTGGCCCCACCGGGTGGCGGTATAGGTGACAAGGCCGGGTGGAGACTTCTCTTCAAAGAGGGGAAATGATTCTTTTTTTGCCCCTCTGTGGGCCGGGTTATACCGGATATGGAAGATGTCAAATATCTTTTTTTCGGCCAGATCCGGGAAAAGGGACCGGTTGTGACCGGACAGTCCGATGAATCGGCAAAGCCCTTGTTCCTTCATCTTCAGGGCAAACTCCATGAGCCGGTTGGAGGGGGCAGAATTATGCCACCCCAGCATGAGAATATCGGCATGGTCAATCCCCATGCTCCCAAGACTTTGCTTGAACCAGACTTCCGTCATGAACCCAAACCTGGCATAGGTTTGAATGCTGACAACCATTTGGTCCCGATGCCCCTGGCGAACCAGGTTTTTAACGGCCTGTTTCATCTGAGAACGTTTCCTGCCTGACCCGGAATAAAAATAATTGCATCCCTTTTCAAAGGCCTTTTCATAGGCAGCGGCAGGGGCGCCGTAACTGCCGGCAAGTCCCAGACGTCCCACCGCAAGATTGGTTTTTCCCAGAATTGAGAATTTAAAATCATCATTCATGGAGGGGTTTCCTTTTGAAAAATTTGGAACACATTCGACTGTTTTTTTTATGACAGACCTATTATTTGCCTATATCAGGGGTGTGTGTGTCCACTAAAATCGTTAATTTCATTGAAAGCCTCCATCAGATATCGCTGCTTGAATCATTTGGCCTCCCTGATCATAATGGTATAGTCTGAGCCCGTGACAGGTTCATAAACGGTTTTGGCTTCATAGAATCCCAGGCGCTTGTAAAATCCAAAATTTTCCGGGGTAAAAGTTTCAAGGTAGGTGCCAGCTCCAATGTTGTCTGTTTTTTTAAGAACCGGCAGGACAAGATCAAGGCCAAGTCC
>CAYWNB010000264.1:1504-4253 GCA_964459195.1 uncultured Desulfobacula sp.
GCCAAGTCCCCGGCCCTTGTCATTGAGGCCCACGGGCATGCAATGCATGAGGCTGACGGTATACAGAAAAGGGCCCATGGGATGATCCAGATTGTCCTGAAGATGGGAGGCAGCCTTGATGTCTACCATTGAAAATTGTCCGCCTGGTTTCAGCATTGCCCGGACGCCTTCAAGGACCGTTAAGGGGTGGGACTGGTCATGGATGGCATCAAAGGCTGTGACATAGTCAAACTTTTGATAAAACCCTTTGTCTCCTTTTATCAGGGCAGCATCAACAACCTTAAACTCGGCATTGGTCAGGTTTATTTCTTGGGCGGAATCTTTGGCCGTTGAGATGGCGCCCGGATGATTATCAATTCCCAGAAACTGGGAATTGGGGAAGGCTTTGGCCATAAGATTCAGGGCAACCCCTTCTCCGCAGCCGATATCACAGACCGAAACTCCCTGGTTTAAACGGTTTACCAACGAACCACCGTCCACCGAGGGTAAAAATGTCTGGATTAGCACCTGTTCGTGTTTGGCATTGGACAGTTCGGACATAAAGCGCTGGAACCGGGGATAATGGTCAAAGCTCACGCCCTGGCCTGTGAGAAATCCCTTTTGGACCGCTTCCATGGCGCAGGTCGTCAGCAGAGGCGTCTCCTGGGTGTAGACGCCCAGGTTATTGTTCCCGGCCCTGCGGGTCAGGACATCTGCATGACCAGGGGGTAAATAATAGGTTGCTTCTTGTTTCTCTTTTTCCGGTTCATTGTTTTTCCGGGGAGCGGTGGTCAGGGTAATGATTTCTCCTGTGACCATTATCCCCAGCCATTCTTTTAAGTATCGTTGGTCAAGAAGAGTTGCATCGGCCAGGACATTAAGGGTGACAGGGGTCCCGATCTTATCCATGACATCAAATATTTTATGGGCATACCCCAGTCCCAGGGCCAGGTTCACGGCACCGTGGTTGAGAATCTGGATGATTTTGTCTGAAAAAGTTTTCATCTTGTTTGAGAATTATTGTTTACGGTGTAAAAAGTCAAAATAGAAACAGCTCCCCATGATACTGCCCAAGACATCTGCAAAAAAATCCCAGATGGACGCAGTTCTGCTGGGCACAAAGGCTTGGTGGATCTCATCGGAGAGCCCGTAAAGGCAGGCAAAGAGAATGGCCAGGACCTTAAGTTTTGTCCTATTGAAAAGGGGTCTTTCCTGGTGCAGGTTCCGGGCGGCCAGAAATGCTAAGAAGCCATAGGCCCCCATGTGCATGAGTTTGTCGTCATGGGGAAACAATGGGGCAGAAGACAGGGAGGGAAAAGAGGACTGCCAGAAAAGAACGAGACAAACGACAAACAGGGGTAGCCGATAGAGAAGATTCAGCTTTAAAAATTCAAGCGGGGCAGAGTCGCCCCCGCTTGAATTTTGGTGGTTAGAATGACACATTTTAGAGGATGGGTTCATCCAGGGTTCTTTCCTTTATATGATGGGTGACCTTTGTCACCAACGCATCCATGGGGATTCCCATTCTCACCTTGCCGTCCAGGGTTCGAACCGAAAGGGTTCCGGTCTCTCGTTCTTTGTCGCCGATGGTGATGATAAGGGGGATGTAATTGACCTGGGCTTCCCGGATTTTCTTTTTCAGGGTTTCGTTTCTTTTATCCACCTCACACCGGATTCTATGGACCTCCAGATTTTTTTTGATGGTATCAGCATAGTCTGATAATTCCTGGTTAATGGGCAGCAAAATTGCCTGGACAGGTGCCATCCACAGGGGGAATTTACCGGCAAAATGTTCCACTAAAATTCCGAAAAATCGTTCCATGGATCCGTAAATAACCCGATGGATCATGATGGGCCGATGCTTTTCATTGTCCTGACCCTTGTAGCTGAGATCAAAACGTTCGGGCAGGGCCATGTCCAGCTGGACCGTGCCGCATTGCCAGGTCCTGCCCAGGGCATCCTTGATATGGATATCAATTTTGGGGCCATAAAAGGCGCCGTCCCCTTCATTGATGACATAGTCCTGACCGTAATCCTCCAGGGCAGCCTTCAGACCCTGGGTGGCTTCTTCCCACTGGGCATCTTCGCCAATGGATTTTTTGGGCCGGGTGGACAATTCCAGGTGAAAGGTCAGTCCGAAGCGGTTGTAGATTCTTTCTGCGAGCCGTAACACCCCGAGGACCTCTTTTCCGATCTGATCCGGGGTCATGAAAATGTGGGCATCATCCTGGTGAAATGCCCGGACCCGGAAAAGTCCTGACAGGGCACCGGATAATTCGTGGCGGTGGACCAGGCCCACTTCACCGGCCCGCAACGGCAGGTCCCGGTAAGAATAGGCCTTTGTCTTGTAAAGAATCATGCCCCCGGGGCAGTTCATGGGCTTGATGGCATATTCTTCATCATC
Source organism: uncultured Desulfobacula sp. (assembly GCA_964459195.1). Taxonomy (GTDB): domain Bacteria; phylum Desulfobacterota; class Desulfobacteria; order Desulfobacterales; family Desulfobacteraceae; genus NBML01. The sequence continues at coordinate 3,888 of CAYWNB010000264.1, forward strand.
AATCACCGAGGTATACATGTTTTCCCTGTAGTTTTCCCAGTGACCGCTCTGTTCCCAGAGTTTTCTGTTGAGCATGACCGGCGTCTTGGTTTCCACATACCCGGCTGCCCTGTGTTCATCCCGCCAATAGTCTAAGAGAGCATTCCACATGTCCATGCCCTTGGCGTGGAAAAAGGGCATGCCAGCAGCCTCGTCATGGAAGGAAAACAAATCCAGACGGGTTCCCAGTTTTCGATGGTCCCGTTTTTTTGCTTCTTCGATCAAATGAATGTAGCTATTGAGTTTCTTCTTGTCGAAGAAAGAAATACCGTAGAGCCGCTGGAGCTGTTCCCGGGTCTGGTCTGCCCGCCAATAGGCGCCGGAGAT
>CAYWNB010000265.1:0-4226 GCA_964459195.1 uncultured Desulfobacula sp.
CCCTCAGCTCCATGGCGGCCCGGGATCTCTGGGTGGCGAAATTTTTTATTGCCTGTGCTTCATCCAAAACCACCATCTGCCAGGAAACCGCAGACAACATGGTGGTCACCTTTTTCTGCTGCATCAGGCCGTAACTGCAGATCAGCACATCAAAACTGCTGGCATCTTCCAAAATTTTTTTCCTTTTGTTTCCGCCAAATGAAATAAGGTTCAGGCAAGGGGCAAAGCGGTTGGCTTCGGCAACCCAGTTTGCACACACCGAGGTGGGGGCAATCACCAGTGACGGTCCCTGTGGGGCATGTCTTATGAGCATGGCCAGGGTCTGCATGGTTTTACCAATCCCCATGTCATCGGCCAGGCAGGCACCCACGCCCCAATCTGACAGACAGTTCATCCAATTGATCCCCTCCAGCTGATAATCACGCAACTCAGCATCCAGGGTGGATGGGGCCGCCAGTAGTGGATCTGTCTGGGTTTGAAGCTTTGCAATGTGGATTTTCCATGCCTTGTCGGACCGCACGGTGCCAGCTTCCTGGAAAAATCCCTCCAGGGCCAAGGCGGCCAGGGGGTGAAACCTTACCCCTTTTCCATGTCTGACAGAGTATCTGTCAAGGGCCTTAAGTCTGTTACGAAATGCCTGGGTTAATTCAACAAACCGACCCGGCTGAATCTCCAGGAATCGGGTGGTGCTTTTTTCAAGATATTCCAAAAGCATGCCCATCTCCAGGGTAAGGTGTTCATCCACCACCACCTGGCCGGTCATGGCAAACCAATCTTCTCCCCCTTTGATGTTGAATCGGCAATTGTTAAACGAGACGTTTCCCACCAGCTCAAAGGGTTTGCCCTCGGGCCACTCAAGTACAACACCGTCACCTTGGGCTCCCAATTCCTGTATCAGCTCCAGGGAATCTTCCACCCCTGGAAAATGCCACTCACCATAATTTTCTTCAGCGGTTGCAAAGGTTGGACACCCATTGATCAAACTAACTGTCAGCTCTTTTTCAGTTTCAAGCTCCCTTGTGGTTTTCATCTGGATACCATTCACCCGGGCGATGACATTTTTTCCTTTGCTGCCAGGGGGATAAGAGGGGCCATTTTCACCAAGGGGACGAACAACCATGGAGAGTTTCAGTCCCTGTCCCAGGGGAGAGAGCTGAACATGAAGGGTTGAATCTGCTTTTGCCGTGGCAACACTGTTACTGCCCCCTTCTATATCCGAGTGGATGGTGATATCCCCTGCCAGTGCATCCATTACCTGGACAATTTTATTTTTCGCAGATGCTGGAAAGGAGGCCTCCTTGCCCAGGATATCGGCAATAGCCTGATATTTTGCATCCAGCAAAACCAACTTGATTCGAGTCGGTGTCTCCTGTACCACCACATATTTTCCCTCAAAATGACGTCGTGGTCTGGGGGATAGAACAAGGGTAAACTGGTCTTTGCCCTTTCTTGAAATAATGAGTTCAGGCTTTCCATGAACCAACTCCATCCGAGTGGTTCCATCGCTTAAAAAAAGAAAGGGATGGCCCACAACATCGGGCATATACGCTTCATCAAAAATATATTCCACATTGGTGTACCACCCATCTTTGTAACTATGAGCATAGATATGGCCACAAATTTTTTTATCCTGGGCCGTCAGGTAGGCAAATTTTCTTATCTCATCGCACAGACGTTTCAAGGCAATGGGTCGTCCTTTTGTCCAAACGCCCCTGGCATTTCTCTTTTGCTCCCTGGGGCTGATAGCGCACTCTCCGTCATTAGCATAATCAAGGAACCAGACCATGCGCTGATCGTACTCTTTTTCCTGCTTCTGCACCCGCTTTCCAGGGGTTGATTTTTTATTCAAGGAGAGCAACGCATTCAGGGTGTGCTCCCAGACCTTGTTCTCTCTGGTCAGCCCAACCAGGCAGGAAGGATTCTTTTTTTTGCCGGTTTTGGATCCGGGCTTGGACAAACTTTGGATAAGGCCCTCAAGTTCTCCGGCAAACCAGGAATATTGAGTCTCTTTTGCAAGTTTACGAAGTTGTTTTATATTTTTAAACTCTTTTTTTGCCTCTTCCCTGTCCACCCAGTAATAAGAAAAAACTGTGAAAAAATTGGAGGTCAGATCTGTGGAAGCTCTCCAGGTGCTAATCCAAACGTGATGGCGAAGAATTTTATCCGCCCCCCTGGAGTTGCCTTGCAGATAATCCAAAAGCCCTCCCAATAAGTCACATATTTTTTCAAAATCGTATTCTCGACTCATTCCCATTGCCAGAAACGCTCTTGCTCGTGAAAAGGTCTCATCACTACCCTCCTTAATCAGAGCCAGGATATAAAAGAGACCCATGAACCGGCTGAAAAAAACTTTCTTTTTTCCCTCTGTCCTTTTTATATGAAACACAACGCCCCCAAAAGAGCATAGGGCTCCACTGGCTTTAAGGCAATCCTAAAACCATTTTTAAACTTCGTTAATAATTTATTGGTTCGATAAAAGTATAAAATCCTTGGTTAACGATAAAATTACAGTAATGGATATTTTGATGAAACAGTAAATGTCGGCCTACTTTAAAAAAGTTTTATATGCGTAGTTCCTTGTATGAAGGACTAACAGTTCGTTGTGCAAAAGGCCGACCAGTCATGTTATTATCGCGCTCAAAGGCTTCAGTTAGTAGCTCGACTTCATTCTTACTGAATCAAAATAAATCCGATTACTGTAAAACACTCAAACAGTTATATAAGAGACTTTTTGGCAAAATTAAGCTTCACAAGGAACCAATTTAAAACCCATTTCTTTGGCTTTTTTGTTCAAATTCATTAATACTTTTTGTCTACTCGGAGCTGCCAGATAATCTTCTCCAAGGTCCCGATAGGTGTCCCCATGTTTGATGATTTTGTAGATTGCCTTCGCAATTCTATGTGCGATGGCAACAATAGCTTTTTTTGCGCCACGCCTTGCTTTCAGTTTGTAATACTTTGCCTTGTAATAGGACCCCTTGGTTTTTACCGCTGCCCATGCTACCTGAACTAAAATGGTTTTAAAAGGATGATTTCGGACAGAATTTCTTCCATTTTTACGTTTTCCGGCACTTTCATTATTCCCCGGGCATAAGCCAGCCCATGACACCAAAGCAGACATAGTCATAAATTCATCCAGTGTAACACCAATCTCGCTTACAATGGATTGAGCTGATTTTTTATCTATTCCTGGAATTTCATCTAAACGATCCAGTAAATCCTGATGCCCCTTTGTAAGATGCTGTAATCTTTCATTTATTTCAGTCACACGTTTTTCAAATGTTATAATTGTATCCATCATCCCGATCAGTTGAAAACGGTGGTGTTCTTTAAAAAAGCCTTGAAGGCTTTCATGAAGTTCCAGACTCTTTTTTTTAAGACTACCTTTCGTACATTTTTCAATGTTCGCAAGGGTCAAATCTGCTTCATTACACAATAAATCGATAAGATTACGGCCTGTAAGACCGAACAAATCGGATACAACAGAATCAATCTTTATATTAGCGGTGATGAATAATTTGTGAATTCGCCTTTTGTAATCTGCAAAAGATTCTGTATACGTTTTTCTTAGCCGGGTTAACTCCCGCCATTCTCGTATGTTTTCCGGGGGAATAAAGCTACCTTTCAACAATCCATGACGGAGGAGACCAGCAAGCCATTTGCTGTCACTTATGTCTGTTTTACGACCTGGAACATTTTTAATATGCCTGGCATTCACAAGAATGACTTCCATGGAGTCTGAAATGACATTATGAATAGGATGCCAGTAGACACCCGTACTTTCCATTGCTAATATGGGGCAGTCATTCTCACTTAACCATTTTTTCATTTTCAACAAATCTTTGGTAAAAGTTGAAAATTCCATGATTTCGGACTGTTCTTTGCCATTGTCATCCAATGTAATAAGACAGGCAGAAATTTTGTCTTTATGAACGTCTAATCCGCAACAAACTGGGTGAATAATCTGAATAAATGTGTTATCAAGTGATTTGGTCATAGCTATCCTCTTGCTTTTATTATGGTGATAAAAAATTTTTGATAGTTATGACCTTTTTTCTAAAAAATCAAGTGTTTCATTCTTTGTTGTGCCCGAGAGGGCATGGGGGTTATTAAAATTCTTATACGAACATCACGGTACAACAAATTGTGGTGCACGGCAAATAATTTTCCAAAAAAAATATTCAATTATATAGCCTAAAACAAAAACAAATTGAAAAAGCCTCCAT
>CAYWNB010000266.1:0-4211 GCA_964459195.1 uncultured Desulfobacula sp.
CTGGGCAAATTTGGCAAAGATCTGCAATCTCGACCCCTCTAAAGTTCAATGTTATAAAGTTCAACATTATTTTTATTGACAAAATTAGAGTTCAACACTATAAAAATCATGCATCATAGGAAAATTAACTTCATTTAAAAAAAGGTCAGATATGACATTAACCAAAACGGAAATAAGAAAAAAAAATATTATAGATACCGCCACAAGGGTATTTGCCCAGAGAGGCTTTCAGGAAGCCACTATCACAGAAATCGCAAAGGCTGCCAAAGTTTCTGAAGCCTCAATTTATGAATATTTTTCAACCAAGGAGGGGCTGTTGTTTTCCATCCCCTCAGAATCCAGCCACGCTCTTTTTGATCTCATGGCCTTTCATTTAAAATTGATTCGGGGTGCTGCCAACAAGCTTCGGGCCATTGTCTTTCTTTTCATGGATTCCTACCAGACGAATCCGGATTTTGCAGCGGTTCTTATGCTGTTTTTGAAACACAATAAAAAATTTCTGGATACAAAGGGGCACCATGCCATCAAAGAAGGTATTAAACAGATTACCCAGGTCATTGAAGAGGGGATTGAAACCAATGAGTTCAGAAATGACCTGAACCCCTATCTGGTGAGGTCCATGATCCTTGGAACCATTGAACATCTGGTGACCAACTGGGTCATGACCGGGAAGCCGGAAAATCTAACCGAATTTGTTGACCCCCTGATTGACAGCATTATCCAGGGAATTGAAGCCCCCAGGTAAACATACGGCCCAGCGGTCGTAGTTCCTGAATATAAATGCAAGTTAAAGGAGAAACGTGTTGAAACTAAATCTGCGGTATGAGGACAAACCCTGGCTTAAGATTTACGATGAGGGAGTTCCGGAATCTATCGAATTTGAGCCGACCCTGCTCCATGAGTTCCTTGAAAGACATTGCCAAAATATTCCTGACAACACTGCCTTTATTTTCCAGGGATATACGATCAGTTTCAGGGAATTCAATGACATGGCCAATGGGTTTGCCGCTTTTCTCCAGGACAAAGGGGTACAAAAGGGAGATGCTGTGGCCATTCTTCTGCCCAATGTGATTCCCTGCCCTGTGGCTTTTTATGCGATTATGAAAATCGGGGCCATCGCAGTGATGAACAACCCCTTGTATGCGGACAGAGAGTTGATTCATCAGTTTAATGATTCAAATTCAACTCATTTGATCACCCTGGACCTTCTGGCCAACCGGATGATTGATCTTCGGCCAAAAACCGGCATTCAAACCATTATTTACACCTCCATAGGCGATTATCTTCCCTTTCCAAAAAATATTTTATTTCCCCTGGTGGGCAAGCGTAAAAAATTGGCAGCCACGGTGAAGCCGGCAAAGGATTTGTATAAATGGAAACAGGTCATCCGCCAATATGGGACCCGTGCTCTTGAACCTTTATCCAAAGCAATCACCTTCGATGATGTGGCCATGTATCAGTATACCGGCGGCACCACCGGGGTTTCCAAGGGAGCTGTCCTCACCCATGGCAATTTGAGCAAGCAGACCCAGCAGATCGGTGCCTGGCTCTCGGAATTTAAGGATAGCACAGATGAAGTGATCCTCGGGGCTTTGCCCTTTTTCCATGTCATGGGACTCACCGTGTCCATGAATTTTGCCATTACTAAGGGATGGGCCAATATCCTGGTTCCCAAGCCCCAGCCAGAACCTTTATTGGAGGCCATGGAGAAATTTAAGCCCACCATCGCCCCCATGGTTCCCACCATGTTTATTGGTATCTTAAATCATCCAGGCATTGGAAAAGCTGATTTGAGTTCCATCAAAGCCTGTGTGTCCGGAAGCGCTCCCCTTCCCCTGGAGGTGATCCGGGGATTTGAGCAAAAGACAGGATCCATTATCATCGAAGCCTTTGGCATGACAGAGTCTTCCCCTGCAACCCATGTCAATCCCTTTGGTCGGGGAAAGCGAAAGGTCGGCAGCATTGGGGTGCCTCTTCCGAACACCCTTTGCAGGATCGCAGATCTGGATGACCCCAAAAAGGATATGCCCGTGGGTGAAGCAGGAGAGCTGTTGATACAGGGACCCCAGGTGATGAGGGAGTATTGGAACATGCCCGAAGAAACCCGGAACACCCTCGTCGACGGGTGGCTGCACACAGGCGACATCGCCCTTATGGATGAAGACGGATATTTTTTTGTTGTGGACCGGAAAAAAGATATGATTATTTCCGGGGGATACAATGTCTATCCCCGGGATATTGATGAGGTTCTGTTTGAACATCCCAAGGTGGTGGAAGCCTGCGCCATAGGTATCCCCCATCATACCCGGGGGGAACAGATCAAGGCCTTTGTGGTGCTGATTCCGGGGGAAACGGCAACGCCGGAAGAAATGATTGCTTATTGTGATGGGAAACTTGCAAAATACAAGCTTCCCACCCAGATTGAATTTATTGAGGAATTACCCAAAACCAATGTGGGAAAGGTTCTTAGGAAAGATTTAAGGGCCATAGAACTTGCCAAAATGATCCAGTCCTAAAGAATCCAAATGCCATAAAGGAGTTAATATGTACACCCATCTGTTTAGTCCAATTACCATTAACAGCCAGGAAATCAGGAACCGGATTGCCTATCCCTCCCTGGGGCTGTTATATTCCTATGACACCAAACTCAATGATAGATATTATCAATTTTATGACGAGATTGCCCTGGGAGGCGCCGGTATTGTTACCATAGGTCCTGTGGGCGTGGATTTTATCGGTGCGGGATTTGTTCCCCTGTCCCTTGCCACGGACGAGGCCATTGAGTCCTTTGCCAGGGCCACAAAAATGATACGGAACAGGGGGGCCAGCCCTTGGATTCAGCTCTTCCATGGCGGCGCTTATACCCATCCCTTTCTGATTAATAATGATACGCCAATGGCGCCGTCTGCCGTGTTCTCAAAATATTCCAAGACGACCCCCAGGGAAATGAGCCTGGAAGATATCGTTCAGGTTCAGCAGGCTTTTGCCGATGCTGCTCAAAGGGCGAAGGAAGCCGGTTTTGAAGGGGTGGAAATCATCGGATCTGCGGGATATTTGATCACCCAGTTTTTATCTCCTTTGAAAAATTTGAGGCAGGACGAATACGGGGGCAGCTTTGAAAACAGGGTGCGGTTTCCGAGAGAGATCATTGAGATGATCCGGGAGCGCGTGGGGCCAACCTATCCCATTGGCGTGAGAATGGCGGGCAATGATTTTGTGCCGGGTTCCACCAGTGATGACCTTACTCCTGAGATCGCCAAGGTCTATGAACAGGCCGGGGCCGATGTGCTCAACGTCACGGGGGGATGGCATGAATCCAGAGTTCCCCAATTGCCCATGGAACTGCCGCGGTCCGGGTTTTCTTTTCTGGCCATGAATATCCGGGCCGCGGTTTCCATTCCCGTCATGGCCTCTAATCGGATTACCACGCCTTCCCAGGCAGAAAAAATTCTTGTGGATGGCCAGGCAGACATGGTGAATCTGGGCCGGGTGCTCATCGCAGATCCCTTCTGGCCTGCCAAGGCGAAAGAGGGCAGGGCCGAAGAGATCAGGCCTTGTGTGGCCTGCTCCCAGGGGTGCACCGATGAATTGTTCAATGGCAGGCCGGTCTCCTGCATTGGCAATGCAAGGGCCGGGTTTGAAGGAGAACGGATCATAAAAAAAACGGCCAGTCCCAAACAAGTGATGGTGGTGGGCGCAGGGGTTGCAGGTCTTGAAGCGGCCATAACCGCCAAACAGGCAGGACACCGGGTGGAAATATATGAAAAGACCGGGGAGATTGGAGGCCAGATATGGATTGCGGCCGCCCCCCCCCATAAACTCGAATTACTGGAATTTATCCGGTATTACCGGGTCATGGTGGAAAAACATGAGATCCCCATCCATTTGAATACCTGTGTGGATCTCCCATTGATTAAAAAGATTAACCCCGACCATTTGATCATTGCCCAGGGGGCCGCTCCCCTTATCCCGCCCATTGACGGAACCAATGATAAAAGTGTGCGCACGTCCTGGGAAGTGTTAAAGGACAATCCCTGCCTGGGCAAACGGGTGGCGGTTATCGGCGGCGGAGCCGTGGGCCTTGAAACCGCCCATTTTGTTGCCAAAAAAGGAACACTTTCTCCTGAAATGCTCCACTTTCTGATCACCTACGAAGCTCTGGAAATGGACAGGATAAAGCACTATATGTTTAACGGCGCTTCCAGGGTGAC
>CAYWNB010000267.1:0-4210 GCA_964459195.1 uncultured Desulfobacula sp.
TCCGGCCGCCGCCAACAATGACAATATTAAGTGAAAAGGTCTCATTCACTTGATTCCCGGGAGTATTGTTTATAGTCTCCATCTGACAACCTCCAGTAAATTTAGGATATTCTTAAACGCTCATGAGTTGTTTAGGAATCCTTTTGAATTTCATCCTAGTGTATAATTTAAAATTCGTTCAAACAACTTTTTTTAAAAAAATGTTAAATACCCATATTTTGATATCAATCATCTTAAGGTTGTATTATGTAAACTTTATTGATAAGTTTTCTATCTGGATATAATCCATATCAAAGATGTGTTGACACCCTGAAACCAAATAAAAAAACAAGGACACTCAATATGGCGGTATATCAGTATGGTCAAAAAATCCCTCAAATTGGACGAGACTCATATATCAGTGATTCTGCAAGGGTCATTGGTGATGTAACCATAGGTGACAATTGTTATATCGGTCATGGCGCCATTGTCAGGGGGGATTATGGCAAAATCATCATCGGCACTGGGACCGCCATAGAAGAGAATGCCATTCTCCATATCAGACCCGATGGGATTCTTGAGCTGGAAGACAGGGTTACCGTGGGGCACGGGGCTATTATTCATGGCAAACTGATAAAATCCCATGCAGTCATCGGAATCGGTTCGGTTCTTGGTTTCGATGTCGTTATAGGGGTATGGTCAATTGTCGCTGAGGGGTGTGTAGTTCCCCAAAAAACCATTATTCCTGATGAAAAAATCACCGGCGGTGTTCCCTTCAAAATCATTGGAGATGTCAAACAAAAGCACAAGGATTTCTGGACATATGGGAAACAGCTCTATATTGATCTTGCAAGGGAATATCCTGAAAAATTCAAAATGCTGTAAAGAAGCATTCAATTTTCCGTATGATTTATGGGATAACCCTACCCGAGAATGCCAGGGGCTAAATTTAAGGAGAGTGGACAGGGTCGCCCATTCAAAAGAGCTGGCACCAGGCATCCCGGAACCGGCTCTTTGTTTAAATAAAATCAATTTTTAAGGGCTGAGTTTTTATTCCCCCAAATAGGCTTCCCGAATTTTAGGATTTTTTAGAAGGGAACTGGCCTTGTCTTCCAGGGTAATCTCCCCGGTTTCAACCACATATCCCCGGCTGGCAGCCTGGAGGGCCAGGTTGGCATTTTGCTCCACTAAAAGGATGGTGGTTCCGTCCTCTTTATTGATATCGGCAATAATCTCAAAAATCTGCTGGATAATAAGGGGGGCAAGGCCCAGGGACGGCTCGTCTAAAAGCAGCACCTTGGGTTTGGTCATCAAAGCCCTTGCAATGGCCAGCATCTGCTGTTCTCCGCCGGAAAGGGTTCCTCCGTGTTGCTTACTCCGCTCTCCCAAAATGGGAAACAGATCATAGGAGTGCTGGATATCCTTGGCAATCTGATCTTTGTCATCCCGGTGAAACGCCCCCAGAATCAAATTTTCTTCCACTGAAAGCCTGGGGAAAATCCGCCGGCCCTCGGGAACCTGGCACAGCCCCATGGTGGGAAGTTTTTCAGGAGACACCTTGTTGATCAGTTTCCCCTCATAGTAAATCTCTCCTCGCTCCACGGGAACAATCCCGCAGATGGTCATCAGGGTGGTGGATTTGCCGGCACCGTTGGCACCGATAATGGCCACGATTTCTCCGGGCATGACACGCAGGGAGATTCCTTTCAGGGCCTTGATGGAACCGTATCCGGAATGAACATTTTTTAATTCAAGAATGGGTTGATCGCTCATTCTCCCTATCCCTCCTTTTCTTCAGATCTGGTTCCGACCCGCTTGGCCGGGATGAGGCCGGACGGCCTGAACAGCATCATGATAACCATGGTGGCACCAAAGACCAGCATACGATAGGACTGAAGCTCGCGAAAAACCTCGGGCAGGGCAATCAGGGCGATAACCCCCAGGATTATCCCGGGGATGGATCCCATCCCGCCCAGAACCACCATGCACAACACCATGGCAGATTCAAGAAAGGTGAAGCTTTCCGGGGATACAAATTTCATCCGGGCGGCAAAGAATGCACCGGCAAGCCCTGCAAAAGCAGCCCCCATGGCATAGGCCAATAGTTTGTAAATAAAGGTATTCACCCCCATGAGTTCCGCTGCAGTTTCATCCTCCCGGATGGATTCCCAGGCCCGTCCCACCCGTGAATAATTCAGCCGGCGCACGGCAATGGCCGCAAATATGGCCAACCCAAGTGCAAAATAATAAAACAGCTGTAATTTTTTTACCCAGATATGCTCAAAGGTCAATCCGTTTTCAAATATGGGAATATAGATCCCAATGGGCTTGATCCCAAGTATTCCGTTGGGACCATTGGTAAGGGACATCCAGTTGTTGAGAATAATCCGGATGATCTCCCCAAACCCCAGGGTCACAATGGCCAGATAATCGCCGCGCATGCGCAGGGTGGGATACCCGACGATACAGCCGGCAAGACAGGCAAATAGGGCCGCAAAAGGCAGGCAGACCCAGAAGGCCAATCCATAGGTGACATTTAACAGGGCATAGGTGTAGGCACCTACTCCGTAGAATGCGATATACCCAAGATCCAGCATACCGGCCAGGCCCACCACCACGTTGATGCCCAGGCCCAGACAGATATAAAGCATGACATTAATGGCCACATCGGTGCCGTAACGGCCTGCAAACTGGGGATACACCAATGCAACTCCCAGGATCAAAGCGATCCAGACCCAGGAGGGCAGAGCAGTTGCTGCAGATCTTGCGCCGCCTGTTGCCCGGGTAACGGGGCCTGAAATAAATTTTAGGAAACCGCTGGCCTTCATCACATAGATCATGAGACAGACCAGTGATCCTGCCAGTATATAGGTCCATACCGTTATGGTTTTCTGGAAGGTCAGGGTACCGTCTGCATGGATCCCCATCAGCGGCCAGAGCAGCCCGAGGAGCCACAACATGCCGATGGTATATGGTTTCCAAACTTTCTTAAACTCGTGTATCATCGATATTCTCGCCCATAATTCCAGTTGGTTTAAAATAAAGGACCGCAATCAGTATGATGAATGCAAACACATCCTTGTACTCGCCGGAGATATAACCGGCTCCGAATATTTCGACCATGCCGATGATAAGCCCCCCGATCATGGCACCGGTAATATTTCCGATCCCACCCAGTACGGCTGCGGCAAAGGCCTTGATACCCGGCACAAATCCCATGTCATATTTGACCGATCCGTAATAAAGGCCATACATGATACCGGCGGCAGCGGCAAGTCCCGCACCAATGGCAAAGGTCAGGGAAATGATCCTGTTGCTGCTGATGGCCACCAGGGAGGACATGGTCTTGTCCTGGGCCGTGGCCCGCATGGCCATTCCGATTTTGGTCTTGAACACCAGCAAATTGAGGCCCACCAGCAGGATAGCGGTCAGTGAGACAATCAAAATCTGGAGATAGGAGATGGTGATCATGCCGCCAAAATCGAATCTTCCCTGGAACAGCTCACTGGGATACACCTTGTCGTAAACCCCCTGGGTGAGCATCATCCCGTTGGAAAGAAAAATGGACATGCCAAGAGCTGACAAAAGCGCCGCCAGCCTGGAGTTTTTCCGCAATGGTTTATAGGCGATTTTTTCAACCCCCACGGCAAGATAGGCACAATAGGCCATGGCAATCATAAAAGAGCCTGTCAGGCAAATTATCGGATGGGAATCCATGTAACCTATTCCGGCAAAATAAGCCAGGGCAATGGCACCCACATATCCGCCAGCGGCAAAAAACTCCCCGTGGGCAAAGTTGATGAGCTGGATAACACCGTAAACCATGGTATACCCCAAAGCGATCAATGCATACATCCCGCCCAGGGTGATACCGTTAATCAACTGCTGAATAAAATATTCCATTGTATTTAATTTTCTTAGCGTTGCTTCGTGGATGAACAAAAAGATGCGGCCAGAGCCACGGCCCTGGCCGCATCACTTTTTAATCAAATGCGTCAATCCGCAGTTATTTGATCAAACCATTGACCGGTTCCCAATAAGGAACAAACTTGCCGTCAACCACTTTGTAAGCAATATAAGAAGATCCGGAATCACCATTGGCTGCAAATTTAACATGCTTTGCAACACCCTGGAAATCCAGTTTCATCAACTCGGCTTTAACGGCCTTGGAATCTGTTGTGCCAGCAGCCTTGATGGCTTTTAAGAGCGCAGTGGCTGAATCATAGGCATA
>CAYWNB010000268.1:0-4190 GCA_964459195.1 uncultured Desulfobacula sp.
TCAGCAAACAGGGTCTGTCTGAAAAAGGTGGCCCGGATATTTTCGATTTCCCGGTTCAGGATATAGGCCTTCATCCGGGGATCTGCCTCATATTTTTTTAAAAGGTGTTGGCCCAGAAGATTCTCATTCAGGGTGGAGGCCACTTCGGCCACAAAAATAGTGTAATCGTGTCTTGCATAGGGCTGATGCTTCTTTGAATAGTAGGAGTGCATGGAGTGGCCAGCTTCGTGGATAAGGGTAAAGAGGCTGTTGATGGATTTTTCTTCATAATTCATCAAAATATAGGGAGGGGAATCATAGCACCCGGAAGAATAGGCACCGCTTCTTTTCCCTTTGTTTTCATACCGGTCCACCCAGCCACAGGTCAGGCCTTTTTTCAGGATATCGCAGTATTCCGCTCCCAGGGGTGCCAGGGCCTCTATGCAGGTGGTGACGGCTTCTTCATATGGCATGTGGAATTCCACATCGCTGACAATGGGAACATAGGTATCGTAAACGTGCAGGCTGTCAAGCCCCAGGGCTTTTTTCCGAAAATCAAGATAGGCATACAAGGGGGCTAGGTTTTTTCTGACGCTTGAGATCAGGTTGTCATAAACGGCATCGGCGACATTGTCCTTGTAAAGGGCAGCTTGCCTTGCATGGGAAAAATTTTTTGCCCGGGCATAAAACAAATCTTTTTTTACCGAGGCACAAAGGGCAGCCGCAATGGTATGCTTATGACTCGCATAAATTTCATAGTATTGGGTAAATACGCTTTTTCTGAAATCCCGGTTCCTGTGGCTCAACAAAAGGGTGAAATTGCCGTGGCTTAAGGGTTGGGGGTTGCCATCCGGATCAATCAGGCTGCCGAAGTTGAGATCTGCATTGTCCAATTGGCCAAAAATCTGCCGGGGAGCGGCGAGGCATTCCCCGGCCATGGCAAGGAGTTGCTCCACCTCGGCATTTCTGGTGTGGGGGATATTCCGGATGATTTTTTCAAGGTAAAACCCATAGGCACCAATGGACGATTCCGTGAGAAAAACAGCCAGTGTCGTTTGGGGGATGGCCTGGATTTGGGGGATAATAAAGCTGGCTGCGTCACTGACACGGGTGTACAGGTTCACGGCCCGTTGAAAGAGATCATTTGCTGGGTCATTGGTTTTGTCTTCATCGTTTTTTAAGTGGGCATAGGTGTAGATTTTTTCAAGATCCCTTGCCATGCCATGGTCAAAATCAAGACTGGCCTTGAACAATTCATAGGAGGTGTGGAGCATATTTTTGAATTGTTCATATTCGGGTATCCTGTTTTCCAGATCTGTATAAAGGGCTTCCCAGTCTTGTTCGCTTGAAAAAAGGGGGGTAAGATCCCAGCAATCCTGTGCTGGGACGTCCTGTCTTTTTGGAAGACCTTTTGTGTTCATGGCAACTCCTTTTTTCTTGGGACAGCGGTTGTCTGATTTTATCTTGCCTGATTGCGTCCTTAACTAGATCAGATCCCAGGGGTTTGTCAAGGAAGGGATAAAAAAAGGATGATTTTGAGGATTTGTTTGGGTATGGTGGATATCATATTAAACTTGGGGGAGGGGCAAATGAAATTTATAGGATTCATTCTCATCGGCGGCATTGTCATTCTGGGGGGACTCATGCTTTTTTCAAGAAAATTATTATATTTCCCCACTCCTGTGAGTAGTGCAAGGCTTGCCTACCTGAAATCTGGGTTTGATCAGGTTAGGGAAATTACCATCCCCATTGAAAAAAAGGGGTCTCTCCATGGCTGGCTGATTCAAAAGGATATGGAGAACCTGCCTACCATTTTTTATTTTGGGGGCAATGCCGAAGAGGTCTCGTTGAATATGGAGGATTTTGTTCAAAAGATTGATGCCAATGTGGTCATGGTTAATTATCGGGGATTTGGGCAAAGCGATGGGTCCCCGGATGAGGTGTCGTTGAAATCAGATGCCCTGGCCATCTATGATGCCATGGCAAAAAGATATAAGATAACGCCTGATAATACGGTTGCCTGGGGGCGAAGTATCGGCTCCTCCATGGCCTGTTTCCTGGCGTTTGAGAGGGGACTTGGTCGGCTGATTCTCACCTGCCCCTTTGACAGTATCGTGTCTGTAGCAGCCCATTATTATCCCGGCTGGCTGGTGGGAATGGTCTTAAAGGATAAACACCAAACCATCTATTTTTCATCCGGAATCATTTCTGCCACCCTGGTTTTGGCCTCCAAAGCAGATGAGGTGATCCCCCCAGAGAATACCCTGAAGCTGTATGAGAGTTTGGACTGCCCCAAGGAGTTGGTTTATCTTGACGGGGCCGGGCACAATACCATCTCGGAGTTTGATGGGTATTATGCGGCGGTAAATCGGTTTCTGAGGGGTTACGGCACCACTTCCAATTAAAGTTGCCTGTTTTGATTAAAGATTACTTGACAAAAATATAGTAGTTACTACAATAGTCACTAATTGTTATTCTGTTAATTATGGAGCGATTGGAATGGTAAAACAAGAAATACAGGATGCCATAAAAGCTGGGATCCCAATTTTTATAGGTTATTTTCCCGCTGCCGTGGCGTTTGGGATTTTGTCGAAAACCACCGGGGTTACCCTGTTGGAATCCTTTTTATTTTCAGCCGTGGTCTTTGCCGGGGCCAGCCAGTTTATTGCCCTGAACCTTCTGGCCACGGGCATGGGGTTCACCGGGATTATTCTGACCACCTTGCTGGTGAATTTCAGACACTTTTTGATGAGTGCCTATCTTTCCACCCGGATTAAGGAAAAGCTTAAAAAATACTATTTTGCCCTGGCATTTGGTGTGACAGACGAGGTTTTTTCAGTGCTCTCCTTTAAAAAAGGGCCTTTGTCCAAGGGGTTTGTGTTTGCCCTCCAGATGTCTGCCTATTCCGGCTGGGTAGCGGGCACCCTTTGTGGTTATCTTCTGGGGGCATTTATGCCCCCGATTTTGAGCCAGAGCATGGGGGTGGCACTGTATTCCCTGCTTTTGGCCATATTAATGCCCGAGATAAAGGCCTCTTTCCTTTCCTTATTTCTGGCCCTGTCATCGGGTCTTCTCAATTGGCTGTTGATCTATCTGGATATTTTACCCAAGGGCTGGAGCATCATTGTGTGCATTTTTATTATTGCCACGGCAGGGGCTTTTTTAACCTTGAGGTCCCAAAAGGAGGAACTCCATGGGTGATAATCTGATCCCTTTGATCCTGGGAATGGCTGCTGTGACCTATGGGCCTCGCTTGTTACCGTTTCTATTTTTTTCCAACACCCCAATCCCCAGGCGGGTGGATGCCTTTTTAAAATGTATTCCCGTGGCTGCCATCGGTGCGCTGATCATCCCCGGTGTAATGACCGCTACCCCGGAACTTCCCCAGGCGGCCTTGCTGGGGATTGGATTTACAGCTGTCTACGGTTTTTTCAAGGGCGGCATCATTGTGCCGGTATTGGGATCGGTGGGGGTTACCTACCTGGCCCTGGCAGGACTGGGATAATGGACGAAGCAACTCGAATGATGACCGACATGAAGACCCTGGGGTTTTCCGAGTATGAGTGCAAGGCCTATTTGAAACTGCTGGAAGTGTTCCCCTTGAACGGGTATGCCTTGAGCAAAGCCTCGGGGATCCCAAGATCCCGGATTTACGAGGTCTTGAACAATCTCATTGACAAACAGATGGTCTTTGAGCAGGCAGATGAAAAAAATCGGGTCTATTACCCCGTTGAACCCAAGATTTTTATTGAAAAGCTCAAGGTCCATTATGAGAAACTTTTTGAGGATTTATCACAATATGCCGGTGCTCTCTACCAGGAACCCAAGCAGGATGATAAGCTGGTAGTGATTTCAGGCAGAGAAAATATCATCAGCTTTTTAAAGCTGCTCATCCAGGGGGCCCAAAAACGGGTGGCGGTTTCCATTTGGGAAGAAGAAATACAAGAGCTCACGGTTGAGCTGGATGCGGCTCTGGATCGGGGGGTCATGCTCAGGGGAATTTATTTCGGGAAAAAGAACGCCTATGCGTCTCTTACTCCCCACCGCAGGATTGACCGGTACATGGTCGAGAAAAAGGAGAGATACCTGTCCATTATCATCGACCATACCCATGTCATCTCCGGGATTATGTCCCGGGGAGCCAATGCCAAGGTTACCTGGACCCGGGATGAGGGATTTATCGAGGTCAGTGAGGATTATATCGCCCACGA
>CAYWNB010000269.1:0-4189 GCA_964459195.1 uncultured Desulfobacula sp.
CCGGTCATATAGGGGGCATCCTTGATCATAAAAAGGCATGCCTTGACCACATCTTCAATGGTGCCGGTCCGCTTTAACAGCGTATGGTCAATAAGCGATTGTTTTTCATCCTCTGTGAGCACCTCTTTCCACCCCCGGGTTCCTTGGGCATGACGGGTTTCAAAAATCCCCAGCATAAGCTCATTGACCCGAAGATTGGGCGACCCCATTCGGGCCCAGGTTTCGGTTAAAGAAGAGATCCCCCGGTTGGCCATGGCATATCCGTCATTGAAGACGAGAGCTGCGGGACCTACTCTTCCCACCATACCGGCAATGGAGGACAGATTGATCACAATGGCGTCATCGGAAGCCATGAGCTGCGGAAAAACCGCGTCAAAAACCCATCGCTTGGCCTTGAGGGTGGTTTGGATTTCAAGGTCCCACTGCGCTTCAGTGTATTTGCCGTGGACCGTAGGCCATCCTCCCCGTTCAATATTATTAATAAGGATATCCAGACGGCCGTATCTGCCCCGGATGAAACCAGCTATTTTTTCAATCTCCTGGGTATTGCACAGATCTGCGGTAAAGATATGGTGTTCGGCTCGGCTGTCTGCAAATGCTTTGTCCATGACGTCAAAATCCGATTCCCAGTCATGGCGGGTGAGTATCAGATTTGCCCCCTGATCAGCCAGGGCAAGCCCTATTGCTTTTCCGATTCCCTTTACCGCCCCCAGAACCAGGGCGACCTTGCCTTGGATCTCCATTGCCTATTCCTTTATGTCCAGTTCTATACCAAAGAGCATATTTTTCACCCAGGCAATGCCAAAGTCCATGAGGGCTTCATCATCGGTTTTAAGGATCTGCAAACGGGAGTCGGGCAGATTGAATTCCTTTAAAAGACCCTGCTCAAAAATCCGGGTCCTGAATTCATCCAGGTCATACAAGGCCAGATAGAACTGGTCAGACTGTGCCCCTTCAAGTTTCCCCGGCAAAATCCTGTTTTTCAAACTGATGAGTTCCATGAGTTTGTCATTGTGCAAATTATGGAGCGTAACCTCTTGACCGTCCATCCATTCACGGACCGTCAAATTTGTTTTTTTGCCAAATCCCTTGCAATGGGGTTCTTCAATTAAAGCAAAATATTCATTCATTTCCTTGGTTTCCCGATCCATGGCAATGGCCCGAGCCAGGGGATAAAGTCGGCAGGACCCAGGCCTGTCAGCATATACGAAACATCCTTTTGGTGTGACAAAGGGGCATTCATAGCCTGTGGCAGGATCGGGCTTAAACTCAACAATGGGCAGACCCGATCCCGGTCCGAAATGGAAGGAGGTATAGCGTTTGAGAAAAACCTGGGATGATATCCCCAGATTTCTTTTGAGCCGTAAAATATCATAGGGGGTTAACGCCTGGTTCAGGTCCCGACAGCATTCATTAAAGCAGGGATTCTCAGAACAACACTCAAAGGGCATCGGGTCTCGTTCATGGACGGGAATCATGTCTTCGGTCATTTTTGTGTCCTTAATTAAATTTTTCCGTTTTTAAACTTGGCGCACTTAAATTACCAGGATTCCTTTAATTTTTCCAGTCCCTTTTTGATCAGGGCACCTCACTACATATGGTATCTCCTCCCACCTGAATTTAATATATATTGTAATGAATTTCAGCGGCCTAAACAATTGGAAATCTGAGTCAATCTTTTTTCAAAATTTCTTGACAATAGCCATATCAGAGTGCTATTGCCTTAGCATTTATGCGAAGCTTGTATCAGGTGCAGAGTTACCTTTTTATTTGGAATAAACTGCACTGGTCCAAAAACTGGCTTATGGATTACCAGGCGGAACAGTGAATGATTCGGCCTATGTTGTTAATAAAAATAGTAGCACAACGGTATTGTGCGATTTGATTAACTTAAATTATGGAGGTATTTTAAATGCCATCTTTTGTAATTGCAGAAAAATGTGACGGCTGCAAAGGTGGGGACAAAACAGCTTGTATGTATATCTGTCCCAATGACCTGATGGTTCTTGAACCCAACGAAATGAAAGCATACAACCAGGAGCCAGATCAGTGCTGGGAATGCTATTCATGTGTAAAGATTTGTCCTACCCAGGCAATTGAAGTCAGAGGTTACTCTGACTTTGTTCCAATGGGAGCTTCTGTTGTTCCCATGTTGGGTACCGAGGATATCATGTGGACCTGTAAGTTCCGGAACGGCGTTGTGAAACGCTTCAAGTTCCCCATCAGAACTACTCCTGAAGGTGAAGCCAATGATTATGCGGATCTGAAAGGCAAAGACCTTTACTCTGGTCTTCTTTCCACCCAGGAAGCTGACGGTTATGTTCTTGTAGCTCCAACCGAGCTTGCATAATTAACTGTCACAATTAAAATTTGATACTTTATATATAATTTTGGAGGTATATAATGGCATTACCAAATAAACCTGTTGGAGAGCTTAGAGCTGTAAGAGATCCTGAGGTTGATAAAAGAGACGTTGATGTTCTGATCATCGGTGGCGGTATGGCTGCCTGCGGAACAGCATTTGAAATTAAAAAATGGGCATCTGACGACACAAAAATTCTTCTTTGTGACAAAGCAGCCCTTGAGCGGTCTGGTGCAGTAGCCCAGGGTCTTTCCGCAATCAATACATATGTTGGCGAAAACAAACCCGAAGATTATGTCCGCATGGTTAGAAATGACCTTATGGGTATTGTTCGTGAAGACCTTATCTTTGACTTGGGTCGTCACGTTGATGATTCAGTACATCTTTTCGAAGAATGGGGACTTCCCATTTGGAAAAAAAGTGACGACGGCAAAACCCTTGACGGTAAAAAAGGTCAGAAACAGGGTACGCTCAAGGGCGGCGCCACTCCGGTCCGTACCGGTAAATGGCAAATCATGATCAATGGTGAGTCCTACAAAAGAATTGTTGCCGAAGCCGGTAAAAAAGCACTTGGCGCAGACAATATCATTGAAAGATGCTTCATCGTTGAAATTCTCAACGACAAAGATGATCCCACAAGAGTTGCCGGCGCTGTTGGTTTCTCCCTGCGAGAAAACAAAGTTTATATCATCAACGCAAAAGTTATCATGTGTGCTTGCGGTGGCGCGGTTAATGTGTATCAGCCCCGTTCAGTTGGTGAGGGAAAAGGTCGTGCCTGGTATCCCATCTGGAATGCAGGTTCTACCTATACAATGGCTGCCAGAGCAGGTGCCGAGCTTTCCATGATGGAAAACCGTTTCACCCCTGCTCGTTTTAAAGATGGTTACGGCCCTGTTGGCGCGTGGTTCCTTCTTTTCAAAGCCCAGACTGTTAATGGCCTTGGTGAGAACTATGCTGCTTCCGATGAAGCAAAAGAAGAGCTTGCAAAATATGCTCCTTATGGAACTGCTGCTGTAACGCCTACTTGCCTGAGAAACCATCTCATGATGAAAGAGTACAAAGAAGGCCGTGGTCCCATCATCATGAAAACTGCCGATGCCCTTGCAAGACTGGGCGAAACCATGAGCAAGAAAGAACTCAAACATCTTGAGTCTGAAGCTTGGGAAGATTTTCTTGATATGTCCGTTGGTCAGGCCGGTCTCTGGTGCGCAACCAACACTGAACCTGAGCTGAAAGACTCTGAGGTTATGCCCACCGAACCCTACCTGCTGGGTTCTCACTCCGGTTGTTGCGGCATCTGGTGTTCCGGTCCTGAAGAAGACTGGGTTCCTGACAGCTACAAATGGGGTTACAACAGAATGACCACTGCTCTCGGTCTTTTTACCGCTGGTGATGGGGTTGGTTGTTCCGGTCATAAGTTTTCTTCCGGATCCCATGCTGAGGGTCGTATTGTGGCAAAATCCATGCTTCAGTACCTGGAAAAAGAAGGTTCCAAGGTAACTGGTTTCAAAGAAACTGATGCAGAATTGGTTGACTTTGTTTATGCACCTGTCAGAACTTATCTTGATCATTGCGGTTATTCAACAGATGAGAATGTTAACCCCAACTATTGCAAACCTTCTGGTATGGCAATGCGTCTGATGAAGATGACCAATGAGTATGGTGGCGGTACGGCAACATACTACATGACAGGTGGAAAATCCCTTGAAATCCTCATGGACCTGTTCGAAATGTTCCGTGAAGACCTTGAGAAAATTGCTGCCGGTGATCTTCATGAATTGATGAGAGCATGGGAAATCAACCATCGTCTCTACACAGTTCAGGCCC
>CAYWNB010000270.1:0-4161 GCA_964459195.1 uncultured Desulfobacula sp.
ACCAAGGAGACGGGGAAGGGTACTGGGCTTGGCACCAGCATCAGTTTCGGAATTGTTAAAGATTACGGTGGTATTATTGAAATAGAGAGTGTGGAAGGTAACGGCGCCTGCTTTACCTTAAAATTTCCTATAATTGAATAAGGGAACCTGATATGTCGGCCAATAAGATACTGATTGTGGATGATGAAGAGATAATTGTTCGGCTCTTGTCCATGTCGTTGAGGAGCGACGGGTATGAAACCATTACCGCTTTTGATGGTGAGCAGGGACTTGCGGCATTTAAGTCAGAATCACCGGATATTGTGGTGACCGATATTAAAATGCCGGGAATGGACGGGCTTGAGCTCCTGAAAAAAATAAAAGAAATTGATATAGAGACCGAAGTTATTATTGTAACCGGTCACGGGGATATTGATTCCACCATCACCGCCCTTCAGTACGGGGCCAGTGATTTTATTAATAAACCGGTCCGGGATGAGGCCCTGGCCATTGCCCTTGAGCGGGCAAAAGCAAAGATTCACATCCGGGAACGTCTGGACGAGTATACAAAAAATCTCGAAGAGAAGATCTTGGAGGCAACCGAAGAGATAAGGCGCAAATCCAATTTTCAAAGACTTTTGATCCGCAGCAGCAATGATGCCATTGTGGCCTTTGACCATGAATGGAAAATTGTGGTGTACAATCCGGAAGCTGCCAGGATGTTTGGAGAAAAGACAATTGATGTCAAAAATATAATGACCATCCAGAACCTGTATACCCCAAAGATAGCTAAGATATTTAAGGCGGAGGCAAAAAATTTACCCGATCCCAATGATATGAACTGGAAAGAGATGATGCTCCAGACACGAGACGGCCGGCAGATTCCGGTTCAATATACTACCAATGTGCTCCGTAAAGATGGTGAATTCATGGGGATTGTCAATTTTTTTCAGGATCTTACCGAGATCAAGCGGCTGGAAAAAGAACTGGTCCAGTCGGAACGTCTGGCTGCTGTCGGCCAGACTGTCAGCGGACTTGCCCATTATGTGAAAAATATTCTCATCGGCCTCAAGGGCGGGTCCTATGTGGTGGATGTGGGGATGAAAAAAAATAATACAGAAAAACTTAAAATCGGATGGGAGACCATCAAAAAAAATATTGCACGGGTGGCGGATTTAACCCAGGATCTGCTGACCTATTCCAAGGAAAGGTTGCCTGAGGTTGAACCCTGTTCTCCCAATGAAATTGTGGAGGATGTGATTGATTTGATCGCTGATGTTGCCGCCGGCAATAATATTAAGATAGTAAAGGAGATAGATGCTGCCATCGGTGAAGTGATGGTGGATCCGAGAACCATACACAGAAGCCTTCTTAATCTCATCAACAATGCCATGGATGCCTGTATGGAAGATGAAGACACCTCCAAGAAATTTGAAATTGAGATCAAAACCCGCAGGGGTCCCGGCAATAGTATCAGTCTTGAGGTCAGGGACAATGGATGCGGCATGGACGAGGAAACCCGGAAACAGTTGTTTAACCCCATGTTCAGCTCAAAAGGGGGCAAGGGAACGGGCTTGGGGTTGCTGGTGACCGGAAAGCTGGTGGAAGAACACAAGGGCTCGATTGAAACCATAACACAGCTGGGGCAGGGGACCACCTTTATTGTCAAACTTCCCTATGAAATAGCGGGTGCGGTTGATACCAAGGAGGATGGATTATGAATAAAAAGGTACTTGTGGTGGATGATGATCCCGATGTACGGTCATTTGTTGTCACAGTTCTGGAGGAAAACGACTATATCCCTATTGTTGCTCAAGATGGTGTAGAGGGGTTGGAGATGATTGAACAGGAACATCCTGATTTGGTCATTCTTGATGTGCTGATGCCCAGGGGAAGCGGGATCCGATTGTACCGTCATCTAAAAACAGACGAGGCCCTTAAAAACCTCCCTGTGATCATGTTCACCGGCATTGCCCTGAGGTCTTTTTTAAAGTCCCAGAAGGCCCTGGACGAGTTTAAAGGAGGACAAATTCCCATGCCTGATATTTATCTGGAAAAACCAGTTGAGCCTGAAGAGCTTGTACAGGCCATACAAAAGAAAATTGGCTGACCAGAACAAAGGGCGTAAAAAAAATGACACATAAGGGAGAAAAGATTCTACCATGAAGATAAAAAAACTGCTGTTTGTAACCAAGTTTGAAGATCTTTGTTATGATGCATTAAATTCATTGTTGAGCCTTCGAAAAGCAGCTCTTGATCATGTGGTTTTTTTGAATGTGATTGAAAGGGAGAACGTGACCATGAAAAGGGGGCAGGGCTACTTAAAGGAAGAGGAGGTCAAGTTAAAGGAAACGGCAAATATCCGGTTTATTGACTGGGCGGAAAATTTATTTGAAATGGGGTTGGAAGTGGGTGCCTACATAGAAGTCTCCAGCCTTATTCCTGAAATCCTCAAGGTGGTTGAACAAGAATCTCCTGATCTGATTGTGATCGGCCATTCCCCCAAGGGCGCTTTAAAACAGCTCTATGCAGGTTCCGATGTTGCTGAATTGATACGAAGAACAATGGTCCCCATCCTGGTATTCAAACACATGATGGAAGATAAAATTGTTCCTGAAAAATTGTTTGAGAGACCGTTGTTTGCAACAAACTGGTCTGAATCGGGCAAAAAGACCATTGAATATATTAAGGCCATGAAAAATGTTATTGGGGAAATCCATATCATGCATGTGGTAAAGGAAAGTGCCTTAAAAAGCCCGGATACCCATGAGGTGCAAAAAGTTCGAAAGGCTGAACGTAAAAGGCTGGATGACCTTTGTGATGAACTTGAGGAAGCGGGCATCAATGCCAGACCCCATGTGTATGTGGGAGATCCCCAACGAGAAATTGAAAAAGCAGCAAAAGAATACCAGGTCAGCATGGTTATCCTCGGGTCCAGTGACAAGGCCGCTATTCTGGAACGATGGATTGGCTCTGTTTCAAAAAATATCGTTGAGAAATCCATTTTCCCCTGTCTCCTTATACCTGGAGAAAATCGTCGCCATTAAGGTGTTTTGCCTTTATGAATCCCATATACTAATTGTACCCAATTCATGTGTAATAGCCCGTTTAGCTGCTCTTACCACAGGTATAAAAAAATAATTGACTTAGATTAATTGATCAAGTAAAATCTTTGATTTGTTTGATTTGCCTTCCCTATTTGGTAACAAAGATCTGATGGCTGTGATGGCAGAAAAAGAATAGATTGGGTGTGATAAGGTTAAAATTTGAGATCGGATAATTAGATCGGTAAATTGGGGACAAGACATGCAACAGTCTTGATCCAACGGAGAGAAAGATGAAAGTTTTGATTTGTTTGTTGACACTGCTGGCTTGGCCGGCTGTCGCATTGGCATCGGGTGGATACGATGCAGCAATCCTGGTGGATTTAACCCATACTGTTTGGGGGTATCTGGGCGTGTTGCTGTTCGTGGGCGCCTATGCCCTGGTTCCCTTTGAAAATAGTATTCACTTGAGGAAAAGTAAACCGGTTCTCATGGCGGCCGGTATCATCTGGGTATTGGTGGCAATTGCCTATATTCAGATAGGCGATACCCATACGGCCCATGAGGCGATTAAGAACAGTCTGCTGGAGTATGCCGAGCTCTTTTTGTTTCTTTTGGTCGCCATGACCTATATCAACTCCCTTGAAGACCGGTTTGTGTTTTTACGGCTTCGTGGCTTTCTGGTCAGCCGCGGTTATTCCCTGGTGAAAATTTACTGGATTACGGGACTGCTGGCTTTTCTCATCTCTCCCATTGCAGATAACCTTACCACTGCCCTTTTGATGGGGGCTGTGGTGATGGCAGTTGGGGGAAAAAATAAAAAGTTTGTTGTCCTTGCCTGTATCAATATTGTTGTGGCAGCAAATGCCGGCGGCGCTTTTTCACCTTTTGGAGATATCACCACCCTCATGGTTTGGCAGAAGGGAAAGGTTCAGTTTCTGGAATTTTTTGTTCTTTTTGTTCCCTCATTGGTCAACTGGCTGGTTCCTGCCGTTATCATGATGTTTGCCATCGGCAAGGGCAATCCCGAGGCGGGTGAGGATAATGTTCAGATGAAATACGGGGCTGTGCCCATGATCATTCTTTTTTTGTGCACCATTGTCACGGCGGTGTGTTTTCACAATTTTCTCCATCTTCC
>CAYWNB010000271.1:0-4159 GCA_964459195.1 uncultured Desulfobacula sp.
AGATCTTGCCCGTCACCTGGCCGTGGTGATGCAAACCATTGATCCGGCTGCCATGACCGTCATGGATTATGTGCTGCTGGGCAGGCTGCCTTTTTTTGAGCGATACCAGTTTTTTGAAACCCAAAAAGATATTGCCATTGCCCACCGCTACATGGAAATGACAGGGATTGCCGCCCTTTCCCATGCCAAAATAAATGAGATCAGCGGAGGCGAGCGGCAGCTGGCGGCCATTGCAAGGGCATTGACCCAGGAACCGGCCCTGCTGGTTCTGGATGAACCCACGGCCCACCTGGACATTACCCACCAGGTTCGGGTGCTCAACCTTGTCAACACCCTTAAAACCCAATTGTCCCTGACCATTCTCATGGTGCTGCATGACCTGAACCTGGCGGCCGAGTATTCCGACCGCCTGGTGCTCATGGACAAAAAACAGGGCAAGATTTTCAAAGCCGGACCCCCGAAAGAGGTGTTGACCCAAGAATCCATCCAGGCGGTGTATCAAACAAGGGTTCAGGTCAGGCCCAATCCCATATCCGGCAAACCCTGGGTGTTTTTAATCAACCCCCACTCACAGGAAAAAAGCATTAATGGCAACTAAACGGACAAGATCTGTCTTTAAAAATCCCCTGGGTGTTTTGGCCCTGGTGTTGGCAGGGATGAATTTAAACTTTTAAAAGCAATTGGAAATTGTCATGAAATTTTTAAAAAAACAGATAAGGGGTATCCAAGGTATTTTGTTTTGGGGGTTTTTCTTTGTTGTTTTGCCCTCGACCGGTTTATGCCAAACCAACATTGCCGCAAAGGTGACCCAGCCTGTTGAACATTCGGTTACCATCCGTCAGGAAAGCCAGGAACAAAGGGACCAATGGGAGCAGGAGCGATCAGATTTGGTCCTTTTGTACGAGCAGCTTGAACAGACCCATGGAACACTGGTGTTGGAAAACCGGGAGCTGACCGCAGCACAACAGAGTCAAAAAGCCCAAAACCTGGCCCTTATGGAACAAAAACAGGCATCATTGAGAATTCAAAAGGAGTTGTTGCCCTTTGTACAGGCGGTGTATGCAAGACTCGCTGTCCTTGTGGCAGGGGATGCCCCTTTCTTAAAACAAGAGCGGGCTCTGCGGATGACCTCCCTTGAAAAGGTGATCACTGACCCCGGGGTATTGGTGGCTGAAAAATACAGACGGGTGATGGAAGCCCTGTTTGTTGAGGCAGAATATGGCACAACCATCGAAGTCTACCAGGAGAAGGTGATGATGGAAGGCAAAACAACCACGGGCAATATTTTTCGTCTGGGCCGGGTCTCCCTTTTCTTTTTATCCCTGGACCAGCAATCTTGCGCCCGCTTTAATGTGGCCCAAACCGAATGGCAGCCCCTCGCCGACGAGTACCTGCCCGCGGTTCGTTCGGCAATTGAAATCGGTATCAAGCGAAAACCGGTGGAACTTTTGTCCCTCCCCATCGGACATCTGGCCCTTCAAGGAGAGGATCAATGAGAATTTTGTCGCTTTTTATCGGTATGGTTCTGATTTCTCTGGCAGGCCTGCCCGAGGTCGCCTGGGCAGATACCCCCACGGGTATTCAACCAGATTTTAAATCGGACATGCGATCGGATTATCAGGTCCTTGAACGTCAGCGCAGGCAATTGATCCAAAAAGCCATGGCGGAAAAACAGGAAGCCCTGAAAGAGGCCAAGACCCAGGAGCTTCTCATTAAAAATGATCGTCAGGCCCTTAAGATTGCCATTGCAGACCTCAAAAACAGCATCAAAAATGTGAAAACCCAAAACAAAAAGATCCGTGAGAATATCAATAATTTAAAGAAGGAAGAAGACCAGCTTAACCAGGACCTTGAAAAGACCCAGGCCGTGAACCAGGAGTTTGCAGGATTTGTCTTGAGCAATGCCAAGGATTTGAAGGCCCTTTTGCTTCAAAGTCTTCAATCCGGGCTTTACCCGGGGCGACACCTGTTTTTAGACCCTATTTTGGGTCAAGAAACATCGGATCGGAAAAATTCAGGCGGGGAAAAATTTCCCTCTATGGATGACCTGAAAATGATCGCAGATAACCTGTTTGACGAGATCCATTTGTCTGGCCAGGTGGTGTTTACCTCCGGTCGGATCATCGACCGAAGGGGAAAAGAACAGGAGGCAAACCTTTTGATCCTGGGTAATTTTACCGGGATTTACCAGCTGGGCACAGAGCTGGGGTTTCTCTTGTATTCTGACCATAGCCAGCAATATTTTGCCCTTTCCAAACTTCCCTCTCCAAGGATAAGTCGTAAGATTGCCGCCTACATCCAGGGCCAAAGCGATGATGTCCATATGGACATTTCAAAGGGTGGCGCCATCCGGCAGTTGGCCCATCAACTGAATCTGGTCGATCAGATTCCGAAGGGTGGGGCCATTGTCTGGCCCATACTGATCATCCTGGTGCTGGCGGGGTGTCTTCTCATTGAAAGAATTGTCTTTTTTACCCGCAGGCGAACCAATGCGGAAAATTTGATGAAAACGGTCAAAGAAATGGTAATGGCCGATGACTGGGAAGGCTGCCGGACATTTTTGGAATTGGGCCATAAAAAACTCATTCCCAAGGTGCTGCTGACAGCTCTGGCCTTTAAGGACCAGACCCGGCAGGACATGGAAAATGCGCTCCAGGAAGCCATTCTGGGTGAAATCCCCCGAATTGAACGCTTTTTATCCACTTTGGGGATGCTGGCGGCCATTGCCCCTTTGTTGGGCCTTTTGGGAACCGTTACCGGAATGATCAACACCTTTCATGTGATCACCTATTATGGCACAGGAGACCCCCGGATGATGTCCGGCGGTATTTCAGAAGCCCTGGTTACCACCATGTTGGGCCTGTCTGTGGCCATCCCCATCATGATGGCCCATACTTTTTTAAGCCGCAGGGTTGAAACCCAGATATCCAAAATGGAGGAAAAATCCGTGGCCTTTGTCAACCTGGTGTTCATGAACCGGAATGATTGCAAGGGGTAAGCCCATGATCAAAGAATTCCTATTGTCCATGGAAGGCTATATCCAATCAGGCGGGATCGTCATGGTCCCCCTCCTGATCATCTCCCTTTCCATGTGGCTTTTGATCATCAACCGGGCCATGTTCATGCGCAGGCTTTATGTCAAGAACATACCCCGGGAAAAAGCAGGGGAACTTGTAAAAACCAACCAGATGCCCAATGACCGATACCAGGGAATCACTTCGCTGCTGGTAAGGCAATTTATTCTGGCCCGAAGCCATGATTCCCATCTGGATGAATTTATCCTGGATGAAATTGTGGTAAGGCTGGTCGCATCGGTGGACACCTATCTTTCGGTAATCAGCATCCTGGCCGGGGTCGCGTCCCTTTTGGGGCTGTTGGGCACGGTGATGGGAATGATGGAGACCTTTGATGTCATTACCCATTTTGGCACGGGCAATGCCAATGCCATGGCAGGGGGTATTTCCGTTGCCCTGATTTCTACACAGACAGGGCTCATGGTCTCTATCCCCGGCCTTTACATGGCGGGGTTTTTAACCAAAAGAGCCAATAACCTAAAGTATCGGATTGCTGCCACGGGCATCTATCTAAAACGATTTTTATAAACATTATGATAAATAAAGGAAAGACTTACCATGCTTAACATCAGTGCTGCCAGGCGGGCAAATTCGAAAAATCTTGAGTTGAATATTGCCCCACTCATTGATATGGTATTTATTTTATTGATTTTTTTTCTGGTCACCACCTCCTTTGTAAAAGAAACCGGTGTGGATATCGCAAGACCCACCGCTTCCACTGCCGTCAGCAAAACAAAAACCACCATCCTCATCGGTGTTACAAAGGATAACACCATCCACATTGACAGGCGAAAGGTGGATGTCCGGGCGGTCCGGGCCAATGTGGAACGGGCCCTGGCGGAAAATCCGGAAAGCAGTGTGGTGATTGTGGCGGACAAGGACAGCCTCACCGGTCTTGTGATCACGGTGATGGATGCCTGCAAACTTGCCGGTGCCCTAAATGTTGCCATTGCCGCAAACCAGGATCCGGGAGCCTGATCGTCATGCCTTCCCTTAGATCTTTTTTGGGCTGGGTCTTTGCTCTGGTCTGTTCGGTCGTGATCAATGTCAGTCTCTTTGGCCTTATGCCACGGCTCACCCAGAGG
>CAYWNB010000272.1:0-1756 GCA_964459195.1 uncultured Desulfobacula sp.
TTCAAGGGCCAGGGTCTGGCCCTTGGCAATAAAGGGGAACTCGTCCAGTTCAATGCCCAGTCCGTGGCCGGTGAACCGGATTTTGGGTTCTGCGGCTCCCATGAACCCATCTGCATATCCCTTGTCCTCGGCCATGGCCATCATGGTTTCGTAAAGATCCCCTGTGATCGTACCGGGCACAGCCTGTTGCTTAACGGTTTCCTGGATATCAAGCATGGCCCCATGGGCCTGTTGCAACTCCTGCGCGACCTCGCCCAGGCAAAAGATTCTTGTATGGTCACTCAGATAGCCGTCCAGGGCAAACACATAGTCCACCAAAATGGGCTGATTGGGCTTGATGAGGTCAAAGGAAGGCCCCTGGCCTATATTGGGGTTGAGCCCGGCCCCGCCAGTGGGGGAGGCAAAGGCGCCGGGGACAGCAGCACCTGCACCGCACATGATATGACCGTAGAACAGATAATTGTCCCACATGCGCATGCGAATCAAGCCCTGGTGACCCAAGGATCGGGCATAGGCCTCCAGCATCCCGGCAAGCGCAACTTCCGTCATCCCTTCCCTGAGCAGGTCAGGGACCTTGGCGGCCACCTGGTCTGCCATGGCAGAGGCCCTTCTCACACACGTGATTTCAAACTCGGATTTGACAGCCCGCTGGAGCCGGATATGGTTGGAAATATCAACGATCTGAGCATTGCTAAAAATCTGACTGAACATGATATACTGGTTGGCCGGCATCACATCCAGTTCCAGCCCCAGCCGGTCTGGAAGGGATATCCCGAGTCCTTTCAGGGTATCCGGGATTTTTTTGGGACTGACCAGGGAAAGGATTTGTTCAAGGCCGGACTCGGCCCGGGCCCGGTCAAGGTCCTTGAAGACCATGAAAACCGGGTCTTGCATGACCGGCACATAGAGCCAGCCCTGCTGGGTGGTGCCGGTGTAATAGAAAAGGTCTGCTTTCTGAACAATGAGGGCTCCGGCTATGTCATGGGTGGACAGACGCTGCTGAAGCCCTTTTAGCCTTGTTTCAAGCTCAGTTACAGGGGTAAGCCGGGTGTAGCGGGTACTAGGAATACTCATAGAACCCTTTTCCGGTTTTTCTTCCCAGCCAGCCGACTTCAACATATTTTCTGAGCAAAGGACAGGGCCTGTATTTGGAATCCTTGAATCCGTCATAGAGGGTTTCCATGATGGCAAGACAGGTGTCCAGGCCGATGAGATCTGCCAGGGCCAGGGGTCCCATGGGATGGTTCATCCCAAGTTTCATCACCGTATCAATATCCTCGGCTTTTCCCACGCTCTGATAGAGACAAAAAATGGCTTCATTGATCATGGGCATGAGAATTCTATTGGCGATAAATCCGGGAAAATCATTGGCTTCTGCCGGGGTTTTATTGAAGCGTTCACACAACTCCCAGGTCAAATCAAATGTCTCTTGATCGGTGGCAATGCTCCGTATCACCTCCACAAGCTTCATCACGGGAACAGGATTCATGAAATGCATGCCGATGATTTTTTCAGGCCGGGACGTTCTGGCGGCAATTCTGCCGATGGGAATGGAAGAGGTATTGGTGGACAGGATCACATGGGCGGGACAGATTTTGTCCAAATCCTCAAAAATTTTAAATTTCAGGTCTTCCCTTTCAACAGCCGCCTCCACAACAAAATCAACCCCTGCCATGTCG
This sequence comes from uncultured Desulfobacula sp., assembly GCA_964459195.1. GTDB lineage: Bacteria > Desulfobacterota > Desulfobacteria > Desulfobacterales > Desulfobacteraceae > NBML01. The sequence continues at coordinate 1,680 of CAYWNB010000272.1, forward strand.
GCGAGATCGGTGGTGGTCTCTATCCTTCCTATAATCGCCTCTTTCTCACCCGCTTCCATTTTGCCCTTGGATACCAT
>CAYWNB010000272.1:1856-4152 GCA_964459195.1 uncultured Desulfobacula sp.
CCGCCCCCCAGACAAAGGGATGCAAGCCCTGTTTTTAAATCCTGCTTTTCCATTTCATAGAGCAGGGTGGTCAGCACCCGGGCACCGGAGGCACCAATGGGATGTCCCAGGGCCACACTGCCGCCGTTGACGTTTACACGGGCGGTATCCAGTTCCAGCACCTTGTTGATCCCGACGGAAGTTCCGGAAAAGGCCTCGTTGATCTCAAACAAATCAATATCGGAAATGTTGAGCCCCTGTTTTTTCAGCACCTTGGGGATGGCGTAAATGGGCGCCATGAGAACATATTTCATGTCAATGCCAAAGGAAGCCTGGGCACCGATTTCGGCCAGAATGGTGCAGCCCAGTTCCCTGGCCTTTTTCTCGCTCATGATCACAAGAGCGGATGCACCGTCAGAAATTATGGAGGCATTGCCCGCAGTGCCCAGCCCGTCTTTTTTAAAGGCAGCTCTCATCTTGGCCAAGGCTTCATAGCTTGAATCCTGGGGACATTCATCTGTATCAAAAAGAACAGGGGCACCTTTTCTCTGGGGCAAGCTGACCGGCACAATCTCATCCTTGAACCGACCTGAAGCCACGGCCGCATTGGCCCTTTTGTAAGACTCGGCCGCAAACCTATCCTGGTCTTCTCTTGTCACCTCCCAGCGCTCGCAGCAAAGTTCATTGGACATGCCCATGTGAAAATCATTGACAATATCCCATAGCCCGTCGTGGACCATATGATCTTCAATTTTCCCGGGTCCCATGCGATGACCCCACCGGGCCTTGTCCATGTAATAAGGGGCCATGCTCATGTTTTCCATGCCGCCGGCCACCACAACTTCTGCGTCCCCGCAGCGTATGGCCTGGGCAGCCAGCATAACGGCCTTGAGGGATGATCCGCAGACCTTATTAATGGTGATGGCTTCCACTTCCCAGGGAAGACCTGCTTTAACAGCGGCCTGTTTGCCCGGGTTCTGGCCGTACCCGCAGGGCAGGACCATTCCCATGATGCATTCGTCAACTTCTTTGTCCTCTATATTGGCCCGTTTAATGGCTTCTTTGATGACGATAGCACCCAGATCCGTGGCACCTATTTTGCTCAATCCCCCGCCAAAACTGCCCAGGGGGGTTCGTGTTGCGCTGACGATAACTGCTTTATTCATTGGAATATTCTCCTCTATTATAAACCCTCGTAATTTTTCAAATAAACCCGGAATTATTACATATTTCTTCTATATTTGCCACCCACTTCATACAAGGCCTGGGTAATGGTGCCAAGAGAACAGCAACGGACCGCTTCCATGAGCTGGGCAAACATATTTCCCCCGTTCAGGGCGGTGAGTTTGAGTGCCTCAAGGGCCTGTTCCGATTCATTTGAGTGGGTGGTTTTAAAGGACGCCAATCGTTCCAGCTGCGCGTCTTTCTGGTCATTGGTGGCCCGGGACAATTCCAGATGATTGGCCATATCCGCATAATTGGCATCTGGGTCCTCAAAGGTGTTCACCCCGATGAGGGGAAGTTTTCCTGAATGTTTCAAATGTTCGTAATACATGGACTCTTCCTGGATCTTACCCCGCTGGTAACCGGTTTCCATGGCACCCAAAACCCCGCCCCGTTCAGTAATCCGTTCAAATTCAACCAAAACCGCCTCTTCCACCAGATCTGTCAGTTCATCCACGATAAAACTGCCCTGAAGTGGGTTCTCGGTCTTGGCAAGTCCCCATTCCCGGTTGATGATCAGCTGAATGGCCAGGGCACGGCGCACAGATTCCGCCGACGGCGTGGTAATGGCCTCGTCAAAGGCATTGGTGTGAAGAGAGTTGCAATTATCATAAATAGCACACAACCCCTGGAGGGAGGTTCGGATATCATTGAATTGAATATCCTGGGAATGAAGAGAGCGACCCGATGTCTGGATATGGTACTTGAGCTTCTGGCATTTTTCATTTCCCCCGTATTTGTGCTTCATGGCCACTGCCCAGATCCTTCGAGCCACACGTCCTATAACCGTATACTCAGGATCCATCCCATTGGAAAAGAAAAAAGAAAGGGAGGGAGCAAACTCATTGATATCCATACCCCGTGATAAATAATACTCCACATAGGTAAACCCATTGGCCAGGGTCAGGGCCAATTGGGTAATGGGATTGGCACCGGCTTCGGCAATGTGATACCCGGAAATGGAGACCGAATAAAAATTTCTCACCTGGTTGTCAATAAAGTATTGCTGAATATCCCCCATCATCTTCAGGGCAAATTCAATGGAAAAAATGCAGGTGTTCTGGCCCTGGTCTTCCTTTAAAATATCGGCCTG
>CAYWNB010000273.1:0-4132 GCA_964459195.1 uncultured Desulfobacula sp.
ATTAAATGAACAGCTGTAGCTGTAAAACGAGGAAAATATGAAAACATTTATTAGAGTGATGAAAGCATTGTCTGATCCTAACCGGGTTAAAATGATGAAAATGCTTCAGGCACGCCCTCTTTGTGTTTGTGAGATCAAAGAGGCACTTGGTATTGCTCAGTCTACTGCCAGCAAGCATTTAAAGATTCTTGAAGATGCCGAACTGGTAAGGAGTTTTAAAGACGGGTTATGGGTAAATTATTCTCTTTCCGATGGGAGTGGCTCCCCTTATTCCGCCAGCATGATTGGAAATTTGAGACATTGGCTGGATGATGAATCTGAAATAAAAGAATTAAGCCAGATTCTTCCGGGCATTGACCGTCATGAGATTGTTGGGAAATAATTGGAAACAAAAAAAATACAATAATACATCACTAAGTGACCATATATAACGAACAGTAGGAGAAGCTATGGAATCCAAAATAACCCACCCCGTTCAAAATGGGGGAAAAATAAACAAAATGATGGCCTTAAACCTGTTGATGGGGGCTATCGGAATATACCTGTGGTGGACAATTTATCGTGTACTGCCAGATCTGTCAAAGTGGCTCACATACAAACTCTTACCAATCCAGGAAGGATCTCATCTGGGATCTTCAGTGGAATTTTTCTTTTATGATACGCCAAAGGTCATGATGCTTTTATTCCTGGTTGTTTTTGGAGTGGGCATCCTCAGAAGTTTTTTTACACCTGAAAAGACACGGGCTTTTCTTTCTGGGAAAAGTGAGTTTGTTGGTAATATTTTTGCCGCATTATTAGGTATTATCACACCTTTTTGTTCTTGTTCCGCAGTACCATTGTTTATCGGTTTTGTAACCGCCGGGGTTCCACTTGGTGTTACTTTTTCATTTCTGATTGCCGCCCCTATGGTTAATGAAATCGCTCTTGGCCTTTTATATGGACTTTTGGGTTGGAAAGTTGCCGCTATTTATTTGGGAACAGGTTTGTTTATCGCTATATCCGCGGGTTGGGTGATCGGCCGTCTTAAACTTGAAAATCATGTTGAAGACTGGGTAACCCAGGCAAATGCAGCGAATTTGACCATGGAAGAAGAAAAATTGACCTGGAATGACCGGTTTGTTTATGGATGGGATGCTGTTAAAGAAATTATGGGTCGTGTATGGATATATGTCATTCTTGGCATTGCGGTTGGTGCCGGCATCCATGGTTTTGTACCTGAAGGTGTTATGGCTTCGATTATGGGCAAGGACTCCTGGTGGTCTGTCCCCTTGTCTGTAGTGATCGGCGTTCCCATGTATTCCAATGCTGCAGGTGTTATCCCGGTTGTTGAAGCGCTTTTAGGAAAAGGGGCAGCTCTGGGCTCTGTCCTGGCGTTCATGATGAGTGTCATTGCTTTGTCCTTACCGGAAATGGTGATTTTAAGAAAAGTATTAAAACCCAAATTGATTGCGGTATTTGTGGGTGTTGTTGCCAGCGGGATCCTGTTTGTCGGGTATTTATTTAATATGATTCTTTAAAAGAATAAAAAACAATTAACGAATTAAAAGGAATTTACAATGGAAATTAAAGTTTTGGGACCTGGTTGTGCTAAATGCAAAAAGACGGAGAAACTGGTTCAGGAAGTCATTAAAGAAATTGGCGTTGATGCTACGGTCGAAAAAGTAAGCGATATGATGCAGATCGCTTCATATGGCGTGTTTGGTACCCCGTCGGTTATCGTGGACGGAGAAGTTAAATGCACAGGCAAGGTTCCTAAGAAAGACGACATCAAAAAGTGGCTGTTAAAATAAGAAAGGGGGAAAAATGGAACAGGTTTTAAAAAATTTCACGCTGGATTTCTTCGGAAAGGGAAAACATAAAATTTCACCCGCTGCTTTTTTTCAGATGGAGGATGTCGTTCTGTTGGATGTCCGGTCCAGAGAAGAAGCTGATTCTTTATCCATTACACTGGCACTCCATGACAATGTGCAGTGCCTGAATATTCCCATCAACGAGGTGCCGGATAAATTAAACGACATTCCCAGGGACAAACCCCTGGCTATTTTTTGTCCGGCAAGTGTTCGTTCGGCCATTGTTTACAGTTTTTTGTTATCGAAAGGATTTTTTGATGTCCGTATTCTCATGGGCGGATATCCCGCATTGACGGAGGAAGTAATGCCCGGGAAAGTCTTGCAGCTAACCCTGCAGGAAATTTAGAGGCCCTGGAGATGGATCAGGCTATTATTGGCGCTCTTATTTTTATCGTGGCCGTATTGATGACCATGGTCGGCAAAGGCGGGGGTAACTTTTATGTTGTTATCCTTGTAATGGCGGGGATTCCAATGCACCAGGCAGCAACAACGGGGCAATTTATTTTGTTTGCCGCTTCAATTGCAGCAATGGTGATTTTCCAGAAGAACAAATCCATATCCAAGAGTCTTGCATTGTTAATCGGTGGTACGACATCGTTTGCTGCCCTTGGTGGCGGATATTTTTCCCATCTTTTTAGCGGATTTATGTTGAAGCTGATTTTTGCCTTTATGCTGTTTGCAGCCGGAGCTGTTATGCTTGCACCGGTCAAGAAAGAAAAAGGGGGAAGCGTAAAGAATAGGTTTGGTACCATTAAAATCAAATCCAACGGTGAAATATATGGTGTTAATTTGTGGATTGCACTCCCTGTAGCCATTCTGACAGGTTTCGGTTCCGGCATGGTCGGTGTATCCGGCGGGTCGTTTCTGGTTCCTCTCATGGTTATTGCCTGCTGTATACCGATGCACACAGCCGTTGGGACAGCATCCACACTTATTGCTGTCACAGCCTTTATGGGTTTTTTGGGTCATGCAGTTCAAGGGGATTTTAACCCTGCATGGGCTGTTTTCCTGGCAATCGTAACCATTGCAGGTGGCATGATCGGCGGTAAATTTGCTCTTAAAACAAAGCCCAAATCCTTGAAAAGACTGTTTGCTTATACCAATTGGCTGGCTGCTGTCTTCATGGTGATAAACGCATTTCATGTTTAAATTTAAAAAGGGTTATAGAGAATGAAACTGGTTTTTAAAAAGTTGAGTGTATTAGTTGTTATTTTGATGCTGTTTTTCACGACAGGTGCTTTTGCTGAAGATTATTTAAATATTCCGACTAAAGGGACGGTAACTATGATTGATTTGGGGGCAAAAAAATGTATCCCCTGTAAAATGATGGCCCCGATCATGGTAAAAATGGAAAAAGCCTACGAGGGAAAAGCCGATATTGTTTTTATCGATGTCTGGGAAAACAAACAGCCTGCACAAAGGTTTAAAGTTAGAGCTATTCCCACACAGATTTTTTTTAATGCCCAAGGTGAAGAAGTATACCGGCATGTCGGATTTTTGGATGAAAAATCCATTATTGACCAAATGACAAAAATGGGGGTAGCAGCACCGGACCTCGCAGCAAAGGATAGTTAAAATGCTGGATACTCTTTTTTTAACAGTCAATCAATGGATCTCCGGCGGGACGGCTTTTGCAGCCGTTGGCTGTTTTGTCTGGGGAATGATCAGTGTACTTTTCAGCCCCTGCCATCTTGCATCCATTCCGCTGATTGTCGGGTATGTCGGCGGCCAGGAAAAAATGGTTCACCCCCGTCAGGCCGGGCTTTATTCTGTACTTTTTACTTCAGGGCTCTTTCTTACAATTGCGTTAATCGGCATTATTTGTGCACTGCTTGGCAGAATGCTGGGTGATGTGGGAAACTATTGGCAAATTTTGATTGGTATTATTTTGATATGGGTGGCATTGGGAATGTTAGGCGTTGAAAAGTGTTCTCTATCCGGAAGCCTTTTATACAAGCTGAATTTAAGAGGGACGTTCGGAGCCTTTGTTCTGGGGCTTGCTTATGGTGTTCTTTCCGGGTCTTGTACTTTTGGATTTATTGCCCCAATTTTGGCCATTATCACAGTCCAGGAAAAAGTGGTAACCGGTATACTTTACATCATTCTTTTTACCACGGGTCACTGCCTTCCAATTGTGATTGCTGGCAGTTCAACAGCTGCAGTCAAAAAATTGCTTGAAAACAGCACATGGAATGGAGCAGGTCAATGGTTTCGGAAAATCGCCGGTTCAACGATTGCTCTTTTAGGCATTTATTTTATTGTGACCCCGTTTATGAATTAAT
>CAYWNB010000274.1:0-4095 GCA_964459195.1 uncultured Desulfobacula sp.
ATTAGCCGCGAACTTCTTCTTTAACCGTTGTGGCCAGTTTGAACAGAACCGTCAGGATGAGTAGTCCGGTGGCATATATCGCCAGGGTGACCATGATTTCCTTGCCCGTGGGGGCATACTCTGTCACATGGTGGAGAGGAGAGGGGACAAACCCGCCAGAAATCATACCCAGCCCCTTGTCAATCCAGGCACCAATGAAAATCATGGCGCAGGAGATGGGTAACAGGGTCTTATTGTTTCTCAATTTCGGGATGATCAAAAAGACGGCACCCAGGGTCATGAGAATAAATCCGGACCACATCCATGGCACCAGGGCATGGTATCCGTGGTATCCGAACAACAGATACTGCAGATGGGCCATGTGGCTGGGGATGCCCGAATAAAATACCACAAAACATTCACAAACAAAAAAGAACAGGTTGGCAATGATGGCCCAGCAGACAATTTTTGCAAGGGTCTGCATGGCGTCCCAACCCGGATCAAACTTGGTGAATTTTCTGATAAAGTAGCACAGGATAATCAAAAAGGCAGGACCCGCTGCAAAGGCAGATGCCAAAAACCTAGGTGCCAATACGGCTGTCAGCCAATATCCGCGACCGGGAAGGCCGCAATACAGATAGGCGGTTACCGTATGGATGCCGATGGCAAAAGGGATGGACAGGTAAATAAGCGGTTTTGTCCATGCCGGGGGTTCTACCTGGTTTCTTTCTGCTTCCAACACCTTCCAGCCAATGACAATGTTCAAAAACAGATAGCCGTTGAGAACCAGCATATCGTAGAACAGCATTGATTTGGGGGAGGGGTAGAGCAATACATTGAGCATCCGTGTGGGTTGACCTAGATCCACCACAATGAACAGCAGGCACATGATCAAACAGGCCACTGCCAGAAACTCACCCAAAATGGTGATCCGGTGGAAGCGTTCATAGTCATGGAGGTAATAGGGAATGACGACCATGACGCCCCCTGCTGCAACCCCCACAAGAAAGGTAAAGTTGGCGATATAAAATCCCCAGGACACATCCCGACTCATTCCGGTGGTCATCAGACCATTCATGAATTGGTCGACATATGCAAGTGCTCCGGCTCCCATGACTGCGAGCAGAAGGACTATCCATAACCAATAGTTTTTACTTCCTTTTAAAGCTATCTCAAGCATACTCGCCTCTCTTAAACGACATAGTAAACAGAGGGCTCTGTGCCCAGGGCCTGTTTACGTCTGATTGAATAATTTTCATTAAGAAGAACCCTGACTTCTGATTCAGGATCTTCAAGATCACCCACAACAATGGCGCCCTCAGAGGCTTCAACACAATGAGGTTGCTTCCCTCTGGCCAAACGTTCGGCACACAGATTGCATTTTTCAACCACTCCCTTGGTCCGGGTGGGAAATTCAGGTACGACTTCTCCAATAAAAGGCCTGGGATCCCTGAAGTTGAAACTTCTGGATCCATAGGGACAGGCAGCCATGCAGAATCGACATCCGATACAGCGATGGAAATCCATGAGTACAATACCGTCGGCCCGTTTAAAGGTCGCCTGGGTCGGGCATGCCTTGACACAGGGGGCATTTTTACAATGGTTGCAGGTGGCCAAAAAGGGAAGATGTTTAAATTTTTCTGCTAAAAATTCGTCTTCCTTGTCAGGAAACGCATTGTGAAATTCCTCTTCCCATATCCACTTGACTTCCTGTTTATGGTTGACAGGGCGGGTGTTGGGGAATTTGTCCTCGTCCACTTCATGGTTAAAGTCCGGTACGTTGTGGGCTTTGTGACACGCTTTTACAATATTTGCAGCCACTTCTTCGTTGAGCTTATTGGTATCAATTACCATGCCCCAGCGGTGGGCGGTCAGTGTTTCGTGATTTTTGCCTTTCACCGCCTGCGCAGTCCCATGGGAATCTGAAGCCGAAAAGGTCATTGCCGGAGCAGCACCCAATCCGATGGCAGCAATACCTGCTACTTTAAGAAAGCTTCTTCTGCTCTTTTCCATCATTGAATCTCCTTGGGGGTTGTGTGACATTCCCAGCAATAGGGATCTACCGATGCATAGGTATGACAGCTGTCACAAAATTTTTCTTTGTCTTCATGGCAGCCAAGACAGGAATTTTCCCCTGTGGAAAGGCTCATATTAAAGGTGTGACCGTTTTCCGCCGTATACAGTCTGTCTGCATCCCTGACAACGGAATCTCTCCATTCATCCAGCAAAGACATGTGGTTGGCTCTCATCTCATATTTGTCCAATACACATTTTTTGGCTTCCTTGGCCTTGGCGGAAAGAACGGGCTCGGGTGCTGCCTGGGTGGTGGTCACCATGTTGAACCAGACCGGAGTAAGTACGGCTATGACAAATATCACAAGTCCTGCGATAATGGTGTTTTTATTCATTATTCCTCCTCCTCCTCGAAACCCGGTAATGGTTCCATTCTCAGATCTTGGGTTCTATTGGTTTCACCTGGGAGAATCAAGGCATTTCCCACCATTTCATGGATTCCGTATACTTCTGCTTCCGGAACCCAATATTCACACAGGGTGGAAAGGGCGGCCCTGTCAATGGCACAGATGGTGGCCAGCGTGTTAACGCCATATTTTTCATGGACATGTTTGAGGGCATTGGCCCGGGGAAGCGCCCCTGCCATTCTCAATTCCATGTTTTCCCCGGCATTAAGACCTGCTCCGGAACCGCAGCAAAAGGTCTGCTCGCGGATGGTGTTGGGGGGCATTTCATAAAAACTATCACAGACATTCTCGATGACATATCGGGGTTCGTCCAAAAGGCCCATACCCCTGGCCGGGTTACAAGAATCATGGAAGGTCACGATGCGGTTGGCATTTCGAGACTTGTCCAGTTCCAGCTTACCGTGTTTGATTAAATCGGCTGTGAACTCGCAGATATGAACCATTTTGGTGGAGCGGGCATTTTCAAAAACCGTTCCTGTGATGGGGTTTACCGGTACTTCCATGAAATCGGCAGGGCCGTTCATGGTATCCATGTACTGGTTAATCACCCGCCACATGTGGCCGCATTCTCCGCCCAGTATCCATTTGACGCCCAGTCGTTTTGCCTCCAGATACATTTTGGCATTGAGGCGCTTCATGGTTTCGTGGGAAGTAAAGAACCCGAAATTACCGCCTTCAGAAGCATAGGTACTCCAGGTCACATCCAGGTTGTATTTATCTTTGAGATATTTGAACAGGATGAGGTACCCCTGGCAGGTGTATGTCCCTGGATCGGCGAATACGTCGCCTGAAGGGGTTATAAAGAGGATATCCGCCCCTTTTTTCTGGTATGACGGCTCACAATTGACGCCGGTAATTTCTTCAATATCTTCCACAAAGAAATCGAGCATGTCCTTGAAGGCATGGGGCTGAATGCCCAGGTGATTACCTGTCTGGTAGCAATTGGAAACAGGGGTGGCAATCCAGTCAATGTTCAGGCCGATGAGGTTAAAAAGCTCCCTTGCCATGATGGTGATTTCCGCTGTATCAATTCCATAGGGACAGAAAACAGAACACCGACGGCATTCGGTACATTGGAAAAAATAGTACCACATCTCCTTGAGTACGTCCAAGGTCAAGGGGCGACCGCCGCCGAGGCGAGCACCGCCCGGGATTTTGGATAGGACTTTTCCGGCAGTGGTAAAATCATTCCTATAAACGCTTCTTAAAAGCTCAGCTCTCAGGACCGGCATGTTTTTGGGATCGCCTGTGCCCAGGAAGAAATGACATTTGTCAGCACAGGCGCCGCAACGAACGCAGACATCCATGAATATTTTAAAGGTCCGAAAGCGTTCCAGTCTTACCTTGATGCCCTCATGGATAATCTGCTGCCAGTTTTCCGGCAGTTTCCAGTCGTCATCCAGAGGATTCCAGGATCTGGCATTGGGCAGTCCCAATGTTTCAACACTTTCAGCTTTTGCCGCATAACAATACATCCCGGGTCTGATCTGGACAGATTTGGTGGTGTCCATCCAATTGCCTGATCCCGGTCTATAATCTATCTTATTTAATGCTTCATCCGGTGTAAGTTCGTCAGACATTTATTACTCCTTCTTATCCACCGGCAGTCCGGCTTCAATCATTTTTTCTCTGAAGT
>CAYWNB010000275.1:0-2155 GCA_964459195.1 uncultured Desulfobacula sp.
GGCAATGGGAATAATATTGATATAACCGAATACGCTTGCCAATCCGTAAAAGATCGTTCCTTTAAAAAAAGAAACAATCACCAAGAGGCTGACAATTTTGCCCCCGTTTTCAAGAAAAAATATCGGATCCAGCAGCATTCCCACCGAGGTAAAAAACAAAAGACCGAAAATATCCCGCAAAGGGATAATTTCACTCAGGGCCTGGTGACCATAATCAGACTCGCTGAGAACCATTCCGGCAACAAAGGCACCAAAGGCAAAGGACAGGCCGAATAAATAGGTAACATACCCGATCCCCAGACCGATGGCCATGATGGACAGGATAAAAAGTTCCCTGGAGTTCCATTGGGCAAGTTACCATGGTGCTGGAAAGGGAGATTAAGGCCCCCAGCCATATGGCGCTGGCAAAGGACCAACCCAGATATCTGCCCAGGCCAAAACCGATCCCCATGGTCAACAGAATCTGAATGGGCGTTCCGATGAGGGCAATTTTCCGCACCGGTTTTAATTCTTTGACTGAAAATTCCAGGCCCAGGGCAAACAGAAGAAGGGCACACCTATTTCCGCCAGTATCTCGATTTCATGGGTATCGCCGACGGTAATCCCCCCTGTGTGGGGCCCCACAACAATTCCGGCAAAAATATATCCAGGATCAGGGGCTGCTTGAGTCTCTGAGCAATCATCGCGCCCAGCAAAACGGCCACCATGATAATGACAATGTCTGCTGTAACTCCCATATTTATCCCTTCACACTAAAGGATCTCATGACCTAACTTTTCCCACGGGCGCCAGATAAATGGCAAATTCTTCTTCACCATCAAGGCCCAGAAGTTCATCCAGTTCCTCCTGGTCATAGGCGGCAATGGCACAGGTACCGGCATGGATGGTCTCGCATGCCAGATAAAGATTCTGGCAGACGTGGCCTGCATCCAGGGCAATTACCTTGTGGGCGGCAAGGCCATAGCGCCATTCCATCCGATAGGGGATGGCCGCCCAGATAAAGGTAACTGCTGATTTTCCCGGGTAGGACTGCCCCAGGGAAGCGGTCACCATCTTTTCTGCCAGCATCTCATCGGAAAACTCAAACACCAGTTGATGGGAAAGGGGCAGATACCGGTACATGCCCGGAGCAAGGCCCTCCACTTTAAATATCGCCAGATAGGTCTCAAGGGCATGGCGGCACCCGGCGGAGGGGACATTTCGATAGGCATGGCCCAAGGTTTTCTCGCTCCTCACCCCTTGGGTAGCCCAAACAAGATAGGCCAATTCTTCCAGGGAAAGGCGCTGGTTCATATAAACCCGGTGGCTTTTTCTATTTCCCATGGCACGGGTGATGTCCGCTCCTGGAATGTTTTCCCAAACGTCCGGCCCGGGCAGATCAATGAGGGATGCGCCATCCCTGTGCTTTTTCTCAATTGGCGGCACAGCAATTCCCTGGTTTTGATCCGTAAACCTGAAATTGATTTTTTTCCGGATACTGTCCTTGAGAAAATACCGGTATTGTTTCAATTCTTTATCCATCCCATACCTCCTGTTAAAAAGGTTCTGGATCACCCAGGCCCGTTTTTATGGGTGCGGTTTTTCTTTTATGTTAACCCCAACTGTTTTAAATCAAAATTCAGTTCTATCTCGTTAAAGACTTTTCCCACCCGCCATTTGCCTTTAAATTCAAGTGTCGGCACCACCCAGTCATCACCTCCGTTTACCTTGATGATTTTCTGAATTATCTTTTCAGGTTGTTCTTCTATTTCAATATATTCAAATTCAATCTGGTTCTTTTTTAAATACGAAATCGTTTTTGTACAATGGGGACACCATTTAGCAGCATATACTTTTAACATAAGGACCTCTCCTTGAATGATTCATTTTTTCTATGTATTATAAGACGTATTTTATAGGCATCAATGCACAAAGGACGGAATTGTAATAGCTTCATACCAGGAAATCAATTTGTCATATCGCCACTCTTCTCAGGTCGGCCGATCTATTTTTCTATAATGCGACAATGCTTTATTACATATTTCGCAAGGCATAACAGGGACTTCGTCGATAGTAGATCCACATATCTTGCACACATGGATATCAAGTGTCATCCCTTCTATTTCCTTTGCCACTGATCCAAAAAAATAGGCTGTGTATTTGTGTATTTTTTTTA
>CAYWNB010000275.1:2255-4073 GCA_964459195.1 uncultured Desulfobacula sp.
TATTTTTTTTAAAAAACGGGGATAGGATATTTTAATTTTTTCCAACTCTTTTTGAGTAGCTTTTGATAAATTTGACTTCGTGTCATCAACCTTGATTAAAAATGGAACAAAAATCGTTTTGTTCCCCAATTTATCCAATAGGCGACTGTAATTATCTGCATGTATTTTTTCTGAGAATGAGAAAGCCTTGAACATATAAGCAATATTGGGATATTTCTCGGCCATGGCTCGATCAGTATATCCCACATAATGCTTGTGCGCGATCATTTCCGAATTGAAAGCCTGTTTTAAGACAGTTATTGTGTTTGGATAAGAGATAGCAGGATGGAGTTCCCTTGCGAGTGCATTTCTTTGAAAAGGAAGAAAAAGGGAGGTTAATGTAGAAAAAAATAAAAAATCTCTTCTTGAAAGGTTATGGATCATGTTTTTCCTTTCTGATGGATATTTCCTCTTGTGATTGAAAAATAGCAATTTTCTATTTTAATACCACACAATGACCCCTTTTCTCCATACGGAATATCATTTTCAAGGTTATTCTCTCTTCGGTTAGGTGCATATTTCCTTCCGGCCTGACTAAGCCCCCTGGTCTTAACCACAGACCAGGGGGCAAACAGAGTTAAAACTTTGTCGGCCAGTTGGCCAGCCTATGTTCTCCTATTTCGCTCTGGCCGGAACCCTGAATGGTTCCCCGTGAAATTTCGAGGGCACGGATGATATAATCCCGTGTGGTTGTGGGGTCAATGACATCATGGATATCATAGGAACCGGCCGCTTCAAAGGGAGAGGTGCCATCAATCAGGGTTTCAATCAGGGAGGCTTTTTCCTCGGATCGCCCTTCCCCGGACCCAAACACCACATTGGCGGCAATGATCGGATCCACAAAACTCATCTCAGCCGTGGGCCAGGCCACCAGAAAATCCGTGCCGCACCCGGAGCCGGCCATATTCCAGAAGGCCATGCCATAGCTTTTTCTCACAATCACCCCAATCTTGGGCACACTTACCTGGCCCAGGGCATTCATGTAATTCATGACCTTGGCCGCCACTTTTTTTTGCTCTGCCTCACGTCCCACCAGAAATCCGGGAATATCGTGGAAAAACACAAGGGGGACATTATAGGTATCACAGAGACATAAAAAGCTGATAACCTTGTCAATTCCCTGGGTGTCCATGGCACCGGCCATCACCTTGGGCTGGCTGGCAATAATCCCGACGGTTTTGCCGTCAACCCTGGCAAGGGTCGTAATCACGGAGCGCCCAAAATCAGGCTTGATCTCAAACAAGCTCTCCTTGTCCACGATGCACTCAAGAATTTTGACCATATCATAGGTCCGGTTCCTGCGTTCCGGAAGGAACGACAGAATCTGAGACATTTGGTCGCCGGACCCTTCCGGCACATCAAGGACCGGGGGGGCCTGATCTTTGTGGGACGGCATATAGCTCAAATACTGCCGGATAAGATCAAAACAATGCGCCTCATTGTCTGCCACCCGATCAATGGTGCCGGTTATCTCCCCGTGAACCCGGCATCCCCCCAGTTCCTCGTCTGTGATTTTTTCCCCCAGGGCCAGTTCCAGAACCCTGGGACCGGAAACGCCCATGGCCGTTCCCTTTACCTGAACCACAAAATCGGACAGACAGGCCATCCAGGTGGGCATGCCATAGCATTCCCCCATGATGGCCGTGATAAATAGATTTTTACGAACCCGGCTCATGATTTCAATAAACGACTCAAACCCGCCCCCACCAAAGGAGGTCAGCCCCTTGGCCCCCATGATATCCGGCATCCTGGCACCACCAGCCTCCCCCAGATACACCA
>CAYWNB010000276.1:0-4057 GCA_964459195.1 uncultured Desulfobacula sp.
GGTTAAGGAGTTATCCACCCTGTAAAATTTTTCAAACACCATCTTGCTTTGTGCCTTTGGGATACCCGGCCCATCATCACATATTTTTAAAACAATAAAGGGAGGTTCTTTTTTGAGAATAAATTTGAAAAACTCTCCTTTCCCAGCATATTTTAATGCATTGTCTAACAGGTTCAAAATGACCTGTTCTATGGCATCCCGATCTGTTTTTACCTGATAATTCCCTTTTTCAATCTGCATGATAACGTTGATGTCTTTATTCTTTATTCTGAGGCTGTGGGCTTGAATCATCTGTTCTAACAACTGATCTATTTCAAACACTGTCAATTGATATGTTTTTTTGCCCTGTTCCAATTTCCCAAAATCGAGCACATTGTTAATCAGCCGGGTCAACCGCCCGCTCTCATTAACAATGACAGACAGGTAGGTTTGAATTTTATCTGCATCTTTAACTCTTTTTAATAATAATAATTCTGCATACATCCGGATACTGGTCAAAGGCGTTTTTAATTCATGGGAGACTGAAGAGACAAAAGATGTTTTTTGCCTGGCATCTTTCATATTTTGAAGGGTTAACCGGGTTAATAGAATTCCTCCTGATATAATGGCAGTAATAAAAACACCCAATAACATTACAGAAACAATTAAAAATCCCTTGTTTGCCCCGAACCCCTTGTCTTTAACAAAAACAGCAATTTGCCAGTGGGGGAGCAGGGTTGATATGGGAATGACTTCAACCGGAGTCTCTTTTGGGTCAACAACCCATTGTCCGGCCTGATGTATAAAATCACCGTTTCCGTCCACCATGACCAAAGCAGTTTCTTTTTCGGATAATTTTGGAAAATAAACCACCAGCCTTGACAAAAGCGTCATCAATTCCAGTTCAATACCGTATATCGGCCCATTTTTATATTTTTGCGCCCAGCCCAGAATACACAGCCGATTCTCGCTGAACCAGGGGATCCAACCCACTTTTTCCATCAATTGTTGTTTTGATTCATCATAAGAAGCAACGGTATGATCTGAAACTGCCCCCTTTTGCGCCACCCTAGACAAGGCAACAAGTTTTTGCCGGGATGATTCGGGCTGTTTTTTGGAAACAGGTTCATACCTGTTGGAACCGGAATAATCCCCTTCGGACTTTTTTATCTTTGGTTCCTCTTTTACAGGATTTTCATTGAAACCAAACTTCATCCTTCCGGAAAATAAAGAATCATAACGGACCATAAATCGCCTTTCCTCAAGGGTGGATTCCATACCCCTGACAGGATATTCAAGGTCTTTGCCTTCATGATATATAAACACATTACGAATCAGAGGATTTGTCTTTTCCCATGCGACAAGAATTTTTTGAAGTTTTTTCTGGTCAATATCCAGTAATGACTGCTTTAAGTTCTCCTGAACGGATTCAATGGTAAAATGAATGGTTTCAGAAACGACTTTTGCCCTCTCGGACAAGGTATGTATCGCCGAAAGATTGATCCTTTCCTGTTCATGAAACAGCAGTCTTGCAGCAATAACGGCTATAATAAGGGTGGGCACTAAAAAAAGTGCCCAGAATATAATGATAGAACGTCTGTTTGTCATAAATTATGCCATATCAGTTTTTTACCTATTGTGAAAGCTGCTGATTCTTCATCTGATAAGATTTTGTTCTCAAAACCTTACGACTTTTTGGACTCATTCCCTGATCCTCGATCTTCTCCGCTTGAATTTCAAGCGCATCCGCCTGTTTTAACAATTCATCATCTCTATATAAATTCCCAACTTCTTTAAGCTTGACAGCCGACTGTTTGAGTTCTCTTACAGCCTCTTCTTTCCTACCCTTGTCAGACAATTCAATGGCTTTTTCCTGGGCAATGGCATTCAGATTCAATTGATATTCCCTGATGACATTGATATTACTTGATTTGGCAACTTTTTTAAGATCATTGCTGAACCTGGCATAAGAAATTCCAGTAGATTTTTCCTGTTGCCGGCTGAATGGATTCTCATATGTCACATCCGCACGGGCAATCTCAATTTTAGACCCGGATATTGAGCTTGGAATATTAACTTTGACCAGGGCATATTTCTCCTGGTTTCCGTAAAGCTGATTCATATAAAGTTCAATTTTATTCCCTTTTATCCGGCCTTCTCTTCCGATAATATTGACAGGTTTCACATTCTCCGGCAGTGTAATGGTCACCTTGACTCTCCTGGCCACTACATTTAGCACATCCCCCAGTTCTGCAGCAAAAATCCTTGGCAGGTCATACCCTGACTCGACAAAATAAGTATTGCCATCACTTTTCTGGGCAAGTCTGGCCATAAGGTCTTCATTATAATCTGTTCCCACCCCCACTGTGGTAACAGATATATTCTCCTTAATCAAAGCAGCACCAAGCCGCCCAAGATCATCCGGTGTCCTTGGCCCGACATTGGCAAGCCCGTCAGATAAGAGAACAATGCGATGAATATAGTCATTTTCCAAATGTTTCCTGATTTCTGCTGCACCCTGACTGACACCCCCAAAAAGTGCTGTACTGCCGCCAGCACGAATCTGTTGAATGGTACGAATAATTTCCTGGGTGTTCTTTGCATTCTGAGCCGGTACGATGGTATGGATATTGGTATCATAGACCACCACAGAAAAAATATCCTGTACACCAAGCCGGGTTAACGCTTCAATGGCTGCTTTCCTTGCCTGATTGATCTTGATACCGTTCATGGAACCGGACTGATCCATGACCAGGGCAAGATTTACGGGAGGCCTTTTAATATGGACTGGAGCTGGAGGAGCGTCCAGGGTTACTTTAAGTACCACGTTCTGCGAATTTCCTGCCGGCAAAATTGCCCTGTCTGTCTCAACCCTGCAGATCACCTTTCCAGGCTCAATTCCTGCCAGGGCATTACCTGTCATCAAGATAAAAACAATCCCGGCTATGAAAAATAAAGAAACCGTTCTCTGATAATTTATTCGTGAGTGTGTCATGACCTTTCTCCTTAATCTATTGAGTTAATCAATTTTTAAAAAACTGCAATCTAAAGATCCGTCCTGCATTTGGTTTAACTATACAGGCCATGAGTTAAGGATGTGTCATAACCGTGTAAAAAAGTTGTAAAAAAGTTGTAAAAAAACAGACCGTTAGAATTCTGCCTGTTGAAGACCTCCAATTATGTTGCTGGGGGTTTGATTTTTATAACGTTTTTTTATAAACTGTTTCAGATTCTATTTGAATCAAAAAAATATTGGAAAAATAAACATTATGCAAGAATATTTAAATCCGAAGAGTGCCGTTATTGTATTCGCTTGTTTAGATTAGGGGGGGGGGGTATGGATGAAGAATCGACCAATGAAGTTTTGAAACAAAGGCTTTCAGAATCGGAAATAGCTGCAAAAACTCGAGATGAAGAGGAAAACGATAAAATGTATCGTGTTCTCTTTGAAAAATCCAAAGATGCTATTTTGATTATCAAAAATGAACAATTCATCGACTGTAATCAAGCCACGTTAGATATGTTGGGTTATAAAAACAAAAGTAAGCTTCTAAAAACCCATCCTTCGGAATTATCCCCGGATTTTCAATCCGATGGAAAAGAGTCCTTCACAAAAGCAAAAGAGATGATGGCTATTGCCTTGAAAAACGGCAGTCATAGATTTGAATGGAACCACATCAGGGCAAATGGAGATGTTTTCCCTGTAGAGGTTCTTTTAACAGCAATTTCTAACCAGGAAGGCAACCAGGTATTACATACTATCTGGCGAGATATAACCGATCGAGTACAGGCAGAAAAGGCTCGGCAAGAAGAGAAAGAAACACTTTTAACAATTCTTGAAAGTACACCCCATGGAATTACATTGATTGATAACTACGATAAATACCTTTATGTAAATCCATATTTTACAAAAATTACAGGTTATACGCTTAAAGATATTCCCACCAAAGAAGTCTGGTTTGATAAAGCTTACCCGGATAAAGAATACCGAAAGAAAGTCTTGGAAGCATGGGGTCATGACAGCAGTTATTCAGATAAAGAAAAAAGTCGCGAGTTTAAGATAATATGTAAAAATGGT
>CAYWNB010000277.1:0-4048 GCA_964459195.1 uncultured Desulfobacula sp.
ATGAACCGAAGGCATCATTTTTGGACATTCTTCCATAGTGTTTTTTATAATATATTAATAGGAATATCACATCTAATTTTTTTTTTGATTGCCACTAAAGCATAATATTCAAATATCCAAACCAAAAGGTTCCAGATATATGGACAACAGATCTTTATTCTCTTTGCTTAATTGTGGACAACCTGATGAATCATTTGCACCCTCCGCCACAAGAGTAGCGAAAACCATGCAGGTAGGAGAACCACATTCTCTGCAATTTGTTTTAGGAAGCAGTTTTAATATTTCAATTATTGAAGGACGTCCTACGCCAGAATAATTGGGTTCAATCTCATCCCTTTTGTCCCAGGCATCATTAATTTTACGTATAATCCATTCTACAATTTTTCTTGCCTCATTTTCATCTTTCAGCGTGTTAACCGCAATTTTCCGACCATGAACTGTTATTAATTTCCCCTGAGCACGAAAAGTAACTGAAGGAGGCTCCTTGATATATTCAAAGCCGTACAAAATTGCGTTTAAATATGGTAATGCAGAACTGATATCTTGATCAAGGTGGGCAAAACAGTTCACGTTCATTGCACCAGGCATGTGTTGGTTGGTTAAAATTTCCAATTTATAATTATTTACCAGCATGATTAAATTGGTGTTCGTTCATTTGTCATGAAACCGCTGAACAACGCTGAATTTGCTAAAACGTTTCGAAAAATAATAGATGAAGCCAAGGTTTCCACTCATGCTTAAGCCCCCCTGCTGGTGCTGAACCTAACGGCAAACATCAGGGGGAACATGATAACCAGTCAGGCTGAAGGGTTCCATGGTGATGGTGTGCCGTCAGTCCCGCTGAATGGATACGGAGAATTCGATCTCGTCCCGAAGCTGTTTTTTGACGGAGCAGGCATTCATGGCTTTGAGAACGGCCTTGTCGTATTTTTCAGGGAAGTCACCGTCGACGTGGAGCATCATATTGACCGATTCGATGAGCCCGGTGGTCTGGTTTCGAACAATATTTTGGGTCAGTCGCATGTTGTCCGTCGGGATATCTCTGGTGATGCAGAACGATTTGGCATAGATTCCGGCGCAGGTAACGATGGAGGCCATAAACAGAGCAAAGGGTTCCGGCGCGGTTTCATCTCCACCGTTTTCCCTGGATTGGTCGGTTTTTATATCAAAGGTTCCGGTGTTTACATCGACTTTTTTGCCACCCGGAAAGAATGCTGTGTAGGTTTTTGTTGCCATGTTTCTCCTCGTGTCAGGTCAGATTCGTAAAGAACCGGAAGGGTTGACGGATATAACCAACGTCAGGTGCCAAATTGAAATTTATAATTCAAAACAGCTGGGCTGGCAAGAGAAAAAACGAGAGGTGTGTCACACCGTAAAAAATAAGGTTGATACCCACCAAAAATTGCAATAGGAAAGATTATACAGATAAGCCTACAATTTGGAAGTAAGAATACTTTCATTATCATGACTTCAATTTTACCGGAAAATTATTTTGATTTGTACCGGTATCTTTAAAGAAATCTCCAAAACGATGAATTTTAAGGTCAAGACTACTATTAAGACTTAGTCCTGAAGAAATTTCGACCCCCCACATGTGGTTTTTTGGAAATATTGAAAAATCTCGGACTGGTGAAAGACGCGCTCGGTAAAAAATATTTCTTTTGTCGCCCAACCGTTAACTTATTTACAGAGAGCATAACAAGAAAATAATAATATTTTAAAAAAAATTAATGAACCTTTTAATTTCCTTGGTGTCAATAGAGTTAAGAAAAGCAAATAAAGAAAAAAACTTCTGACTTTTAATTAATTATAAGGAGAAAAAAAATGAAAAAAATTATTGCCATTACAACAGGTTTACTGATGATCATGGGTATCGTATCGGTGTCAGCAGCAAATGCAGGTGCAGCAAGACGACATACGATTGAAGGATTCATGCTGGGAACCGGCGTGGTTTTATTAGGAACCGCCATCATCCATGAAATGAATAAAGGTGATAGGCCAATCCACACTTATACACATAACAGGCCTGATCGATATGAGAACCCGAAAAAGAACCACCACAAACAGTATAAGAGATCCAAACATCAAAGGAAATATGCCAAAAGATCCCGCGGACACTGGGAATTGGAACGTTTATGGATAGCTCCTGTTTACGAAAGAAAATGGAATCCCGGTCATTATAATAGAAAAGGAAAACGGGTGAGTGGCCGATATAAAAAATTTATGATAGAACAGGGGTATTGGTCAGAAAACAAAGTGTGGGTCCGGCATTAACCAAAGACATGGACAATAGCCATATATATTGTGAACGACTCAAATATAAATGCAACAATAATGGAAGAACAAAAGCTGGTTGAAAGGCTGCGAAAAGGTCAGCAATGGGCTTTCAACCAGCTCGTTACCACCCATCAGAACCGACTGCTCAAAATCGCCTTTGGTATTACCCTGGACCACGAAGAAAGCCTTGAAATTGTACAGGATGTTTTTCTCAGCGTCTTTGAAAACATCGACTTTTTCAGACAGGAGGCAAGTCTTGCCAGCTGGTTGAGACGAATCACAATCAATTCATGTTTGAACTGGAAACGGAAATGGAAAAAACGATTCAGATGGCACCACGACCCCATTGATTTTCAGACTGAAGCAAGATTGACCAATGAAAGTTTAAAAAAAAATGATCCGGAATCCCTTGTAAGAGAGAAGCAATTTGAAAAAAAAATTCTGAATGCCATTAAAATATTACCAGAGAAACTACGGGTTGTTTTTGTTTTAAACAATCTTGAAGGATTGCCCTATGAAGAGATTTCAAAAACACTGGATATTAAAATGGGAACCGTACGTTCCCGGCTTCATTCGGCAAGAAAAAAAATCCTGGATGCCCTGGAAATGAGTAATAATACAAACAAAAAAAGGGGTGATGGTAATGGAAAAAAAATGTGACAAGTATTCTTTTGAAGACATCAACCGCTATGTTGATAACGAACTGCCCCAAGCGATTCACACTGAAATAGACAGGCATTGTGAATCGTGTGTGCCTTGTTACAACCTTGTTGCAAGCATTAGATCAATAGACTCTGTATTTAATGATCATATTGAACAGCAGGCCATGGAATTTGATCAAAATATTATACCCGATAGGGTAAAAGAAAAACTTGCTGTCACCCCAAAAACGGTCTTTGGAAATATTTTCGGCAATACGCTTGGATTGTTTGGTAAAAATATATACTTGAAACTTAGCGGTATTACTGCAATATTAATAATTGGTCTGGCAATGTTTAACGGAACAGTTATAGGGCCTTCAGGCCCAAGTGCAATTGTTAATTATGTTGACACTGAACTGCCTTATGTAATGATAATTGAAACACAAAAGCAAAAACAGACCATTATCTGGTTTTCGAAAGCCTTATAATAAAAAGGGGTACCATGGTCAACATCATCAAAATAAGTGTCGTATTTTTGGGAATTTGGCTTTTATTTGCACAACCGGCCGTTGCAAACGATCAAGTCCTCACCCATATCAAAGTTATCCATGCCTCAACCAGTTCAAACCAGATAGACGCTAACTTGAAAAATATCAGTTCGGAACTTCAATCTGTATTTAAATACACATCCTATAGATTGCTGAATGAGAAATCCATGTCACTTAAAATTGATCAAAAAGGCCAGGTCGACCTTCCGGGTAAAAGAACACTCACACTTGTACCCCTAAAGATTGATAGCAAAGGGATACAATACCAGATCAATATTCAAAAAGACAAAAGGGAAATTTTTCAAACCAATGCTAAAATAAGAAACAACCGTAGCCTTACCATTGGCGGGCCTCAATTTAAAGAAGGGGTGCTCATCTTCAACATCTCGGGATCTGTTCAATAAGTTTTTTTTCTTCTGTTCAAGCAAAAGATATGCTTCCTTGTTGGATCCCAACAGGATTGACAGCCATTTAGTCCAACTTAGAAACCCTGGCCCTCAGGGCCAGGTAAGAATGCAGTGGCTTTGTTGTCTGTACGACTCAATGTTACTCAATGATTAAGTTGTTGCCACAACACCAGAT
>CAYWNB010000278.1:0-1282 GCA_964459195.1 uncultured Desulfobacula sp.
GCCGCCATGATCAGATACCACTTACTGAAAAAACCGCAGGTGGGCGGAACGCCTATGATACTGAATGCGGCAATGACAAAACCTGCCATGGTCCAGGGCATTTTACCAAAAAGGCCTGTCAGATTGGAAAGATCGACATTTTTAAGTTTATACACCATATTTCCAACGGCAAGGAAAACAGCAAAGGTCATCAATGCATCATTTAATATGTGCAAAATCGCACCGGTCATGCCCAGTTGATTGCCCATCCAGGCCCCCCCGACCATATAGCCGATTTCACAGACAATGATATAGGCCAGCATTTTTTTGAGATTTTTCTGGGCAAGGGCCATCACACCGCCAAAAAGAATGGCAATACTGGCCAGAACAACAACGGCATCTGAAAAATGAAGGGTTTTAAAGATATAATCATACCCGAATACGGTAATCATCAGCCGTATCATCACATAAATCATGACCTTTGTCATCAAGGGGGCAACCGCCCTTGAAAAAGCGACGGGAGAATAGGAATAGGCATTGGGCAGCCAGACATGCAGGGGGAAAAGCGCCATTTTAATCCAAAGGCCGACCATACAGAGAATAAATCCGGTCAGTACAGTGGAAGACCCGTGATGACCCGCAAGGATAAGGGCCACATCCGCCATATTAAGGGATCCTGTCTGCATATAAAGATATCCCACGCCCAGCAGATAAAAACTGGCCCCGATAACCCCGATAAAAACGTAATTAAGACTTGCCAGAGGTCCCCTGTCCTTGTCTCCTAAAGCCACCATGGCGTAACTGCTCAAGGAAGTGATCTCGATGAGGACATAAAGATTAAACAAGTCACCCGTGGCCGTAACACCCAGAAGTCCTGTCACAAACAAGCAGTAAATGGAATAAAATGCGCCGGTCCTGTCATGGGTTTCCTGGCTGACACTCTCAAAACTAGCCACAAGATTCAGGCAGGCAATGCCCGACACAATCACAAGAACCATGGCATTTAAAAGGTCAATCCTATATTCAATACCCATGGGAGGCGCCCAACCGGCTATCTTGTACTGGATGGGTCCTGTGGCAATGACCTGCATCAACACCTTAACGGAACAAAAGGTTGACAGGGCAAGGCCGGTCAGGGCTATGGGATAGGACAATCGTTTTTCGACCCAGACGGCAAGGCCAGCTAAAAGGGCGGCAATAAGCGGTACAACAACGATGAGTACGGGATAATTATCCATAATTTATTTTTCCGATAAGCGCATCCGAAGTTCGTCTTCTTCCAGGGTTTGATACCGCTGATAAA
>CAYWNB010000278.1:1382-4028 GCA_964459195.1 uncultured Desulfobacula sp.
TCCGATAAGCGCATCCGAAGTTCGTCTTCTTCCAGGGTTTGATACCGCTGATAAATTCTAACAGCAAGGGCCATGGCAACACCAAATGTTGCAACGGACACTACAATGGCGGTCAGCATCAAAACATGGGGCAACGGGTTAATATAATCAATGGCATGGATGACCGAACTATGTCCGCCATGGACATTTTCAATAATCGGCAGGGTGGCATCTCGTTTATAGCCGATGGATACATAAAAAAGAATGATGGCGGTTTGAAAGATGTTCATACCCACCAGTTTCTTGATCAGGTTGTTTTTTGCAATCATGGCATAAAGGCCGATCATCATCAAAACCACATAGAGCCAATAATTGTATTTTGCCACGATCAGGGCCAATACATCCGTCATATTTTTACCTATAGTCCTTCATCGTGTCTGCCGGCAGAGACAATATTAACATAAATGATGACCATCACCGCAGTAACCGCGATTCCCACACCGATTTCAACCCCGAGCATCCCCAAGGCTCTCACATGATGGGGATCGCTGGGCAACAATGGCGCCAATTTAGAATAATCCAGAAAATTGCCTCCCATGGGCATGCAAATAACGGCAATCCCGACGTAAATCAACACCCCGATGGCAGCATAAATGCCAAGTATTTTTTCCTTAACCCGTCTCATAAGGGTTTTTAAATTATAGGATATGGCTAACAGGATCAGGCTGGAACCCAGGATTACCCCTCCTTGGAATCCGCCGCCCGGAGAAAAATCGCCATGGGCGATAACATAGAGGCCATAAATCTGGATGAACGGAATTATAATCCGGCACACTGTTCTAATAATCAAATCCGACGGAACCCAGTCCTTGTCCATATGTTCAAACTCTCGTTCCACCAGCAGCACTTTTTGGCTGTCCTTCACATGGAGGATAACACCGGTTGCGGTATGGCGATAAAACCGTTCTTCTTTTTCCCGAAAATCTCTCAAAAGAAGGAAGCATGCAAGACCTGCCGTAAAAATCACCGCAGTTTCAAACATGGTGTCAAAACCCCGATAATCTGCAAGAACAGCGGTTACGATGTTGGGAACCTGGGTTTGGTCAAAGGCCTTTTCAAGATAATCGTTTGAAAGGTGAACGGATGCCGGGGAATAAGGATCCCCCCAGTCAGGAAATTCTCCTGTTCCGTAAAGCAGCATGGCCCCTGTCAGACAGACGACAATAAATCCTAAAAATTTCAATCTTTTGTCCTCCTGCTCGTCCTGAAAATGGCCGCCACAAAAAAAACCGTGCTGACCCCTGCCCCGACGGTGGCTTCGGTAAAGGCAACATCAACAGCCCCCATAACCGCCCAGAGCAGACACATCATAAATGAATAGGCACCAAATAAAACAGCGGTTGCCAGCAGATCTTTAACAGTAATAGCAGCGATTGCACAAACGATAACAAAGGTTAACACAATCAGATCAATTGGCCAGTACATGATTAACCCTTCCGTTTCTTTTTAGTCCAATGCCGCAACCCTGCCCGCATCCCCGCATCAACAATGGAATGGGTGGCGGTTGGACTGGCAAGAAACACAAAAAATACGATTAAAAACATTTTTATGGAAAGCAGCAAAGATTCCAGAGAAAAGTGATGAAGATTATAGAGTGCAAGTCCCATCACCATGGAAAGAATCCCAAGCGTATCCAGTTTCCCTGCTGGATGAAGGCGGCAGTAAAAACCCGGCATTCGAATAATACCGACAGAGGCTCCCAGAAAAAAGACCATGCCTGTGACCAATAACAAAACAACAAGTATATCCATGATGCCTCCATACCTTTGGGCAATATTTAAGTGATCAATCCATAAACGATTCTTCGTAAAGCCCTTTTCTTTTGTGGAAATAACGGGATGCTGCCAATACGGCAACAAAGTTCAAAAACGCATAGGCCAGGGCAATATCCACAAACATATCAATACGCTCATACAAAAAACCAATCAATAATAAAAGGACGACGGTCTTGCTTCCAATGGCATTGACCCCGATGAGCCGGTCCAGAACCGTCGGACCGAACACGGTTCTATACAAAGAGAAAAGCATCAAAAAACAAATCCCCAATGAAATGCTTAGAAAAAAAGGTATCATATATCTTCTCCAAAAACTTTCGCAACCTTTTCCAACATGATGCCCGGCAAGGCTTCGGCAGATTCTCTGTCAATGGCATGCACCTTGAACACCCCGTCACTGTCTGCGGTTACGGTTATGGTTCCGGGTGTCAGCGTGATGGAATTGGCCAGGGTCGCTATGGCCATATCGGATTTTAAATTGGTTTTAAAGGTAAAAATATGGGGATCTATCAGATCGATCATGCGCGGATGGAAGGTAAGGCGCAGCAAATGAACATTGGCTTTAATAATTTCCCAAATCAACCAGGGGCAATATTGAACAAATCGAATAAAGGTTTTGAAATATCTTGGTTCCAGGGCAGGAAACAACAGGTCATAAAAATAAAATGACACCAGAAGGCTTGAAATCACCCCCAGCCATAACAGAAGCGGTTCAAATTTTCCTGACAATACAAGCCAGGTCAAAAACATCAAAATAAAAGTGAGCAGAAAAGAAAGAAAGGACTTAAAAAAAGTGGCTGTGGGTTTACCGGTTTTTTTGGCAATGCCATTA
>CAYWNB010000279.1:0-4019 GCA_964459195.1 uncultured Desulfobacula sp.
GTAAACCTCTTGAATTTTGATGAAGGGGAAAAGCTGGCAACGGTACTGACCGTGGATGAGTTTGTGGAAGGCAAGTATGTGGTCATGGCCACCAAAAAAGGACGGGTTAAGAAAACCGATTTGATGGCCTATTCCCGGCGCAGGTCCGGCGGTCTTATCGCCGTTAAGCTGGCCGAGGGGGATGAACTTATCGCCGCTAGGATTACCGACGGGGACAGTGATATATTCCTAGGGTCCGAGGGTGGCAAGGTGATCCGTTTTCACGAAACCGATGTAAGGGCAACGGCCAGGGGCTCCATGGGCGTCCGGGGAATGCGCATTGGCGAAGGGACCCGGGTTGTGGGCATGGAAGTGCTTGAACATCAGGAAACCCTGTTGACGGTGACGGAAAACGGATTTGGCAAACGTACTTCGGTTGAAGAGTACAGAACCCAGACCCGGGGCGGTAAAGGGGTGTTTTCCATCAAGACTTCCAAGAGAAATGGCCAAATGGTCTCCTTGGCCCTGGTGGGTGATCATGATGAACTCATGATGGTGACGGACAAGGGAAAATTGATCAGAACCGCCATTGACGGAATTAATGTGATTTCCAGAAATACCCAGGGCGTGAAATTGATTAATCTGTCGCCCAAGGAATCCCTGATCGGTATTGCGCGACTTCCAGAAGGTGAAGCCGGTCCGGAAACCGACGGGGAAGAAAACGGCGAAGCGGATGAAAATCAAGACCCGGTATCCGATGAAATAGAAGAAAATGATGAAAATGGTGATATAGAAGAAAATGATGACCAGGGAGACAAGGGAGAATAGGGGAGAAGGACATAGAAAAAGGCTGCGGGAAAAATTTCTAGCCAGCGGCCTTTCCGGTTTTCATGACTATGAAGTCATTGAGCTGCTTCTTTCCTTGAATACGCCGAGAAAAGATTGCAAACCCAGCGCCAAACTGTTGATGAAGCGGTTTAAAAATTTTCAGGGGGTTCTGGAGGCAAGGGCGGAAGATCTTTGCTGTGTGGAAGGGGTTGGCAGGTCAAACAGCTTGGGAATCCTTCTCATTAAGGCCGTGGCCGACCGGTATCTCACCGCCAGAATAATCGCAAGGGATGTGGTCAAAAATTCAGAAGATTTGACGGCGTATCTGAATCAGATCATTGGATACAAGGCAAAGGAACATTTTGTCGGAATTTTTCTGGATGCTAAAAACCGGGTGCTGGCGTCTGAAATTTTATTTACCGGCAGCCTGACCTCAAGTTCGGTCTACCCCAGGGAGGTTATTATCCATGCCCTGGGGCATAAGGCCGCTGCCGTTATCTTTGCCCATAATCATCCGTCCGGGGATATTTCACCCTCCAGAAGTGATCTTCAGATCACTAAAAAGCTTGTGTTTGCCTTGAATAATGTGGGCATACTGGTGCACGAACATATCATCACCGGAAGCCAGGGGATTTTCAGCTTTGCAGAAAAAGGGCTGATATCAAAATTTAATAGTGAGATAGAGAAAATTAATGACCAAATCAATGAAGAATGACCCCGATCTACCCGAGTGCTTTGGCAACCTTGCAAAGGTATTTCCCATGGGGAAAAATGGGCTGCGAGAAACGCCGGAGGATTGTTTTTTTCATTGTCCGGTTAAGACCAGATGCTTGAGACAGGCCATTGCCACCAAGGATGGGGTAAAGGTTGAAGAAGAAATTATTGAACGGAGCACCAAGGCCGGCGCCATGAATTTTTTTGAGCGGTGGTCCCGTAAGAAACAGCTTCACAAAAGGGAACTAGGAAAATAGCCATTAATTTTTGGCAGGGAGGCAGGGAGGCAGAAATGAAGTCTGTTAGAGATGTCGATGTAGAGGGGAAACGTGTGTTTGTGCGGGTGGACTATAATCTGCCAATGGATGAACAATTGAATATCACAGATGATAACAGGATCAGGGCAACTCTTGACCTGATTGAATATCTTATGGCCCACAATGCCAAAATCATTCTGGCATCCCATTTGGGGAGACCTGATGGGGTGCGGGATAAAAAATTCAGCCTGCTGCCTGCTGCCCGACGTTTGGCCGAAATTCTGGACCAAAAGGTGTTGTTTGTTGATGATTGTATCGGAGAAGCGGTGGAACAAAAGGTCAATGAACTTAAGGACGGCCAGATCCTCTTGTTGGAGAATCTGAGATTTCACACGGGAGAAAAGAAAAATGACCTCG
The DNA here is from genome assembly GCA_964459195.1 of uncultured Desulfobacula sp. GTDB lineage: Bacteria > Desulfobacterota > Desulfobacteria > Desulfobacterales > Desulfobacteraceae > NBML01. The sequence goes on from CAYWNB010000279.1 coordinate 2,196, forward strand.
CATTTGCGAAAAAACTGGCCGATCTGTGTGATGTTTATGTCAATGATGCCTTTGCTGTTTCCCACCGGGATCAGGCTTCCATAACCGGCATGACAAAATTTGTGGCCCAGGCCTGTGCGGGTTTTTTACTTGAAAAGGAAGTAAAAGCCTACACAGATTCAGTTGAGCATCCCAAAAAACCGCTGGTCGCCGTGATCGGGGGGGCAAAGGTCTCCAGTAAACTGGCAGCTCTTGAAAATATGCTCAATCTTGTGGATAAGCTGCTCATCGGTGGTGCCATGGCCAATACGTTTTTAAAAGCCAAAGGGGTTGATACGAAAGGGTCAATGATTGAAGTTGATCTTTTAAAAATTGCGAGGGTTATTCTTGAAAAGGCCGATCAACGGGGCATAGAATTGTTGTTGCCCAGCGACCTTGTGGTGGCCGACACATTTGATAAAGATGCCGTCACTAAAATCGTTGCCATTGATGAAATCCCTGATACCTGGATGGCATTGGATATAGGGCCCAAAACCGCAGATCGTTATGCAAAGGCAATTCAGGATGCTGGCACCATTGTCTGGAACGGCCCCATGGGCGTGTTTGAAATAAAAAAATTTGCCATGGGCACCCAGATCGTGGCCGATGCCATTGCAGGGTCAAGGGCATTTTCCATTGTGGGTGGCGGGGATACGGGTCTTGCTGCAAAGCAATTCGGGGTGGCCGATAAAGTCAGTTACATCTCCACTGGTGGAGGGGCATTTTTGCATATGATGGAAGGGAAAAAACTCCCCGGGGTTGCCGCCCTGGAATAAAATTTATCACAAGGGAAAATGCTGTGAAATACTGCATGCAAAGAGAATGTCTGAGTCGGGAAGCTCGATTGAGAAGGTCCTATTATCAGGTTCTGCGCGATGAGCTGGATCAGTTTGTCATTGGATATTCCCTTGTGGGGTCCTATAATAATTTTTTACGCCTGCGAACCCCTTATCCCTTTGTGGAACTGCGGGAACTCAAACCCAGGGCCAGAATTCCTTCAATGGAATTTGATGCCCAAAATTCATTTTTGATTATTTTTACTGAAGATTTTATTGACAAGAAACATAAAAAGTATATCCGGTATTTTGATGCCAACAAGACCACTAAAACCAATCTGTTGGGTCATAAATATTTTCCAAATGTTGAAAATTTTGAGCGGAATTCCAAATATTTTGAGACCGGTGAGTTCTTTTCATTGCTGCGGTCCCTGTTACCGGTGGATTATGCCCTGCTGATCCAGAGAAATCAGAGAACAAAGGTGCAGTATGCCCTGACCCATTTTCACGTCCGGGTTGACTGGCCCATTGCTGACGCCTCTGAAACCCTTGCAAAATATTTGCGGTATATTTCCAAGGATCTCTATGAAAAAGGGGATAAATATGCAGAAAATCTTCAAAAAAAGCTCTTTGAATATTATGGGGTTCCGATGATGGCCGGCGGCAGAAGAACTGCCGCCATCGTTGCTGCCCAGTATTTTCGGCAGTTTGACGCTATTACCACCATCTATGTTTCTTCCAGCGAGTCCAGAAGCCTTTTGCGCATTGATGAAAAAGGGGTGTCAAAATCTGTTCTGGTCAAATTATCCATGGACCAGGTTAAGGCGCTGGCCGACATTGCCCAAATCTCCCAAAATAGTTTTACCAAGAATTATGTCATTGCAAGACAGGGCAAAAGTTATGTCTGCATATTCAATGTGCGGTATGACCAGACCAGCCATTCATTGCCATCCGAAGGCGGCCGAATGCGGGAACTCAACTTTGATACCAACTGGCTCACCGTGGCAGAAGAGCATATTCTGCCCAAACC
>CAYWNB010000280.1:0-4008 GCA_964459195.1 uncultured Desulfobacula sp.
CCCCGGCGAGCCTTGCTGCCTGGATTTTAGAAGACAAATTGCCGGCCAGGCTTTCCCTTCAACAGCATAAAATTATCTGGAATCCCGATCAAAGAGGAGTATAAGTATCCCCATGAAAAAAAGAGCTGTCGTGCTGTCCAGTGGAGGCATCGACTCAACCACGGCCATGGCCATGGCAAAGGACGCAGGCTATGAGATATACAGCCTGAGTTTCCGATATGGTCAACGTCATTTTGTTGAGCTTGACTGTGCGAAACGGGTGGCAAAGGCCCTCAAGGTACAGGCCCACAAAATCATTGATATCGACCTGGGCCAATTTGGCGGTTCTGCCCTGACAGATGATATCAGCGTACCAAAACATGACCGGGTGGACCAGCTGGATGGACAGGAGATCCCCATCACCTATGTTCCGGCCCGGAATACCATTTTCCTCTCCTATGCCATGGCATGGGCGGAAGTTTTAAAAGCAGCGGCCATTTATATCGGAGTAACCGCTGTGGATTATTCAGGGTATCCCGACTGCCGACCCGAATTTATAGGGGCATTTCAAACCATGGCCAACCTGGCCACAAAAACCGGGGTAACAAAACAAACCCTCCTTAAGATTGAAACCCCCCTGATCCATTTCTCCAAGGCCCAGATCATCACAACAGGCCATGCCCTGGGGGTTGACTATTCCATGACCATTTCCTGCTATGACCCGGACAAAAAGGGGCGTTCCTGCGGGAAATGTGATTCATGCCTCCATAGGATAAAAGGATTTAAAGAGGCCGGGATAAAAGATCCCACCCCCTATATTCACAGCAGTAAATAAGGGTTATCCATGCTGATTTGACTGCTTGATCTCCCGATCGTGGATTCCGATCAAGTACAAAAGCCCGTCCAATCCCATGGTTGAGATGGCATTGGCCGCTTTTTCCCGGACAATGGGTTTGGCATTGAAGGCCACTCCAAGCCCTGCGATACTGATCATGGGCAGATCATTAGCCCCGTCCCCCACGGCAATGGTCTGTTCAATGGAAATATTTTCCCGTTGGGCAATCTCCCTGAGCAGACAGGCTTTTTTTTCACCATCCACGATTTCCCCCGTCACCCTGCCCGTCACAACCCCATCTTTAATTTCAAGGTCATTGGCATACACATAGTCAAACCCCAGCAGATCCTGTAAATACTCTCCCACAAAGGTAAACCCACCAGACAGAATTCCCAGCTTATATCCCAGGCTTTTCAGGGTTTTGGTAACCAGGTCCGCCCCTTCTGTCAGGGGCAGTTCATGGGTGATTTTTTCAATTTTTTCCTGTTCAAGCCCCTTGAGCAAGGCCACCCGTTTTCGAAAGCTCTCCTTAAAATCGATTTCTCCTCTCATGGCAGACTCGGTGATTTTATCCACCTCTTCCCCTACACCGGCAAGCTTAGCCAATTCCACAATCACTTCGGCCTGGATCAGGGTGGAATCCATGTCAAAGACCACAAGCTTCCGGTTTTTTCGATAAATATTGTCCACGTGAAAAGAGATGTCAATACCGGCCTGCTGGGAAATTTTCATAAATTCCCCCCGCATTTGGGAGATATTGGTAGGGGCACCGGAAACGGAAAACTGAACGCTTGCCTTGGGACGGATATCGGGATGGACAAAGGAACGCCTGCCGGTCAACCGGATGATGGAATCGATATTCAGATTATTTTGGGCTATCACCGAGGCTACAGAAGAAATCTGATGAGCGGTCATGGTTCTGCCCAAAATGGTTATAATCCGCCGTTCCTTGCCCTGGGCAAGGACCCACTTTTCATAATTTTCATGGTCAACTGGTTTGATATCAATGGTCAGACCCATGTTATGGCCTTCAAACAAAATATCCTTAAAAATCAAGGAAAAATCTGAGGAACAGGGAATTTCAGCCAAAATACCAAGGGAAATGTGCTCGTGGATAACGGCCTGGCCGATATCCAATATGGTTACATTGTACTGGGCAAGGATGGCGGTGAACTTTGCATCCAGTCCCTTTCTGTCCATGCCGGTTATATTTATCAGAACGAGATCGCCCATTGTGCTGTCCTTAAATTCGTTAAATAAAATTCTGTTTATAGCGCTGCTGACCAATGGTTTGCAAGGAAATTATCCTTTTAGGAGGGATTCAAGATTGGCCCGGGTATTCAAACAAGGGTCGTCCAGCACGCGTTCAAACAGCATTCCCTTGATCCGGCCAACTTCGGGCCCGGGTTCCAGATCAAGCAGTTCCATGATATCACTGCCGGAAATGTCCAGATCATTCATATTAAAAACCGCCCCAGACAATTCATCCTGGATTTTTTTTAACCGAACACGAATCTGGGCCAGGGTATAGGGCTGTTTTGCCAGGTTCCCTCGTTTGTCTGCAATGCGCATGCGTAAAAAGTCCCTAAAAGACAGGTTATATCTGTCCAGCATGGCCAAAAGCCTTCGAACCGCTTTGGGGGTGGTCTCTTCGGTCAAAGGCCTCATGTGAGCCTGGACCAGGGAAAGAATATAGGCCGTGTGCCGGGAAGAAAACCGCAGATTTTCAAGGTCTGTCTGGATGGCGTCAATATACTTCTCATGGCTGGCAAAGGTCAGCTTGCCCTCTTTTATCACGGCAGCATCAAATTTGCCCGCATCGTGGAGGAATCCAGCAAGCCTGAGAATCGGCCGACTGGCCGGCAGGGCATCCCCCACCAAAAGGCTGTGCTCAAAAACGGTTTCCCCGTGGTGGGGACCGCCATCCAGGTCAAAACACCGGTCAAGGCAGGGCAATATTCTTGCCAAAAGGCCTGTTTCATGAAGACTCACAAAAAAGAGGGAGGGTTTTTCCAGGGCCATGGCCTTGATGAGCTCCATCTGAATCCGCTCTCCGGTCACATGCCCCCTGGCCACATCAATCAGGGAGGCATGGGTTAAAATAACGTCTAAAGAGGAAGTGGCAAGGCTCCCGTCCAGGCGTGCCACAAACCGGCATGCCCGTATCATACGCAGGGGATCTTCCAAAATCCGTTCCCCTGGATCACGGGTAAACCGAATTACTTTATTTGCAAGATCCCTTTTCCCGCAGAAAGGATCCACCAAGGTTGCACAGACAGGATCCCAGGCCATGCTGTTGATGGTAAAATCGCGCATGCCCAGATCATCTGAAGGAAAGTCAAGTGCTTCCACTGCCCTGGACGAGGCCACTTCAACCCCGTCTACCAAAGTAATGGGAAAGGATTTGCCCACCTGTCTGGTATTAACAAACAAAGCGTCCACTGCACGTGCTGAGGCATTTGTCAGGATGTCCACATCATCGGGCAGCTGATTCAACAGCATATCCCTGACAGCCCCCCCGACGATATAGGCCTTATATCCGCGTTGATGAAGGGTGGTGATAATTTCCAGGACTTGGGGATTGTTTTTGCTGCCAATCAAGATCCCCACCGCACTCCCAGGTCATGGGCCACCCCAAGGTGATCCATAATTCTGGCCACAACCGTATCCACAAGCGCTTCAATGGTGGCAGGAAAGGTATAAAAAGAGGGAATGGGGGGCAGGATGACGGCACCAGCTTTTGCCGCCCTGGTCATGTTTTCCAGATGAATCAGGCCAAAGGGGGTTTCCCTGGGAACCAGGACAAGAGAACGGCGTTCCTTTAAACTCACGTCACAGGATCGGGTGATCAAATTATCTGCATACCCTGAAGCAACAGCAGCAAGAGTTTTCATGGAACAAGGCGCCACGGCCATGCCGTGGTGGACAAAAGAACCGGATGCCGGGGCGGATGCAATCTCATCCTGGGAAAAAACCTGGGGGACAATGGCAGTGTCAAAATCCACCCCGTATTCCTCAAGAAACGAAAGAAAAGAGTTTTCGGGATTTAGGCCCATTTCATGGGTCAATACTCGTTGACCTGCATGGGATAAAAGGATCAACACCCGGCAGCCACTTTCAATCAAGGCTTTTACAAGCCTTACCCCGTAAATGGACCCCGAGGCCCCAGAGATGGCCACCACAATGATTTTACC
>CAYWNB010000281.1:0-4008 GCA_964459195.1 uncultured Desulfobacula sp.
GCGGCCCTGGGTGGATACAATCCCAGGTGACAGACTACCAGATCCTGGCCAAAGGGTATCTTCTCGATTGAAATTTTGTTTTGGGAATAGGTGTAAATTGGATGGAGATGTTTCTGGTCAAAATTGCGGATTTATTTTCTTTATGATCGCAAATTACTGGCAAAACTCTCAAAATGTGCATGGAATGTTATCACGGCTTACCTTAAATTCACTGTGCCTAGGATTGCAGTGCAGGACACAGCATGTTGTGTCCTGCCTGGGACAGGGGCATATTTTTCAGAGTTATAAAAAGTTTTTAGCTATTTCTTGACAAAAGGCAAAAAAGTATTTACGTATCTTCATTATATTATAGATTAGACTATGGAGAATGAGCAGGCAAAAATAAATACAACGAGCCGCCGTGCTGGCGCGTTTCTATGCGTAATCTTTTTGGGAATGGTTTTAAGCGTGGCTGGAGCCTTTGCCCAACAAGGGGTAGTCCTTTCCCATTTGCCCGATGCCGCCAAGGCGCAGATAAAGGATAGCATGACCGATTATGTGCTGGATTATGGCAACTATACGGGCTATCTGCATTTCGAGGCAGAGGGCGATGCTGGTTCCATCATACGTATACACCTTTATTACAACGGCTTTTACATCCGCCCTATCTTGACCCTATCCAAATCCAAGCAAGGCCAGATCCGCTATTCACCCCAATATGAGGACCGCTACGAGATCATTCCCAAGGCGTTTACCGCCAATATCAATGTGCAGAACACCAAACACTGCCGCAGTCAGGTTGGCGAGAAAAAGCAGCTATTCGCAGCCCATCTTTCCGCTCATTACTGCATACCAGATCCGCCGGTGAATCAGACCCAGCCCATTCAAAACGGCAGGTTTGTCCTGGACTCCAGGGTGGCCAACTGGTTGTATGAAAATCGCAGCAAGTTTCATGGGGATAAGGTGCGCACCGGCATCAATATCATCAGCCGCCAGGCCGACGGCGGTAAGGCGCACCTTAGCCTGGATGTCTACTCAATCATGAAGGGAACCCTCACCCGATCCTGGGGACCGCCTTACACCTCGGAGCGGTGGTGTAAGATCATGTTCGGCACCGGGGACAAGGATGAACACGCACGGGTAACTCTCCGCGGAGCCACCTGGAAATTGGAAGGCCATCTGCCCATAGAAAAGAAATTTTCTCTTGAAGACCCGACTTTGAGTTTTAGCGGAACCTCCTCGGTGGAATATGGCTGCCAGCCCTATGAAGAAACCCTGTCTGATACCCAGTTCACCTTGCGCTACCGGTTTTCCATGGCCGCTAAAATACAAATTGACGCTGTGTTGGAGCCGGTTGATCCCCGGGAAAAAATCTGGGAGCCCATTCCGGGCGAAACCAGGGAATTCAAGCTGACTCTAAATGACCCCAAGCACCAGGAAGTAAGCGGGGTGCGCTTTGCTTTGGAAAACACCAGCAGGCATCCCGGGATCGCGGTGAATGCGGGCAATCACATCAGGGGTCGCAAGTGTGGTGACTGCAAGGAGTCAGGAAAAAAAGACGAAACCTGGCCTTGGGAAACCTTTCTGAAGGCTGGTGACCAAAATAGCTATACCATCAACCGCAACTATACCCACTACAACCCATGCCCTATAGACAAGCTGCCGGACATATATTTTACGGATGTGGACAATCCCGGCTGGCAGCAAAATGATAACCCAGTGAGCGAAAATTTGCAATACACCATGAGCCAGAGCATAGAACGCGATCAGGTGGATCAGGACAGCTATACGGTAAAGGTGCGGGTTATGGATGGCGCGGCTTCGGCCAAGCTGCGGGCCTATGTGAACCTGGGCGGGATATGGTATGAGGCCAAGGCCAAGGGGGACACGGCCGATACCACCAAAACCGCCCTGCTGCTCCCTTTGGATAAAGACGGTGACGGCATGCGCGATGGCTGGGAACGCCAATGGGCCGTGGATGAGCCGGATGATGACAAAGACAGCCTCATGGGCAACAGCCACGTGGGTGACGGGGTCTCGGTCTTTGAGGAATACCGGGGTATCTACGCCGGGGGTAGGCATTACCGCATGTCTCCGGTATACAAAGATATTTTTGTGCATGACTATTCCGGCATGTTCAAATCAGACCTGCGCAAGGCGGCCAGCCTGTTCCGCAACCAGGAAATGAGCCTCTGGGTGCTTAACGGGGATGAGTTCAAATACGACGTGATTAATTATCAGGACGGCGAGCAAAAGCTGGGTGACCAATATATCATCGTGGCCATGGCCTTGTCTCAATGCCCGGGCCTGGACCTGGGCTGGGCCGGAGGCCGGGCCGCCCACGTGGGGCCGCCGGTGCGCGAGGCCAACACCGTGATGATCAAGTACAAACCTGGTCCCTTGGCCCAGGCCATGGGCCTATCCCAGAGCCAAACCCTGTCCGGGATACTGGCCCATGAAATTGGCCACAATATCAATTTATCACATCATGGCGAGACCGATCGTATACGCACCATCAAGGGCCAAGACGTCTGGGTGGCCTGCCTGGGCGGGCAGCATTCCGGCCAGGCTGACTGCATCATGAAATACAACGTGGCCCAGTACTTCATAGACCTGGACTTTGTACCCCAGACCGGCCTGGGACGACTGCTCTCCGGCCAAAAGCTGGTGGAATACACCGAACCCTATGGCCAGAGAAATTTTTTTTGCAAGGACAAAGGAGATAGCCCCCAGACCGGTCCGGCCACGGTTGGCGGCTGCTTGGGGGAGATAAATGTCAAAAGCTACTGACATGAAAAGCCTGACGCAACTGGCGCTGCTGCTGGTCTGCCTGGCGCTAATGGCCTTGGCGGGTTGCTCTGATTCGCCAAAGGACAAAGCGGCAACCGTCAAAGTTTCTGCCGGTAAAGCGGTGGCCAAGGATCAAGGCAAGCAGGAGCAAAAGGCCAAGGGGCCACTTCCCTTGCCACCGGTTCCAGCCCAAATCCATGGCCCGGCCTCGGCAAGGCTTCTGGTCAACGGCCTACCGGCCGTCAAGATTTCCCCTGACTTGCCGGTGTGGGTGACATGTGTTTTGGATAACCCGAAGGCCAAACCCCTGAACCTGGATTCAACCGGCCTATCTGTCCCTACCATTTCAGGGGTCAAGGGCGAGAAGCCAGGAGTCACCTGGCGCGCGGTGATTCCCAAAGAGGCCAAGGCCCCGCCGGTCGGCAACCTGGCCGTGCACTGGATCATGCAGGGAACCTTGGCCCCTGGGATCTACCAGGTAGAGATGGATAGGAAGGACCAAGGCGAGGTCATTGCCGCCAGGCCCGTGCGGCTGGAGATAGTGGCCGGGGCGGCCTCTGCCGATGAGATCTCGCGGGCGAAACGCAGGCTCCTGGCCCTGGAAGGCCGTTGGCCTGAGTTGCTGACTTTGGTTAATGCCCAATTAGCCAAGACGCCGGAAGCCCGACATTTACTCATGGAGCAGATAGACGCGCTGGCCGCCAGCGGCAAGCAAGAAAAGGCCCGCCAAAAGCTGACTGGTCTAATCAAGAAAATGCAAGAAGAACAGGAAGCGGCCAACCCTGACAAACCGCCCCATATACCTTATTGGCTAGTGCAATATCTGCGGGTGTTGAACGTCAAGACAATTAATTCCACAAAATAATCCATAAACAACAATATATTTTGTAGTCATAAACTTATTTATTCACGGATAAGGAAACGGCTGGCTCCAACGTCATACTTCGGTAATCACGAGGAAAGGTGATTGTAACGTAAACGGATGTGAAGGCGTATACTATTCGCTTGCGCATAAGTGCTTTTAAAATTTAATTTTTCGTGATAGATTTTCGGTAATTAATGGCTATTGGATAAACTGAATAATTTAAATGGGGAAAATCATGCGATTATTTATACCTTTGTTGTCAATTGCAGTCATCTTTTTAAATTTGTTAGGACCAATAGGAGCAGAAGCTAAACCCCACTATCCTGAAATGATGTTCATCATTGATGCCTCTGGTTCCATGTGGAATAAAACCG
>CAYWNB010000282.1:0-4006 GCA_964459195.1 uncultured Desulfobacula sp.
ATATCCGTCAGAATACCAAGGCAACAGAGATTGCAGTTGCAGGAAAATGGCTCTTTTATTTTGTCCTCATCGGCATTATTGCTGGCTTGGGATCCGTTGTTTTCCATTATTTATGCAGTATTGGCATGCATTATTTCCTGGATTTAATGGCAGGTTACAGACCCGGAGCCGCAGCAGGAGAACACCTGCTGCTGCCCCATACCGAAACGCCGTTCAACCGATGGATATTATTGATTTTACCTGCCGCCGGCGGTCTTTTGTCCGGATGGCTGGTCTATACCTTTGCACCGGAAGCCGAAGGCCATGGAACCGACGCTGCCATTGACGCCTACCATCACAAAGGCGGACATATCAGAAGCAGGATCCCCTTTATCAAAACCATTGCCTCCACCCTTACCCTGACCACGGGAGGATCCGGCGGCAGGGAAGGGCCCATTGCCCAGATTGGTGCCGGATTCGGTTCTTTTCTGGCCACAAAGTTGAAGCTGTCCGAACGGGAACGGCGGATCATGATGGCGGCCGGCATTGGTGCTGGCATCGGCAGTATTTTTCGTGCCCCCCTGGCAGGTGCCTTGTTTGCCGCTGAAGTTCTTTACCGGGACCCGGATTTTGAATCGGAAGTCATCATTCCTGCCGGAATTTCCTCTGTGGTCGCCTATTGTACTTTCTGCCTGGTCTTTGGCTGGGGATCTTTGTTTGACTCACCCGCTTTTAAATTTCAGAATCCTCTGGAATTAGGACCCTATATGGTGCTTGCCGGTGTTCTGGTACTGACAGGCATCCTCTATATAAAAGTGTTTTATGGAGTGGTTGATCTGTTTAAAAAGTTCAAGGTCCCCAATCACATCAAACCGGCAATTGGCGGACTTTTGACCGGTATCATCGGTTTTTTTCTACCCTACACCCTGGCATTCGGGTATGGCATCGCCCAGGATGCAATCTTTAACAGGATCGCCATTCCCACTCTGATTGCCCTGGCAATCGGCAAAATATTTACCACCTCTTTTTCCATCGGATCCGGGGGGAGCGGCGGGGTGTTTGGTCCTTCCATTGTCATTGGCGGCGCCATGGGCGGGGCGGTTGGCAAGCTTTTTCACATACTCATTCCCACCATTGTCACCCATCCCGGTTCCTTTGTTATTGTGGGCATGGCCGGTTTTTTTACAGCCGTCTCCAACACCCCTATCTCCACCATTATTTTTATCAGCGAAATGACCAATTCCTATCATCTGCTGCTGCCAAGCCTGCTGGTCTGCTCCCTGTGTTATTTATTGGCCCAAAAATGGACCATTTATGAAAATCAGGTCAAATCGAGGATTGATTCACCGGTCCATGCCGGCGAGTTCATGATGGACATTCTCCAGACTATGAAGGTGGAAAGTTTAACGCCCCTGATTAAGGATGTCAGATGTGTGAACGAAGACATGCCCTTCAGTGAATTCAAAAAAATCTTCCAGACCACCAAGCAGCATTATTTTCCGGTTATGAATGGCAAAGGTGATTTTTCCGGAATTTTTTCATCCACGGATATCCGGGAGGTGATCTTTACCAGCCACCTTGAAGACCTGGTGGTCATGAAGGATATCATGATATCAAATATCATCACCACCACCCCGTCTGAAGATTTAAACACCGTGCTCTTAAAACTGACCCAGAAAAATATTGATGCGTTACCGGTTGTTAGCCAAGAGGACCACGGCGTTTTCCTGGGGCTGATTTACAGGCGGGATATCATTTCCCATTATAATGATCACGTTAAAAAAATTCGTGATCATGAACACTAAAAAAAGATCACGACCCGCAAAAGGTCACAAATAGTTCACCTGCTTTAAAAACAACCCCTTAGCCGGGGCTGTCTTGCCGGCAAGCTTGCGGTCCCTGGCCATTAAAATTCCTTCAATTTTTTTGGGATCAATTTTTTTGAGTCCCACATCCACCAACGTTCCCATTATATTTCGCACCATATTTTTTAAAAATCCCGAGGCGGATATTTTAAAGACCACCAGATCCTTTTGGAGGGGAACGCCAGTGTCAAGGTATTCAACACGGGCAAAAAAAACTTCCCGGATGGAAGAGGTCCTGGGACTGCCGGTATTTTCAAAGGATTTAAAGTCATGAACCCCTGTGATCAGATCACAGCATTGGTTCATCAGGGCAAGGTCCAGGGGCTGTTTAAGGTGCCACAGATAGGCATCCCCAATGGCACAGGGATCCGGCCGATTTAAGATGTAATAATTATATTCCTTGGACTTTGCCTGGTACTGGGCATGAAATGTGTCCGCTTCCACCGAACACTCACGGATCACAATGGCTGATTTTATGAAGGAATTGAGCCCTTTTTTCAATACCAGGGGATCCATTTGGGTCCGGGCATGGAAATGGGCCACCTGACCCAGGGAATGAACGCCGGCATCGGTCCGTCCGGAGCCGCGGATGGAAATTTTTTGGTTTAGAATATGGCCCAGGGCAGACTCTAATTCTCCCTGGATCGTCGCCCCTTTTGGTTGCCGCTGCCACCCAAAAAACAAGGTGCCGTCATATTCAATGGTCATCTTAAAACAGCGTTTCATTGTCTTCCCAGTTATCAAAAGTTTCCATTATCTTTCCATTCGCCTTTGAAATCCGATGGGAAAGGTCCATGGCTGATGTTGGCCCCAAAATTCGGGAATAGCGTAAATACAAACGTTTATAGGCCATGGCAATCGCTGCCTGCAGGTCCAGGCTCTTTTGGGTGGGGAAAATTAAAACAGATTTCCCCTTGGCTTTACGGGAAACCAACTTTTTTTTCGCCAGAGAATCAATGAAACGGGTAATGGTGGAAGGAGTCAGGCACAATAAGCGACTCAATTCCTTGGGACCGATCCCCGGTGTATCAAAAACCAATAACAACAAAGATGCATGGGCCGGAGATAGCCTCAAGGGCTTAAACTCAATCTCGGCCAGCTTGAGTAGTTGCCGGGAAAATGCATTGGTCGTAAAAAACAAACAGGTATCAAGAAAATTGTGGTTAGGCGCTTCCATATTCATCCTCTTTTATATATTGTACGTACAAGTATTGTCTTTTTCCATTTATGTCAACCAATTCCCCCCTCCGGTAACCATGAGGACAATTTTTACACGTTGATAAACCATTTACAGCGGACACTCACACAGGTATAATGATAAATTAAATATAATAAAATTGTTCATAAATATGTTGGAGCCACAGGAATGCAAGGATTTAAATTTGCCGGAATCCACGCCGGAATCAAAAAAAATGGTCTCAGGGACCTTGGATTGATATTTTGTGATAAACCGGCTGCGGCCGCGGCCATGTTTACCAAGAACCGGGTGATGGCAGCGCCGGTAATCCTTGGAAAAGAAACCATACAAAAAGGGGTATGCCAGGCCGTATTGGTTAATTCGGGAAATGCCAATTGCTTTACGGGAAGTCAGGGCCTTCTGGATGCCCGGGCAACTGCGGCCTTGGTAGCAAAAGAGTTTGATATCTCCGAAGAGCTTGTCATGGTTTCTTCCACTGGTGTGATTGGTGCCCCCCTGCCCATGGATCGATTTGAATCAGGCATTCCCCGATTAAAAGAAAAGATCGGCACCAGTAACCTGGAAGATTTTGCCAAGGCCATTCTCACCACAGACACCTGTCAAAAAATAGTCAGGGAAAAGGGGCGTATTGATACCCCCCAGGGACCCAAAACGTTTTCCGTAACAGGGATTGCCAAGGGCTCGGGCATGATCCGGCCGGACATGGCCACCATGCTGGCCTATGTCTTGACCGATGCCGACCTCACAGCCGCTGATCTGCATCGAGCGCTCGTTGCGGCAAATGAACGCTCATTTAACCGGATCACGGTGGACGGAGATACCAGCACCAATGATACCCTTCTCTGTCTTGCCAGTGGCTGCGGTGACGCCTGTATCCGGGATGATGCCGGACTGAAGGTTTTCCAGGACCTGCTTGAAAAGGTCTGCTTTCAATTGGGTAAAATGATAGTTAAAGACGGGGAGG
>CAYWNB010000283.1:0-3964 GCA_964459195.1 uncultured Desulfobacula sp.
CACAAGGGAATTGGGGTTTTAATTTCCGATCACAATGTCAGGGAAACCCTGGGCGTCTGTGACCATGCATATATTATGAGTCAGGGGCGAGTGATTGAATCAGGACCACCTGAACGAATCATTTCAAGTGAAATAGCCAAAAAAATCTATCTGGGAGATAATTTTAAACTTTAATATGGAACTTGGACTACAACAAAACCTCTCGTTGACCCAGCAGCTGGTGATGACCCCCCAGCTCCAGCAGGCCATCAAACTACTTCAATTGTCAAGGCTGGAACTGGCTGAAACCATTGCCCAGGAAATGGAACAGAACCCAGCCCTTGAAGAAGAACTCAATGAAGACAGGTCCGACAAAAATATCACTGCCCAGGCGAGTGAAACAACACCGCCGGAAAAAGAATCTCCTGTCAAGGAAGTCACCATAGAAGAGAAGGTCCCGTCTGATATGGACTGGGATAACTATATTGATGAGTATAATTCCACAGGAAGGGTATACACAGAATCTGAAAATACCGAAGCCCCCAATTTTGAAGCCTTTACCCCGGAAAGAAAAACCCTTGAGGATCATCTCAAATGGCAGTTGATGCTCTCAGAACTTGATGATGCTCAAGAACGGTTGGGCCATGTTATCATTGGAAACCTGAACAGGGACGGGTACCTTTGCTCCAGCGTGGAGGAAATAGCAATCGGTTCCGAAGTTGAGATAGAAACCGTTGAAAAGGTTCTAAAGGTGCTCCAATCCTTTGATCCCCCGGGAATATGTGCAAGGAATCTATGCGAAACCCTGTTGATCCAGGTTAAAATGCTGGGGATTGAAAATCATATCATTACCGAAATCATCACCCATCACCTGAAAAATCTTGAAAACCGAAACTCTAAAAAAATAGCAAAGGCCCTTCGGATTTCCGTTGATGACGTTCGTGCCGCCGTCAAAGTCATCCAATACCTGGAGCCCAAACCCGGACGAAAATTCACCACGGATGAACCCACCTATATCATACCCGATATCTATGTTTACAAAGAGGAGGATGGGTTTAAAATAGTGATGAATGATGATGGGTTGCCCAAACTGAGGATCAGCCGGTTCTATCGAAGCGCCATTGCAGACGGCAGGAAAATTTCCAAAGAAACCAAGACCTATCTGAACGAGAAGATGCAATCGGCCTCCTGGCTGATCAAAAGCATACACCAGCGCCAGAAAACCATTTACCTTGTCATGGAAAGCATCATTAAATTTCAGCGCGAGTTTTTCGAAAAAGGGATTGCCTACCTACGACCGCTTATTTTAAAAGATATTGCAGAAGATATTGAAATGCATGAATCCACCATAAGCCGGGTAACCACCAACAAGTATGCCTACACCCCCCAGGGACTCTTTGAGTTAAAATATTTCTTTAACAGCTCAATTGGAAGGACAGGCGGGCTGTCCATGGCCTCTGCCAGCGTCAAAGATAAAATCCGACTGCTCATTGAAAATGAAGATCTCAATGCACCCCTTAGCGATGACAGGATTGCCGCCATTCTTCAACGCTCAAACATTGAAATTGCCAGAAGAACCGTTGCAAAATACAGGAAGGTACTTAATATTCTGCCATCCAATAAACGAAAACAACTTTAAGGAGGTTTTTTATGCAAACAAGCGTGACGTTTAAAAAAATGGACTCCTCTGATTCCCTGAAAGCCTATGCCCAGAAAAAACTGGATAAATTTGATCGAATGCTGGACAACCCAGGTGAAGTTCATTTGGTATTATCCGTCCAAAAAATCAGACATATTGCAGAGCTGACCCTCACCTGTGATCGACTGAATATCCATGCCAAGGAAGAATCCGAAAACATGTATTCCACCATTGATACACTCATGGACAAGGTAAGAGGACAGATTAAAAAGCACAAAGAAAAAATAAAACGCCATATGTCGGGAAACAAACAAAGCCTTAAAAGTGATACCCTTGAATTTAACGCAACCCAAACGACGACTAAACCAGATCAAATGACAGAGGAGATCATCATTGAACCCATTGACGACAAGCCAATGGATGTGGACGATGCCGTGAGTGAACTCAATTCCTCAAACCAATCTTTTTTTGTTTTCAATAATGCCAGGACCGAACAATTGAATGTTCTTTACAAACATCAAAATGGAAAACTGGGTCTCATTCAACCCAGGGGGTAAAAAATTAAATGAAAATCAGTGAAATTCTTAACAAAGATTCCATTATTGCCGATCTGGAATCAACCAACAAAAATGGGGTTATCAAAGAGCTGGCTCGGTCCGTATCAAAGGCTTGTAATGCTTCCCCCGACGACATTGCTGCCGTGTTAATGGAAAGAGAGATGCTTGGCAGCACCGGGATTGGCGGCGGCATTGCCATACCCCACGGAAAACTCAATTCTGTAAAATCGGTCACAATAGGGTTTGGCCTGAGCCGGGGAGGAGTTGAATATGACTCCCTTGACAATCGACCGGTCCATATATTTTTTTTGCTGCTCACACCGGAAAACAGCACCGGTGGTCACCTAAAAGTGCTGGCCCAAATATCCAAGCTCCTGAAAAAGACCCAATTCAAAGAAGGACTGCAGGCTGCCACCTCTGTGGATGAAATCTATGACATTATCATGGAGGAAAATGAAGAGTTTTAAATGGAACACCAACGCGTCTATATCATAACCGGCCTTTCCGGATCCGGAAAAAGTACGGCGATTCAAGCATTTGAAGATGCCTCATTTTACTGCGTTGACAACATGCCCATGGCATTGATCCCCAAATTCCTTGAGCTTCCCTTTAAGGAGACCCCAAAGGTAAAAGGGACGGCTTTTGTAATGGATATGCGGTCAAAAAACTTTATCCAAAACTATGGATCCGGGATCTCTGCCATTGAGGACATGGGATTTTCCCCGGAGATTATTTTCCTTGATGCCGATGTTGACACCCTGTTAAAACGATATAGTCAAACCCGAAGACACCATCCTGTTGGCCATGAAAAAAGCCTGATGGACAGCATACGCTCAGAAAAAAAAAGTATGCAGTCCATCAAACAGGTGGCCCATCACATTATTGATACCACCACCTATAACGTTCACCAGCTAAAGACGGTTGTTTTGGATCTGATCCATGACGGGAAAAAGAGCATCAGCCTGATGAAGCTCAATATCCTTTCCTTTGGCTTTAAATACGGTATCCCCAATGATGCAGACCTGGTCATGGACTTAAGATTTCTTGCCAACCCCTATTTTGTACCGGAATTAAAAAATCTGGACGGAGAATCTGAAGCTGTAAAAGGTTTTATTATGGCAAATCCGGAAACCAAAATTTTTCTGGATAAATACATCTGTCTTCTTGACTATTTAATCCCCTTGTATAAAAGGGAAAACAAAGCCTATTTAACCATTGCCGTCGGATGTACCGGCGGCAGGCACCGAAGCGTTGCCATTGCTCGAAGCATTTTTGAACATCTTAACAAAAAAGGGCTCACCCCGGGCATTATCCACAGGGATATTGACAGGGATGTAAAAGAAATATGACCGGTATACTAGTTGTCACCCACGCAAACCTTGCCAGCACGTTAATTGAAACCCTTGAATTTATAATGGGTAAGGAACAAGAAAACCTGTTGCCCATCTCCATTGATATTAAAGAGGACACGGATAAACTGCGCAAAAAAATAAAACAGGGAATCTCCCGAGTAATGTCTGATAACGGCGTTCTTATCTTCACAGACATGTTTGGCGGCACCCCCTCCAATCTGGCCTATTCTTTTCTTGAAGAAGGAAAAGTAGAGGTCATTTCCGGGGTCAATCTCCCTCTACTTTTAAAAGCAGTTACTGCCCGGAAAAAAATGGACATGGAAACCTTAACAACATCTCTTGTGGAACATGGGAAAAGAAGCATTTCCCTTGCAAGCGGTATCCTAAAAGGAACAAAACGATCATAATTTTGTAATTTTAGATTTTGTAATTTTAGA
>CAYWNB010000284.1:0-1899 GCA_964459195.1 uncultured Desulfobacula sp.
GTCAAGGGCCTCAAAGGGGTCTTCTTCAAGGTTCAAAGTCTGTTCTGCTTCCTTGGGTGACGCCTCTGGGTCTTTAGTTTCCATGGCGAGATCGGGAAAGGTCATGTGCTGGTCATCTGAAGGTTCTAACTCCAGTAGGGCAAGGTCTTGCTCTGGACCGGTTTCTTCAAAAACCAGGTCTGCTTCCGGATCATCATCAAAGGAAAGGTCCGCCTCGAGTTCGTCTTCTTCAAGGGTAAGGGCATCTTGATCAAGGCTTGTATATTCATAGCTGTCAAAAGCGTCCGGCGCTTCCAGATCTTTCGGGGGGGGCACCATCTCGTCAGGATCGTCAAATTCAATGTCTGTGTCCTCAAAGGTAAGCTCATTCTCTTCAAATTCAATATTGACATCTGACTCATGGTCATATGATTCCGGATCAAAGTTGATTTCAATGTCAGTGGCATCTTTTTCGGGCGCGTCTATTTCAAGACCGGTGTCATTTGTTTCAAAATTCAGGTCATCTATTTCAAAGCTGGTTTCTTGAAAATCCAATTCACTGTCATCGACTTCCAATTCGTCTGTTTCCAATTCGAAGGTTTTTAAATCATCCGGGGCCTCATCGGGAAGATCAAAGGAAAGTTCTTCTTCAGGTTCAGGTGCCACGGAAGCAGGAACCTGGGGAAAGACGGTGAAAATATGTTTGCACAAACTGCAGCGGACTTTTGAGCCCCCAGTCTTTATCATGGATTCGTCAAGGTTAAAGCGTGTTGAACACTCTTCGCAGGTAATAATCATTGAGCTTCCCCCCTATCCTTGCAATTTCAGGTCATAGATTGCAGGCAGATTTCTGTATTTTTCATTGTAATCAAGCCCATAGCCTACAATGAATCCTTTTTCAAGTGAAAACCGAGAATAGTTGACATCAATCTTAACTTCCCTGCGTTTTTTTTCGGAAATCAGGGGGATAAATTCTGGCATCAGATCTATAATCCTGTTTTTTCAAGTTCTTTAATAAGGTCTTCCTGTTTTTTGTCCAGTTTTTTTGGCATCATTATATTAATCACAACAAAGAGATCTCCGCAACCATTTCCTTTCATGTGGGGGATTCCATGGTTGGGAATCCTCATTTTTGACCGATGATTTGTTCCCGGGGGGAGGGTCAGGTTGAGGGCCTTCCCCGACGGGGTGGTGACCTGAATTTTGCCTCCGAGAAGGGCCTGGGACAGGCGCACTTCCTGGGCAAGAGAAATATCATTGCCTTCAATGGTGATGCCTTCCGGGGGGATGGGGTTGGATTTGATATAAAGATTGCCCGTTGCGCCGCCATTGGGGCTTGTCTCTCCTTTGCCCGTCAGCCGGATTTTTTTCCCTGGGGTGAGCCCTTTGGGAATGGTAACCTCAATGGCCTTAGCGGTTCCTCCCTGGCTGATGGTGATGGTTTTTTTGGTGCCATTGATGAGTTCATCAATGGTCAGAGGAAGTTCATATTCCAGATCTTTGCCCCGAACCGGGGCTTTCCGGCTGCCTCAACCGCCGCCTGCGCTCTGGGAAAATGGGTTTCCTCCCATGCCGGAGAATCCTCCCCTGGAACGGCCTCGTCCCCCGCCCCCGCCAAAGCCGAACTCCTTTAAAATATCCCCCATGTCAAAGTTCCTGAAAATATCTTCCTGGGAAAATCGCTGCTGGAAATCAGCAGATCCATAGGTGTCATATTGATTCTTCTTTTTAGGGTCACTGAGAACGGCATAGGCTTCAGATATTTTTTTGAATTTATCTTCGAGACCTTTATCTCCCTCGGTTTTATCCGGGTGGTATTTTAAAGCCAGTTTCCTATATGCTTTTTTTATTTCAGCGGGACTCGCTGTTTTGGTGATACCCAGTATGCTGTAATAGTCATCGGCCATATCGTTTTCCTTA
>CAYWNB010000284.1:1999-3937 GCA_964459195.1 uncultured Desulfobacula sp.
TTTTTACAAAACAGTTACAAAATTTTATAATTTACGATGTTTGTGAGCTAAATAATAAGCGCCAACCCGTCCAAGTCAAGATTCTTTGTCCTTTTGAAAGGTGGCAATGGCCACCATTAAAACCGAAATAGCTGCCGGTGTTATGCCGTCGGTCCGGGATGCCTGGCCAAGGGATGTGGGCTGTATGAGGCCAAGTTTTTCCCTGAGCTCATTTGAAAGTCCATGGGCATTGGCATAGTCAAACTTTTCCGGGATTCTTATTTTTTCTAAGTCTTTGAATTTTTCGATTTCATTGAGCTGGCGCTGGATATATCCTTCATATTTTATTTCGATTTCTACCTGGTTTTGGGCCCGGGCATGGAGGGGTTCCAGGGTCGGAGAAATTTCTTTTAAGGCCTCATAGGTGAGTTCTGCTCTCTTTAACAATTGTTCAAGCTTTACCCCGGTTGTGATGGGATTGGTTTTGTGATCAACAAGAAATGCATTGACGGCATCACTGGGCTTGATAACGGTGGTTTTAACTCTGCCAATCTCTTGTTGGGTTTGGGATTGAATCTCCCTGCAAAAATCCAAGTGTTCTTTGTCGATGAGTCCATACTCATACCCCATGCGCGCCAGCCTCAAATCGGCATTGTCTTCCCGCAGCAGGAGGCGGTACTCTGCCCTTGAGGTGAACATGCGGTAGGGTTCCTGGGTTCCCCGGGTCACAAGATCGTCCACCATGACCCCCATATAGGCCTGGGACCTGTCCAGGACAAAGGCGTCTCTTTTCTGGACCCTGCAAGCGGCATTGACCCCAGCCCACAACCCCTGGGCACCTGCCTCTTCATAGCCCGAAGTCCCATTGATCTGACCGGCCAGAAAAAGGCCCTTCATTTTTTTGACTTCCAGACCCGGGGTAAGCTCCAGGGGATTGACATAGTCATATTCAATGGCATAGGCCGGCCGCATGATTTGGGCCTGTTCCAGCCCCCGAACCGATCTTACGATCTGGTATTGGATCTCAAGGGGCATGCTGTTGCCAAGACCAGAGGCATAGATCTCCTTGGATTCAATTCCTTCATATTCCAAAATTACATGGTGGCTGTCCCTGTCCGGGAATTTAACGATCTTGTCTTCAAAAGAGGGGCAATATCGGGCAGACTTTCCCTTGATCTGACCGCCGTAGAGGGCTGAAAATTTAAGGTTCTTCCGGATGATCTCATGGGTGGCAGGATTGGTCTCCCCCATGAAACTGGGCAGCATGGGATTGGTGATTTTTCGGGTGGAAAAAGAAAAGGGCCTGGTAATAGTGTCTGCCCCATGGAGGTTAAATTTGGAAAAATCGATGCTGTCTGCATGGAGCCGCGGCGGGGTGCCGGTTTTCATCCGGCCCATGTCAAGGCCTATCTTGGCCAGGCTTTGGGCCAGGCCGATGGAGGAAAATTCACCGGCCCGGCCGGCATTTATCCGGGTTGATCCGATATGGACCGTGCCCCGTAAAAATGTGCCCGTTGCAATGACAATCGAAAGCGCTGTGTATTCAAACCCGGTCTGGTCAATGATGCCCTTTACCTGGTTTTTTTCCAGGAGGAGGGACTGCACCATGGCCTGCTTTAAGTCAAGGCCCGGGGTCTTTTCAAGCACCGCCTTCATCTGCCTCGAGTACATGGCCTTGTCGTTCTGGGTCCGGGTGGAATGAACCGCAGGTCCTTTTTTTGTATTCAAGGTTCGGTACTGAATGGCAGACCAATCAGAGACCTTGGCCATCTGCCCTCCCAGGGCATCAATCTCCTTTACCAGCTGACCCTTGGCCATGCCGCCAATGGAAGGGCTGCAGGGCATGGCCGCAATTTTATCCATGTCAATGGTCAGTAACAGGGTTTTGCACCCCATTCTTGCGGCAGCAAGGGCTGCCTCACACCCGGCATGGCCGGCACCGATCACAATGACATCATA
>CAYWNB010000285.1:0-3934 GCA_964459195.1 uncultured Desulfobacula sp.
CACTGGAAAGATTTTCACCGTCCTTGTGGAGGCTATTAGCGAATTGACAGGATTCCCTGTGGAGATGCTGGAACCGGAAATGAATCTTGAATCTGATCTTGGCATTGATTCCATCAAACGGGTGGAAATTCTTTCAAAACTGGAACAGGAACTGGATGATATCAATGCCATCTCCTCGGGAGACATGGCCAGCCTGAAAAACATCCAGGATATTGTCGAATTTCTTACCCCGGACAATTCTGTCGTTTTAACTATAGTTGATGAAAAAAATAGCAGTAAAAAAAAAACTTCAGCCACTGACAATGATGAAAAATTAACCCATTCCCACACTGAATCTTTGCAAAAACCCCTTTTGAGACAGGAAATTGTCCTAAAAGAATTTCCCACCAGCCAGATTCGGTTTTACAATGGTGCAAAGATTGAACTGCCACCCCAAAAAAAAGTGTATTTAACCCGTGACAACTCAGGGATAGCAGAACACTTTAAACAAGAATTTGAGAAACAGCAGATACCTGCCGCTCTTATTGATATCAGCATAGACAACATTCCAGATCTTGGCGATGCCGCCGGAATTGTGATCATATCTGATTCCTTTAAACACCCGGATTCTAAAACCGCAAAAACATTTTTAAAAACGGCCTTTTGCCTGGCACAAAAGAATGCCCCCCATTTGATAGCTTCTGCTGCAGAAAAAGGAGCATTCCTTGCCACCATAAGTTTTATGGGGGGCGGTTTTGGATTCAATACCCCCTCATTTTCAGCTAGTCCGGTTTATGGCGGGCTGGCCGGACTTGCAAAAACAGCCGCTCTTGAATGGAAAAATGTATTGTGCCGGGCTCTGGACATGCCCGATTCTGTTGAAAAATGTATGGACAATTCAGAAGCAGCCGTCTCTTTAATGATGACCCATGGTGCGGTTGAAATGGGGTTGGATGAAGACAGCTGTAATATTCCAACCCTTGAAAACAAAGAAATCCAAGAAGGGGCTATTGATTTGGGCCCGGAGGATGTAGTGGTTATTACAGGCGGCGCCAAAGGCGTCACCGCGGAATGTGCGGTTCAACTTGCCCGGGCCTGTTCTCCCACCATCATTCTTGTGGGACGATCCGTGGAACCCTTTATAGAACCTGAATGGATACAGGGGTTTACCGATCCTTCCGATATGAAAAAACAAATTTTATTCCATGGATTCCCAGACCAAAAACCAACCCCCCAGGAGATTGAAAAACGCTACCAGGGGTTTTTATCCAATCGCGAGATTCAAACCAATATGGACCGCATCAAGGCCTTTGGCTCCCGGGTAAAATATTTTCCAGCCGATATTCAGGACCCCGGCGCCATTGATACAATTTTCGCCCGGGTCCGCAAGGAGTTCACGCAAATCTCAGCCATTATCCACGGCGCAGGCGTATTGGAAGACAAGCTTATCGCCGACAAACGCCTTGATCAGTTTAACCGGGTTTTCGACACCAAGGTGGAAGGTCTTGATGTCCTGGTAAAATCCAGCGGCTCCGATCCCCTTAAATATTTTGTTTTGTTCTCTTCGATTGCTGCCAGAACCGGAAATATGGGTCAGTGCGACTATGCCATGGCCAATGAAGTGCTCAACAAAACTGCCCAGCGACTGGCCATGGCCAAACCAGATTGCCAAATCCTTTCCATGAACTGGGGACCCTGGGCCGGCGGTATGGTGAATGACGGCTTAAAGCGAGAATTTTCAAGAAAAGGCATTGACCTGATCCCTTTGGATCAAGGTGCCCTGCAATTGCTCAAGGAAATGGGAAATCCAGATAAAAAACCAATTGAAATTGTCATTGGTGCCCAGTCCAGCAATACCCCCTCAAAAGAGCCGGTTTTAAAAACTGTATTGAACCAATCCTTTGGGATTGATGCCTCTCCCATAATTGAATCCCACAAGATCGCCCGGGAACCCGTAGTTCCCTTTGCGGTGTTGATAGAGCTTTTGGCCCATGCTTCTGAAAAAAACAATCCAGGCCTGGTATTTACCGGCATGGACGACATGCGTCTTTTAAAAGGCATATCACCCCGAAAAAAGAACATCAAGGTCCAGGTTAATCTTGGGAAATGCTGTCCCATGGAATCAGGGTTCACCCTTCAGGGAAATATTACTTCCAAGGATCTTACTTCCCAGGACCTTAATTCCAAGGATAATGCCAATCTCAATTTATGCCATGCCACCAGCGTCATTCAACTAAAAAACAGCCTGCCCCACCCCCCTTTGCTGTCAAAAACGGTTTTCATGGATCTTAAACCCTCTAAAATATCTGTTAAAAAAGCCTATGAAGATATTTTATTCCATGGAAAAGGACTCCAGTGCATCCGTTCCATCAACGGAATCTCTGCCAGGGGAATTGAGGTGGTCACCACACTGGCCCCCACGCCTTCGCAATGGTTTAAATGCCCCCACAGCAAGAACTGGGCAATTGACCCCATGATGCTGGATGCTGCTTTCCAGGCCGCCATTTTATGGTCCCATGAAATAAAAGGTCAGGTCTGTCTTCCCAGTTTTCTGGCAAACCTTCGCCTTTATTCTTCCCATAAAAAGCGCAAAGGAAAGGTTCGCATTCTCTTCACTGTCAACGAAGAAACCCACCATAAAATCAAGGGATATTTCACTTTCCTGGATGAAACCCAGACGGTGGTTGCCAGCATCACCGGGTTTGAAGCCATCATGGACCCCTCGTTGCAAGAAAAATTTAAAAATAGACCTCTCTTTTCAAGAGAGAGCATCCTGGCCTTTGCCGAAGGGAACCCTTCAGAAGCCTTTGGTGAAAAATACAAAGTTTTTGATACCCAAAGGCAGATTGCACGACTTCCGCGCCCCCCCTACTTTTTTATGGATCGGGTGATGAAGGCAGATCATCCCCAGTGGAAAATGCAACCCGGTGGCTGGATTGAGGTCCAATACGATATACCCGAGGATGCCTGGTATTTTGGGGCAAACAGAACGCAGACCATGCCCTTTTGTATCCTCCTTGAAATTGCACTCCAACCCTGCGGTTGGCTTGCTGCCTTTGCCGGCTCAGCCCTGGAAAGTAATGAACGCCTCCATTTTAGAAATCTTGGGGGGACTGCCAAGGTGTACCAACCCATATCCAATAATTCAGGAACCCTTACCATTCGAAGCAAGATGACGGATGTTTCCAAGGCTGGCGGCATGATTATCCAAAATTTTGAAATGCAGGTAAAAACCGGTGACCGGACGGTTTACCAAGGGACAACCAATTTTGGCTTTTTCACAGGCGCATCCCTGTCCAACCAGGTGGGTATCCGGGACAGTGAGTTTAATCGCAATTTCATATCTCAAGCTGATATTCCCCCCACTGTCTTTGCCGATGATTCCCCCATCACCCCGGAGGATAAAAAAACAAGCCAAAATTCCGGCATGCCGGCCAAGGCCCTGAGAATGATTGACCAGATTGAACAAATGGATCCCGATGCCGGGCTATATAAGAAGGGCTATATCAAGGCGATTAAAAGAGTTGATCCCAAGGAATGGTTCTTTGATGCCCATTTTTTCCAGGATCCGGTCTGCCCTGGATCCCTTGGGGTGGAATCTTTTTTACAGCTGCTCCGCTTTTTTCTATTAAGGAAATTTGATATCTCAGCAGATGCGTACACCGCACAGATGACCCCTGACCACACCCATGAATGGATATATAGAGGCCAGATCATTCCATCAAACAAAATCATTGAAATACATGCCCATATCAAAGAGATCTCTATGGTTTCAAACAGATACACCATCACCGCCGACGGGTGCCTGACCGTTGACAATATCTGTATCTATGAAATGAAAAATTTTTGTATGGAATTTGTCCCTGTAACACAAACGACAGAACCGCATTTATTAAAGCAAGTCCCGGAACAAAAGTAAATTCATTCCCATAGCTTTCAGATGAGGCATGATTCT
>CAYWNB010000286.1:0-3913 GCA_964459195.1 uncultured Desulfobacula sp.
AATGTGCCGGAAAGATTTAAACCATATGGCTCGACAATTGAAGAAATATTCTGCGATCTTCCGGATTTAAGAGCCCTTTACGGTACTATGGCCAATGAATTTTCCACCGGGGCCATCGGTGTTTTTTCCTATCTCAATAAAATTGCATTCGGGTTAAAGCATTTTGCTGCCCTGAACCGGAAATTCAACATGGATCTTCTGGATAAAACCGACCTCATCCCTTTGACATCAGAGGCAAGGGCGTTGATAGCAAATGAATGGTTTTTGCCCATAGAAAAATAGTCGATTAAAAAAGGGGCGAGTGTCACGGCTGTTATTTGGGGATTATCCCCATATCCTTTTACCAGCCATCATTAAGACCGGTAAGAGGATATGTCGGGTTAAATTAATTGTGTTTTTTTAAGGCCTCAATCAAATCATTTGCCGTTGATGCAGCATCATCCAGCAGCATTATTGTTTTGGGATTTTTATATAAAGTATTTTCTACCCCGGAATAACCCGGTTTTGCGTCAAAATTGCAGACAATTATTTTTTTAGCATCATAGGCCATTAATATAGGCATTCCTGAGATAGGAGTACCTTCAGTATCCATTGCTTCCGGGTTTACCACGTCACAGGCACCAAAAATAAGAACAGCATCTGTTTGTGAAAATTCAGGATTGATTTCATCCATCTCGTAAAGATTATCATAGTCAACTTCTGCTTCAGCAAGAAGAACATTCATGTGTCCGGGCATTCTTCCGGCAACCGGATGAATGGCAAACTTTACCTGTGCACCCATTGATTCAAGGAGTGTTGCCAGCTCAATCACTTTGAACTGTGCCTGTGCCAGCGCCATGCCATATCCTGGGATAATAATAACTTTTTTGGCGGATGATAATGCCATTATGGCTGATTTCAAAGGACTCTTGTGATCATTTTGATCCTTGTCCTGGCGTGAAGATTCTTCAATTGCAGGGCTTGCCTCTGAAAGACTGTCAACCAATTGTTGGACTGTTTCTTTGGCATTTCCAAGGAGCATAATTGTATTATCATTTTTATACAGAGGATTTTCAACACCAGAATATCCGGGTTTCGCATCTATATTGCAGCATACAACATTCTTTGATTCATGGGTAAGCAAAATCGGCATACCTGATATGGGCGAACCGTCAGTTTCTATGGCTGCGGGATTAACCACATCACAGGCCCCGATAACCAGGGTAAAATCAGTGTCCTTAAATTCTGGGTTTACATCATCCATTTCTCCCAGAAGATCATAGTCAACCCCGGCTTCTGCAAGAAGTACATTCATATGCCCGGGCATTCTTCCGGCAACCGGATGAATTGCAAATTTCACATCCTTGCCCAGGGCAAGCATTTTATTGGAAAAATCAATCACTTGGAATTGTGCCTGTGCCACGGCCATGCCATACCCGGGCACAATAATGACTTTCTGGGCATTGCGGGCTAGGTCAACAGCAGTTTGAAAAATATTTTTTTCAGCGGTCGGCGGCTGGACTTCTTTTTCAATGGAAGGATCTGGGACTTGTTTTTTAACAGGATCAGAAACCTGATTCTGTCGTTTAGCTTCCGAGGATTTTAACCGGGATTTCTCAAGGGGAACAAAAACCCTGAAAAGGCTTCGATTCATAGCCTTGCACATGACATGGGTCAATATTGATCCTGAAGCCGCTACCGTGGCCCCACAGGAAATCAACAGCTTGTTTTCGATAATCATGCCGCAAAGGGCAGCTGCAAGACCTGCAGTTGCATTTAAAAAAGAAATCACAACCGGCATGTCAGCCCCGCCAATACGAATGGTAAAAAGAATTCCAAACAAAATTGACAATAGAATAATGAGGATATAAATGAATATCCTGCTGCCAGCTGGCACAAACAATGCCGCAATAATCAATACAAGAATGGTCCCAAGGTTCAGCATGACCAGTAATGTGTGTTTCGGCAGTATTTTTTGGGCCTGGCCAAGCTTGTTTGACAGCTTTCCTCCGGCGATCATGCTGCCGCTGAAAGTCAAGGACCCAATGGCAAGGCCCAGGAGCCCCGAGATTTCATTCATCATGCCCAGGTGTTGAGACCCCCGCATCAATTCGGCAAGGGAAAGGAAAAAAGCTGCAACCCCTCCAGCGCCATGCTGAAAGGCAACCATGGCAGGAATCTGGATCATGGTGATTCTTCTGGCCACCCAATATCCTAGGCTGGAACCAATTACCAGGGCAAACAACATAATATAGGGGTACTGGGTTCCGTTTCTATAAAGAATCAGAGCCGCAGCACAGGCCAGGGCAAAAGCCGCAGTAAGGTTACCCAATTTTGCCCTGTGAGGCCAACGGAACAGCCAGATACCCAGTATGAGGATGCCAATTACACAAAAATCCAGGAGTAGATTCATGGTAGAATATGTTTCAGCCATTATTTCCACCCCCTGCTGGTTTTTTCTTGAACAACCGTAACATCCTATCCGTAATTGCAAACCCACCCACAAGATTGAAGGCGGCCATGACAAAAGCGATTGATCCTATTACCTGTTCGGTTCTGGTTGATGAAACTGAGAAAAGAATCAAAACCCCCAAAATGGTTACAGCGGATATTGCATTTGTCATGGACATTAACGGTGTATGAAGCAATGTGGGTATCCTGGAAATCAAAAAATACCCGACCACAAAGGAAAACAGAAAAACGCCTACCATCAATAAAAGATTTGTCATTATTTGCTCCTGGAACTTTTTTAAAGATCATTCAATCCAAGGGCTTTGCGAGTTCCCTGGTGATAAAGTTTGCCTTTGTGTGTAACAAGGGAATCTTTGATGATCTCATCATCCATGTTAAAGTCGGTTTCTCCGTTTTTAAACAGGTTCTCAACAAAATAATAAAGATTATTGGCATAGAGCCATGAAGAATGAACCGGTAGTGACCCCGGTATATTTTTAATCCCGCAGATGTAAACACCATTATGAATAGATTCTTTTCCCGGATCCGTTAAAGCACAATTTCCACCCTGGTCAATGGATACATCAATAATAACAGATCCAGGGTTCATTGATTCAACCATTTCTTTGGTAATGATATGTTGAGCAGCTTCCCCCGGGATAAGGGCACTGAGCACAATGATATCAGATTCTGAAACCAGAGGTGCCAGTGCTTGTCTCTCTTTTTCAAGCCATTCCTGGGGAAGGGCTTTGGCATATCCTCCTTCTCCAATTGCCATCTCAGGTGGTACATCAAAACCAACCACTTTTACGCCAAGGCTTTCAGCCTCTTTTTTTGCATCCGGCCGGATATCAATTGCTTTTACAACACCCCCAAGCCTTTTTCCTGTTGCAATGGCTTGAAGCCCGACAACGCCTGCGCCTATTACCAAAATCTTGGCCGGTTTTATCATTCCAATGGACGTCCCTATCATGGGGATGAATTTTGGGAAATTGGCTGCAGCAATAATGATGGCTTTATAACCGGTTATGGCACTCATGGATGTCAAGGGGTCCATACGCTGGGCCCTTGAAATTCTGGGAATGCCGTCCATTGTGAATGCCGTGATATTTTTATCTTGGAGTTTTTTTACCGCTCCATGGTTTGAAGGGGCTGCAGGATGCAGGAAAGTTATGAGAATTTGATTTTCTTTAAGCATGTCCATTTCATGCTTATTGAACTGATCATTAAACAAAGGTTCCTTAACCTTTAAAATGATATCGGATCTGTCAAAAACCTCGACTGCATCAGCAGCAATTTCTGCCCCGGCTTTGAGGTAGGCATCATCCTCTGTAAAAGCGCCTGCGCCTGCCTTTGTTTCAACAAGCACACCAAATCCCAATTTTTTAAATTTTGCAACAGTTTCTGGAAGTGCTGCAACCCTATTCTCTTTGAGCATTATTTCTTTTGGTATTCCGATCAGCATGTTGTGATTCCTTTTTTT
>CAYWNB010000287.1:0-2366 GCA_964459195.1 uncultured Desulfobacula sp.
CCCAAGGGGATACGGGTCAATGCACTTTTGCCCGGGCTGACGGACACCCAGTTTGCATCGGCCATTATTTCTTCAGATGAGATTTGCAATCATGTCGTGGCTCAGATTCCCCTGGGTCGGTATGCCAAACCGGAAGAGATGGCCGGGGCGGTCCTGTATCTGGTGTCCGATGCCGCTTCCTATACCACCGGAGCCAGTCTGATTTGCGACGGGGGGATGCTGGTCTGATTGTCTAAACGAGAAATTTAACGGTAAGCTTTTACAAGGGGAAAAACCCATGGCCCAATTAATTGCCGATCAACGAGAGATTGACTTTATTCTGTATGAACTGCTCCGGGCAGACGAGCTGGTCAAGGCGGATCAGTTTTCAGATTTTTCAAAAAAGAGCTTTGACATGATCATTGCCGAAACCCGGCGCCTGGCCCAACGAGAGATATTGCCCACCCTGGCCGATGGGGATCGTGAAGGGGTGAAATTTGACAAGGGCCGGGTAAAAGTGGCGGATTCCTTTCACCGGGCAAGGTCCCTGATACTCGAGGCAGAGCTGACAGCGCTTCCCGAAGATCCTCAATGGGGAGGCCAGGGCCTGCCCTATCTCATTTCTATGGCAGCTCTGGACTATATGCTTGCGGCAAACTATGCCCTGAGCGGGTATGTCCACATGGGACACGGCACGGGAAAAATGATCGAGCTCTATGGGACAGATCTGCTCAAAGAGCTGTTTCTGGAAAATTTGTATACGGCAAAGTGGGGTGGCACCATGCTGCTCACCGAGGCCGATGCCGGTTCCGATGTGGGGGCCCTGACCACCAGCGCTCGGCAGCTTGATGATGGCACCTGGGCCATTACGGGCAACAAGATTTTTATCACGGCCGGGGAACATGATATGACGGAAAATATCATCCACCCGGTCCTTGCCCGCATTGAAGGGGCTCCTGCGGGCAGCGCCGGTATCTCCATCTTTATTGTGCCCAAAATCTGGGTTAATGAAGATAAAAGCCTGGGAGACCCAAATGATGTGGTCTGTGTGGGGACCGAAGAAAAAATGGGGCTCCACGGCTCTGCCACCTGTTCAATGTCCCTGGGCTCCAAGGACCAATGCCGGGGATTTCTTCTGGGAGAGGAGAACAAGGGGCTTAAAATCATGTTTCACATGATGAATGAGGCCCGGCTGAATGTCGGATTCCAGGGTAGCAGCGCTGCTTCTCTGGCCTATCTGTATGCCCTGGATTATGCAAGACAGCGGGTTCAGGGAAAGCGTCTTGAAGATCTTCGGAAACCTGATGCAACCTCCATTCCCATTATCCAGCACCCGGATGTAAGAAGAATGCTCACCTGGATGAAGGTCCATGTGGATGGGATGAGGAGCCTGGTTTATTACGTGGGGTCCCTGTTCGATCGAAAAGAGATGGCCGTAGCCCCGGAAGAAAAAGAAAAAATTGATCTTATGATTGGACTGTTAACGCCGGTGGTAAAAGCCTATTGCGCCCAGCGGGGGTTTGAGGTCTGTGTCCAGGCAGTTCATGTTTTCGGCGGGTATGGGTATACCAGCGAATACCCGGTAGAACAATTGGTTCGGGATGTCAAAATTGCCTCCATATATGAAGGGACCGACGGGATCCAGGCCATGGACCTTCTGGGCCGGAAACTGGGCATGAAAAAAGGAAAGGTGTTTATGGACCTTCTCGGCGAGATGGGCAAAACCATTGCCGCCGCAAAAAAAATCGACAGCCTGGCCCCCCTGGCAGACAAGCTGGAAAAGAGTGTGAACACCTTTGGTGCGACCGCCATGGGTCTTGGGACCGCAGCCATGTCTGAAAAATTTGCTGCAGCCTTTGCCCATGCCCACCCGTTTTTGGAAATTACCGGGGATGTGACCTTGGGGTGGATGCATCTGTGGCGGGCCATCACCGCAGCGCATTGTCTTGAAACCGCAAAAAAGGAAAAAGACAAGGGGTTTTACCAGGGAATCATCACCTCAGCAACCTTTTACATTGAAACCGTGCTGCCGGTAACCCATGGGCGAATGAAGTCTGTCCAGGGGCTTTCAACGGCTGCTGTTGATATGGAAGACGCTAGCTTTGGATAAGATAAAAAATTTTAATATTTAATATAAGATGGAGACCAGATAGAAGATGGAAAAAAAGGCGGAAAAGAAAATTGAGAAGGTGTTGATTCTGGGGGCCGGAACCATGGGGCTTCAGATTGGCCTGCAATGCGCAGCATGGGGGTTTGATGTCACCGTTTATGATCCTTTTGACCAGGCCCTTGAAAAGGCGAAGAAGCGGGTGAACAAACTGGCGGATTCCCTGGCAGGCCACCGGCGGGTGAGCCCGGAACAGGCGGCGGCTGCACAAGATCGTATC
>CAYWNB010000287.1:2466-3862 GCA_964459195.1 uncultured Desulfobacula sp.
GCCATAGACCAGTTCCCCATTGAATTGAAAAAAGAGCAGCACGGGTATGTGTTCAATACCATGCTGTCCGAGCTGATGGCATCGGCCCTGAGCCTTGCCGCCCGAGAGGTGGCATCGGTTGAAGATATTGACCGGGCCTGGATGGGCATCATGAAAACCGGCGCGGGTCCTTTTGGCATCATGGATTCCATCGGTCTTGAAACCGTATACAAAGTCACTGACTATTGGGCCGGGGTAAAAAATGATCCCCAGGCAAAGGCCAATGCGGTGTTTCTCAAAGAGTTTGTGGACAAAGGAAACCTGGGGGTCAAGACGGGCAAGGGCTTTTACCAGTATCCCAAGGCGTCATTTCTGGGGCCTGATTTTCTTAAGGGCATCCGATAACCATTTTTTTCAAGGAAACCGCCATGGCAGACAAATTCATGAGCATGAAAAACCTTACCTTTACCCTGCACTCCCGGGGTGGGAAATATCGGTCCATCACCCCTGATTATTTAAATGATCACACCCCGAAAACCATTGATATGGTTTTCAAGGCGGCCTTTGATCTGGGGAAAAAGGTTCTGCATCCCATGTTTGAAGAGATGGACCGCAACCCGCCGCAGCTGACCGACGGCAGTGTCCGCGTCCATGAAGGGGTAAGGCCCATGCTGAAAACCCTGGGAGAGGACGGCTGGATCTCGGCTCTTTTTCCTGAACAATGGGAGGGGGAGAATATGCCTTCTTCCCTGCTCCTTTGCATTAATTTTATTTTTGCCACGGCCAATTATTCGGCTTCGGTATATGCAGGGCTTACTATGGGTGCTGCAAAGCTGATCTTAAGCTTTGGGTCAGAGCGTCTTCAAAACACTTATTTGCCTCCCATGCTGGCCGGCAAATGGCAGGGGACAATGGCACTGACTGAACCTGAGGCAGGCACTTCCCTGGGAGACCTTGCCACCGAAGCCATTCCCCTGGAACACGGAAAATCGGATCATGGACAATACAAGATTATCGGGGAAAAAATCTTTATATCCGCCGGGGACCACGACGGAGTGGACAATGTGGTTCATCTCATGCTGGCCCGGATAAAAGGCGCACCTGCCGGGGTAAAGGGGATTTCTTTGTTTGTGGTGCCCAAATTCAGGCCCGATGACAAAGGGAACTTAGTAGACAATGATGTGACGGTCACCCAGGTGTTTCATAAACTGGGGTATCGGGGCGCTCCCATTACAGGGCTTCGCCTGGGAGAAAAGGAAAATTGTATCGGGTATCTGGTGGGCGAGGAACACCGGGGCCTGTTGTATATGTTCCAGATGATGAACAATGCCAGGCTGGAAGTGGGCATGGGGGCGACCTCAATTGCCACGGCAGCCTATCACAGCGCTTTGACCTATTGCCGGGCCAGGTGCCAGGG
>CAYWNB010000288.1:0-3856 GCA_964459195.1 uncultured Desulfobacula sp.
AATTAAATTTCCCGGCTGATGATCCGCAGGCCGTCCAGGGTAAGGGATTGATCCACGGTTTCAATGGTCAGGGAAATGCCGGCAATAAGGGGAGCCAGGCCACCGGTGGCAATGATGGTGGGCTCGGCGTTCATCTCCGTTTTCATCCGTGCCACCATGCCGTCCACCATGGCGGCATTTCCGTAAATGATGCCGGATTTGATGCTTTCAATGGTGTCATCCCCGATCACCTTTTCTGGGGCCTTGAAAATTTCCACCCGAGGAAGCCGGGATGCCCGTTGAAACAGGGCTTCAGATGAGATCATCACCCCCGGGGCGATGGCGCCGCCCAGATATTCTCCCCGCTCAGAGATGGCGTCAAAGGTGGTGGCCGTGCCAAAATCAATGATGATCAGTGCGGATTTGTATTTATCATAGGCAGCCACGGCATTTACGATCCGGTCTGCTCCCACTTCATTGGGATTCTTGTACAGGATGGGCATCAGTGTCTTTACCGATGCCGGGTTGATCCACAGGGGAATTAATTTCAGATACCGCTCACAAAAATCATTCAAAATACGGACCGAGGACGGTACCACAGAGGAAATAACGGTTTTCGTAATGCTGTTCAGGTCAATTCCCCTGTCTGAAAACAAGGCATTGGCCAGCACATTAAATTCATCTGCCGTATTGTCCCGGACCGTTCGTATCCGCCAGTCTTCCTTGAGAATATCCTTGTCATATACACCGATAACCGTGTTGGTATTCCCCACATCAATGACCAATAGCATTTTTGTTCTCCTTTACTTAATCTTAACGGTAAAAACCTGGGGGGTGGCCCCTGTCATAATCAGATCCACGGGTACATTTATATAGGCATGCCGGGCATATACACCGGTCTTAAGATCTTTGACATCCATAAAGGCATAGATTTGATCCACAATTGTTTTGTTGCCCAGTGTTTGAAAGGGGCCTTTTATCTCCAGGGTGATCAAAGCGGGTTCAATATTTACGTTCGAAGTGGCATTCAAAATCCGGATGGGGATGTCCGCCAGGGTTTTTGTCACCATTTGTTCCTGGATGGGGACGGTCACGGTGAACATGGTGTGGCTGGAAGAATAGAGCTGAGGATTTTCAAGATCCAAGGGCAGGTTCTTTTTAAATTTTTCCCCGGCGCCGTTCAGATCAATGGGTTTGGTCGTTAGCTGATCAATGCCATTGATAAGAGATTGGGCTCCGGTAAGTTCCACAAAGGCGGGTTCACAGAAAGGTTCCAGGGCGAAATGGCCCTGGGCCGGCACCCCGATATAGGGCACAGTGATTTTAAAGGTCTTGGTAATTTTCTTTTCCAGGCGGACATTCAGAAAAGAGGGGTTGATGTTCAGGATTTTAATGCCGGGGTCCATGGGGATCCGGGTTTTGTCCACGGGCAGCATATAGTCGCCGGGCTCGATGGAGTTTGAGTCTCCTGCCGGGTCAAATTCAAGGTCTGTATACAGGTCTGCAGGGTATAGGATGGTTTGCCTGTTCATCAGTTCAATGAGGCGGGGATCTGCCTGGATTCGAATTTGAATTTTTACTGTGGGGTGGTAGGCCAATACCATGCCGTCTGGGATGTTGGAAAAATCAACCGGCAAAAGAAGGTCGGTTTCAATCGGTTCGACGGTGCATCCCAAATTCAGCGACAACAAGGACATTGTCAGGAATACCGCCAGAAAAAGGCAATATCCCTTCCGAAAACGCTGTTTTAAATCAGGCATGCCGGATGGCATCGAGAATGCGGGTAAAAGAGATGGTTTTTTCAACATCATGGACCCTGACAATATGGGCTCCTTTTAAGATAGAGGCGGCAACCGCGGCCAGGGTTCCGTATTCTGTCTTGATATTATCCGGACCAATGGGTGTTGTTTCCTGTTTGTTCAAAACTGCCTGGATGAATGATTTCCGGGATGGCCCCATTAAAACAGGGTATCCCAGGTCACAAATTTTGTGCAAATGGTTGATGATCACCAGGTTGTGCTCAATGGTCTTCCCAAATCCAATGCCCGGGTCCAGAATAATTTTATCCCTGGCAATCCCTCGCCCCCTCGCAAACCGGGCTCTCGCATCCAGGTAGATCGTGATCTCTTCCATGAGATCTTCATAGTTCGGGTTGACCTGCATGGTTTCAGGCGTTCCCTTCATGTGCATGAGCACGCAGGGAACCTTTTTTTCGGCCGCAAGGTCTGCCATGGCAGGATCTTTTTCAAAAGCAGATATATCATTGATAATGGTGGCCCCGGCATCCAGGGCCACCCTTGCCACCCTTGATTTCACCGTGTCAATGGAAATGGGGATATCAATTTCCCTGGCGAGGGTCTCGATCACCGGGATAACCCGATCCAGTTCTTCCTGTTCGGGAACCGCCTGGGCAAAGGGGCGGGAGGATTCTCCCCCGATGTCCAGTATATGGGCACCGGCTTTTGCCAGGTTTCGTCCCTGGGCCAGCGCCGTTTCAAGGGTATGATATCTCCCCCCATCGGAAAAGGAATCCGGGGTGGCATTTAAAATACCCATGATACAGGCGCAAGGCCCCAGCTCCAGGCGAAACCTGTCAAATTTGAGGATGAAATCCAACATGGGGGTTTCCCTTATTCCTTTTTTTTATTGGAATCGGAATCTTCCGGTGTGTCGTCAATGGTCTCATCTACGACCTGGGTTTCCTCGACGGGTGAATCATCGGAATCCTTTGGCGTTTTCTCACCGGCATCTGCCGCCGCAACTTCGGGCTGGATTTTGATGTTTTTTCGGCCGAAAAAATCAAAATCAGGTCTCATTTCGGCAATGAGATCATCCAGTTCCGATCCCATCACCGTCTCTCGTTCAATGAGCAGGCTGGTGAGGGCATGGAGGAGATCAAGGTTTCCTTCCAGGACTCGCTTGGCTTTCTGGTAGGCCCGGTCAATGAGAATGGCAATTTCCGAATCAATTTTCTGGGCCGTTGCCTCGGAATAGCTTTTTGCCTGGGTCATTTCCCTGCCGATGAAAATATTGTCATCATGGTCTTCATAGGAAAGGGGGGCCAGGCTGTCGCTCATGCCAAAGCTTCTCACCATGCGGTTGGCCAGTTTGGTGGCCTGTTTAATATCATTGGAGGCTCCGGTGCTGATCCGTTTGAAGATAATCTCTTCGGCCACCCGTCCACCAAAGGCAATGGCCAGCTCATTTTCCAGTTGATCCTTGTATTTAAAATCCCCTTCCTCGGGCAAAAACCAGGTGACACCGGCGGCCCGTCCCCTGGGGATGATGGTGATTTTGTTGACCGTATCGGTATTGGGCAAAAACCTTGCCACCAGTGCATGGCCGCCTTCGTGGTAGGCTGTTGTCTTTCTTTCGTCTTCCTTGATGACCTTGGATTTTCTTTCAAGGCCCATGTAAACCTTGTCCTTGGAATCTTCAAAATCCATCATGCTCAGTTTTTCATGGTTCCGCTTGGCCGCCAAAAGGGCGGCCTCGTTGACCAGGTTTTCAAGGTCAGCACCGGAAAACCCCGGGGTTCCCTTTGCCAGAATTGTGGGGTTCACATCGGCATCCAGGGGAGTCTTTTTCATGTGTACCCGCAGGATGCCTTCACGGCCTTTGATGTCCGGCATGTCCACCACCACCTGGCGGTCAAATCGGCCGGGTCTGAGCAGGGCTGGATCCAGTACATCTGCCCGGTTGGTGGCTGCCATGAGGATTACCCCTTCATTGGATTCAAATCCATCCATTTCCACCAACAGCTGGTTCAGGGTCTGTTCCCGTTCATCATGACCGCCGCCCATGCCGGCGCCCCTCTGGCGACCCACGGCATCAATTTCATCAATAAAGATGATACAGGGTGCATTTTTTTTGCCCT